>NZ_JBWKPM010000007.1:0-205621 GCF_059418245.1 Roseateles sp. GW821-FHT09B06 | reverse complement strand
TGGGGAAGCCGGTGTCGTCGATGATCCACCAGCCCCCCGATCGGAAGTCCATCTTGGGGATCACCCACTGGGCGACCCGACGCAGCATCTCCGTGTAAGACCATTCCGCCGTGGCCACGAAGTGGTGAAGCGCCTGATGCCGGGCGCTGGCGTGCAGCGGGTCCACGCGTGCGGCCATCGGCTCCACGCTCTTGCGCGACAGCGGCAGCATCAGTCCCGTGCAGTAGCCGCGCAGACCGGCATGCCGGTCTGCGTGACCCAGTCCCGCACTCAACTGCTCGAGATAGCGATCAAAGCGCTCGGCTGCGTTCATCGATCCTCCGGCATGAAGTTGAGAGGATCGCATTATCTACTTTATGACACAGTAAGACTAGGGCAGATCGCCCGACAGGTTTTCCAGGATCGGACAGTCGGGCCGCTCGTCGCCATGGCAGCAGCCTGCCAGCTCCTCCAGCGTGCGCTTCATCGCCTGCATTTCGGCCAGGCGGCGCTCCAGATCGGCCACATGGGCCAGCGCGATGCGCTTGACCTCGGCGCTGCTGCGGCGGCGGTTCTGCCAGAGCCTGAGCAGCTCGCCGATCTCGGCGATCGAGAAGCCCAGGTCGCGCGCGCGACGGATGAAGCGCAAGGTGTGCACGTCCTTGTCGCCGTACTGGCGGTAGCCCGATTCGCTGCGCGCCACCGCCGGCAGCAGGCCGAGCGACTCGTAGTGACGCAGCATCTTGGCCGAGATGCCGGAGCGGGTGGCCGCTTCGCCGATGTTCATGAGGCTTGCCCTTTCCAGCGCTTGAGCAGCAGCGCATTGCCGACCACCGAGACGCTGGACAGCGCCATCGCCGCGCCGGCGAGCACCGGATTCAGCAGGCCAAGGGCCGCCAGCGGGATGCCCACCAGGTTGTAGATGAAGGCCCAGAACAGGTTCTGGCGGATCTTCGCGTAGGTCCTCCTGGAGATGGCGATGGCATCGGCCACCAGGGCCGGGTTGCCGCGCATCAGCGTGATGCCGGCCGCGGCCATCGCCACCTCGGTGCCGGTGGCCATGGCCAGGCCCACGTCGGCGGCGGCCAGGGCCGGGGCGTCGTTGATGCCGTCACCCACCATGGCCACCACCACCCGGCCACCGTTGTCCTTGAGTTCGCCGACGATGCGCGCCTTGTCCTCGGGCAGCACCTCGGCGCGCACCTCGTCGATGCCCAGCTCGCGAGCCACGCGCTCGGCGGCGCCGCGGTTGTCGCCGCTGACCAGGGCGGTCCTGATGCCCTGGGCATGCAGGGCCAGCACGGCCGCCCTGGCCTCGGGCTTCGGCGCATCGCCGAAGGCCAGCAGGCCCAGCGCCCGGGGCTGCTCGCCCAGCACGGCCAGCCAGGAGACGGTGCGGCCTTCCGATTGCAGCGCCTCGGCGCGCGGCAGTTGCGCGCTCAGGTCGATGCCCAGTTCGCGCATGAAGCGGCCGCTGCCCAGCGCCAGGTCTTGCCCGTCGACCTTGGCGCGCAGGCCACGGCCGGCGACGGCCCGCAGCTGCTGCGCCGCGGGTACGGCGATGTCCCTGGCGGCATCGCGCACCGCATGGGCCAGCGGATGCTCGCTGCCGGCCTGCAGGGCGGCGGCCAGGCGCAGCAGCTCAGGGTCCCGTACCGCCAGGCCCTCGGCGGCCACCAGGCGCGGCTTGCCCTCGGTCAGGGTGCCGGTCTTGTCGAAGGCCACCAGGCCGACGCGGTGCGCATGCTCCAGCGCCTCGGCGTCCTTGATCAGGATGCCGTGGCGCGCCGCCACGCCGGTGCCGGCCATGATGGCGGCCGGCGTGGCCAGGCCCAGCGCGCAGGGGCAGGCGATCACCAGCACGGCCACCGCATTCAGCAGACCGCGCTGCCAAGCGCCCGAATCCGTGCCGCCGGCGAAGCCCCAGCCCAGCAGCGTGGCGAGCGCGATGCCCAGCACCACCGGCACGAAGACCGCGCTGACCCGGTCCACCAGGCGCTGGATCGGCGCCTTGTGGCCCTGCGCCTGCTCGACCATGCGCGCGATGCGCGCCAGGGTCGACTCGGCGCCCAGCGCCGTGCAGCGCAGGCGCAGCAGGCCCTCGCCGTTGACGCTGCCGCCCAGCAGCCGCGCGCCAGGGGCCTTGTCGACCGGCAGGCTCTCGCCGGTGATCAGCGATTCGTCCACCTGGCTGCCGCCTTCCAGCAGTTCACCGTCGACCGGGATGCGCTCGCCGGGACGCACGATCACCTCGTCGCCATGCCTCAGCGCCGCCAGCGGCAGCTCCTGCTCGGCGCCGTCGCGCAGCACGCGCGCGGTCTCGGGCTGCAGGGCCTGCAGTGCGCGGATCGCGGCGGTGGTCTGGCGTTTGGCGCGGGCCTCCAGCCATTTGCCCAGGCGCACCAGGGTGATCACGACGGCGGCCGATTCGAAGTACAGCGCATGTCCGCCCTCGCCGCGCAGCAGCTGCCACAGGCTCAGGCCGAAGGCGGCGCTGGTCCCCAGCGCCACCAGCAGGTCCATATTGCCGCTGCCGGCACGCAGCGCGGCCCAGCCCGCCTTGTAGAAGCGCGCGCCCAGCCAGAACTGCACCGGCGTGGCCAGTGCCAGCTGCAGCCAGCCCGGCAGCATCCAATGCGCGCCCACGGCCAGGCCCAGCATCGGCAGCACCAGCGGCGCCGACAGCAGCGCGGCGATCAGCACCGGCCAGCCGCTGGCATCCCAGGCCGGCCGGGCCGCGGCCGCCGGCCGCGCCAGCCTGGCCTGGTAGCCGGCCTTGGCCACCGCGGCCAGCAGCGCCGCGCTGTCGGTGCCGGCCAGCAGGGAGACCTGGGCGGTTTCGGTGGCCAGATTGACATCGGCCGCGGTCACGCCCGCGACCTTGCGCAGCGCCTTCTCGACCCGGCCGACGCAGGAGGCGCAGGTCATGCCCTCGATTGTCAGGGTCAGGTCTTGCTGTTTCAGGCCGTAGCCGGCCGCCTCGATGGCGGCGCGCAGCGCGGCCGGTGCGGCCGGGCCCTCGACGCTGGCCGCCTCGGTGGCGAGGTTGACGGTGGCGTCCCGCACGCCGGGCACGGCGCGCAGCGCCTGCTCGACCCGCTTGACGCAGGAGGCGCAGGTCATGCCTTCGATGGGGAGGGTGAGCATCTGGTTCATGGCGCCAGCTTGGACCTTGTCATGATGGCAAGGTCAAGCGCGGCTTGCGGGGGCCTGGGGTCTTGACCTTGCCATCATGGCAAGGATTAAGCTGGGCCCATTGTCCAATCTCAAGGAGTCCGGCGATGCCCAATCCCCATCTTTTTCATCTGCCCGCGATGAGCTGCGGCCACTGCGTGGCCGCCATCACCGAGACCGTGCGCGAACTCGATCCCGCGGCCACACTGCAGTTCGATCGCGAGGCGCGGCGCGTGCAGATCGACACGGGCCTGGACCGGGAGGTGCTGGCCAGGGCCCTGGACGAGGCGGGCTATCCGGCCAGCGCCGAAGCCGCCTGAACCGGAACCGGCCTAACCGGCCGAACCGCGCTCAAAGCGCCATCGAGCGGGGTGCCGAGGCCGCGGCGTCCGCCCGACGCTGGCAGGCGGCGCGCTGTTGCGCGTCGTCGAGCGCGCGGCAGCGCGCCGTGGCATCGTTGATGACGGGGCCTGAGGGGACGGGCGCGGCGGACACCGACTTGTCCGCCGGCGCGGCCGCGTCGCGGCGCTTCAGCGGCACGGTGATCTGCGGCACCACCGCCTCGCGGGGCCGCAGTTCGCCGGGCGTGCGGGCATTCTCGGCGGCGCGCACCGCGGGATTCAGCGGCGCACCGGGGCGCGAGGCCGCGGCGGCGGCCGGACCCGCCGATTCCGCGGGCTTGACGACCGGTGCCGCCGCCAGGGCGGCGGTGGCGGCGAGGCCGAGTTGCAGAGCGAGGCCGAGGATCAGCAGGCTGGTTTTCATGGCGAACCGCGAGAGTCGCTATGTAAACAGTATGGGCGGCGCAGCGCCGCGCCGCTGTAGGACGCGCCCGCCCGCCGCTGTCGGCCGGGGGCGGGTCCCGGCCGGGCTGCACGGGCGTCTCAGGCGCTCTTCTTCAGGGCCGCGGTGTCGATAGGCAGGCTGCGGATGCGCTTGCCGGTGGCCGCGAAGATCGCATTGGCCACGGCCGGCGCGATCGGCGGCGTGCCGGGCTCGCCGATGCCGCCAGGGGCCTCGTGGCTGGGCAGGATCACGACCTCCACCTGCGGCATCTCGCTGATGCGCAGCACCGGGTAGTCGTGGAAATTGCCCTGCTCGACCCGGCCGTCCTTATGGCTGATGCGGCCATAGAGCGCGGCCGACAGGCCGTAGACGACGGCGCTCTCGATCTGGCGCTGGATCGTCAGCGGGTTGACGGTCTGGCCGCAGTCCACCGCCGCCGTCACCTTGTGCACCCGCGGCGTGCCGTCCTCGGCCACCGAGACCTCGGCCACCTCGGCCACATAGCTGCCGAAGCTTTCGGCCACGGCCAGGCCGTGGAAGCGGCCGGCCGGCAGCGGCTTGCCCCAGCCGGCCTTGGCCGCGGCGGCCTCCAGCACCGCGCGGTGGCGCGGCTTTTTGGCCAGCAGCCGCAGGCGGAACTGCAGCGGGTCGGCCTTGGCGGCGGCGGCCAGCTCGTCGATGAAGCTCTCGATGAAGAAGGCGTTCTGCGAATGCCCGACCGAACGCCAGAACCAGACCTGCGGGCCGGGCTCGGCGCGGCCGTAGGCGACGCGCAGATTCGGGATCTCGTAGGGCTGGTCGGCCAGGCCTTCGACGGCCATCGCGTCCACGCCGTTCTCCGGGATCTTCATGAAGCCCGAGGCGGCCATGATCGAGGGGCAGCCAATGTCGGCGCGCAGCGCCAGCACGCGCCCCTGGGCGTCCAGCGCGCCCTCGAAGCGCACCAGCGCGGCCGGGCGGTAATAGCCCGCGGCCATGTCGTCCTCGCGCGTGTAGATCAGCTTCACCGGCCGGCCGCTGGCCTTGGACAGCAGGGTGGCGTCGATCGTGAAGTCGGGCGCGAAGCGGCGGCCGAAACCGCCGCCCAGCAGCAGGGTGTTGATCTTGACCTTGGCCGGCGTGGCCTGCGCCAGCTGGGCGAGGATGCCCTGGGCCGGGCCCTGGCTCTGCGTGCCGGCCCAGATCGTGACCTCGTCGCCCCCCGGTGCTTTCTGTACCCAGGCCAGGCAGTTCAGCGGCTCCATGCAGGCATGGGCCAGATAAGGCACCTCGTAGCGGGCCGACAGCTTCTGGCCGGCCGCTGCCAGCGCGCCCGGGGCATCGCCGGCCTGGGCCGCCACCGCGCCGGCCTGCTGGGCCGCGCCGTCCAGCGCGGCCGAGACCTTGGCGCTGCTCAGCGCGGCCTGGGCGCCCAGCTCCCATTGCACGTCCAGCGCATCGCGGCCCTGGCGCGCGGCCCAGTAGCCGTCGGCCAGCACGGCCACGCCGCTGGGGATCGCGATCACCGCGTGCACGCCCTTGACGGCGCGGGCCTTGGCCTCGTCATAGGGCTTGGGCCTGATGCCGGCGCCGGGCGCGCGCGCCATCACGGCCACCAGCATGCCCTCGACCCGCGCATCGATGCCGAACCTGGCCGTGCCGTTGACCTTGGCCGGCGTGTCCAGGCGGTGCGTCGGTCGGCCCAGGATCCTGAAGTCGGCGCTGGACTTCAGCATCGGCTTGGCCGGCACCGGCTGCCGGCTGGCGGCCTGCACCAGGGCGCCGTAGCCGATCTTCCGGCCGTCGGGGGCCAGCACCTGGCCGCCGGCGGTGCGCAGCGTCGCGGGGTCGGCCTTCCAGCGCTCGGCGGCCGCGGCCACCAGCATCTCGCGCGCGGCGGCGCCGGCCTGGCGCACCGGGGTCCAGTGGGCGCGCACCGTCGTGCTGCCGCCGGTGGCCTGCATGCCGAACATCGGGTTGTTGTAGGCCTGGTCGACCGGCGCCTGCTCGACGCCCACCATCTTCCAGTCGGCGTCCAACTCCTCGGCCACCAGCATCGGGATCGCGGTCAGCACGCCCTGGCCCATCTCGGCCGAGCCGCAGACCACGGTGATCCGGCCGTCCGGCGTGATGCGCAGCCAGGCATTGGGCGCGAAGGTGTTGGAAAAGGTCTGGGCGCGGGCGCCCTGCAGCGGCAGCGCAAAGCTGAGGCTGAGTCCGAGCCCGGCGCCAGAGGCCTGCAGGAATTCGCGGCGGGTGGGTGCGATATTCATCTCAGGCTCCCTTCGGCCGGGAGGCCAGCGAGCCCGCGGCGTCATGAATGGCGGCGCGGATCTGGTTGTAGGTGCCGCAGCGGCAGATATTGCCGCTCATCGCGGCGTCGATGTCGGCGTCGCTGGGGTTCTTCTTGCCCGCCAGCAGCGCGCAGGCGCTCATGATCTGGCCGCTCTGGCAGTAGCCGCATTGCGGCACGTCGATCTTCACCCAGGCGGCCTGCACGGCCTTGCCGGTGCGGCTGGCGCCCACGCCCTCGATGGTGGTGACCTTCCTGCCGGCGGCGGCCGAGATCGGGGTCTGGCAGGAGCGCACCGGCTGGCCGTCCAGGTGCACGGTGCAGGCGCCGCACAGGGCCATGCCGCAGCCGAACTTGGTGCCGGTGAGCTGCAGGTCTTCGCGCAGGGCCCACAGCAGCGGTTCGCCCGGGTCGGCGTCCAGCGTCACCGCTTTGCCGTTGACGGTCAGCTTGATGATGCTCATGCACTTCTCCGGCAAGGATGGAACGCGGATCCTAGCGTAGCGGGCCCAAGCCGCCGATGGCGCCCGCGCGCCGGTGCTAGGCTTGCGCCTGCCCTCGATCACCGGAGTGCCCGACCATGGCAGATATCCCGCCCCGCAGTCGCCTGCATGCCTGGCTGGCCGGCCATGCGGCGACCTGCTTCCTGCTGATGGCCCTGGCCTTCGTGCTGTTCGGCCTGCTGACCCTGGACCTGGTGCGACTGGTCTCGGCCAATGCCGGCTTTCTCTGGGCGGCCGGCTGGCCGGGTCTGTGGGAGGGCGGCCTGCAGCAGTTGCTGGAGCTGGCGCTGACCGCGCTGCTGGCGAATGCCGCCTATCTGCTGTTCAAGCTCTGCGAACTGGTGCTGGTGCAGCGGCTCGCGCAAGGCGGAGGGCGCCGATGAGCGACGCCGTGCGCAGGACCGGCCGAACCGTTCTTTCCCTGCTCAGGTGCTGATCGGCCAGACCCTTTGGCAATGCCGGCAGCGCACGTCCAGCTCCTCGGCGCGCGCCTGCACCAGCACGAAGCGCGCATAGGTGCCGCAGCCGGGGCAATGGGCCTGGTTGGCCGCGGCCTCCGCATGCATCAGCAGATAGAGGTAGCGGCGCAGCGCCCAGATGCCGACCCCGGCGCACAGGCCGATGCTGAACAGGTCCTGCAGCTTGTCGCCCAGGGTGTGGAAGGTGAACAGGCCCTCGAAGGCGGCCATCAGCCCCACGCCGCTGACAAAGGCCAGCACCAGATGGCCATGGCTCTGCAGCAGTTCGCGCTCGTACCAGCGCCGAAACCCCAGCTTGCTGATGCCCTCGGCCAGCTTCATCGCCACCCCGCGCCGCGCCGACGCGGCGCGAGCCCGCATGCTTGCACAGCGCGCGCCGGCATGCCAGCGCCAGGGTCGGCCCGCGTCGCGCCTCAGCCGCGTGCCAGGGCCTGCTGCATTTCCTGGCGCAGCCGGCGCAGCGTCTGCAGTTCGCGGTCGGGGGCCTGCAGGGCGGGCCACAGCAGGGCCACCAGATCGCGGGCGCTCTGGTCCACGTCGAGCTGGCGGCCGGCCACGATCAGCTCCCACAGCATGTGCTCCATCGGCCCGAAGACCAGGGAGCGCAGCAGGCGCAGCGGGATGTCCTGGCGCACCTCGCCGCTGGCCTGGCCGCGCGCCAGCAGCTCCATCAGCGACGCGGTGTAGCGGCGCTGCAGCTCGACGAAGGCCAGGCCGAACTCGGGGTCGTCGCCGCGCGTCATCAGGGCGTTGCGCTTGCGGCCCTCCGACAGCACCAGCTCGCACAGCCCCGTGCCCTGGATCAGGAACAGGCGCAGATGGGTGTGGACCATGAACTCCAGCTGCTCGCGCACCGGCCTGTCGCGCGGCAGGCCGGCCTCGGTGGCGGCGATGATCTCGTCGTACCAGTCCCCGATCACGCGCATGCACAGCTCGCGCTTGCCGCGGAAATAGGTGAAGACGGTGGCCTCGGAGATCGCGAGGCGCTGCGCGATCTCGGTGGTGGTGGCGCGCTCGTAGCCGAATTCGGCAAAAACCTCGCGGCCGACGCGCAGAATGTCGCGCACGCGCTGCTCGGCCTTGGCGCTGACGGGCGCGCGGCGCTGGGCGGGCAGGGCGGCGGATTGGCTCATGGGACTGCGATTGTGCTGATGTTTTGAGTAAAGCTCAAGTTTGCTTGCTTGCGGTCCCATCAATGGCTTATTCTTCGGGTTTTGGCGGCCGTGCGAGGCTTGCCGCTCAATAATTGAGCCGGGCTCAGATTCCCGGCATACAAGCAGGAGACGCATGCGATGGCTGTCCTCAGCACCAAGCTCAATGCCCGTTCGGCGGATTTCAAGGCCAATGCCGAGGCGATGCGGGCCGTCATCGAGGACCTGAACGCCAAGCTGGAACAGATCGCCCAGGGCGGCGGCGCGGCGGCGCGCGCCAAGCACGCGGCAAGAGGGAAGTTGTTGCCGCGCGACCGGGTGGAGATGCTCTTGGACCCCGGCACGCCCTTTCTGGAGATCGCGCCGCTGGCCGGCCTCAACATGTATGACAACGCCGCGCCCGGCGGCGGCGTGATCGCCGGCATCGGCCGCGTGGCCGGCGTCGAATGCGTGATCGTCTGCAACGACGCGACGGTCAAGGGCGGCACCTATTACCCGATCACGGTGAAGAAGCATCTGCGCGCGCAGGAGATCGCGCAGCAGAACCGCCTGCCCTGCATCTACCTGGTCGATTCCGGCGGCGCCAATCTGCCCAACCAGGACGAGGTGTTCCCTGACCGCGACCATTTCGGCCGCATCTTCTACAACCAGGCCAATCTCTCGGCCCAGGGCGTGCCGCAGATCGCGGTCGTGATGGGCAGCTGCACGGCGGGCGGCGCCTATGTGCCGGCGATGAGCGACGAGACCATCATCGTCAAGAACCAGGGCACGATCTTCCTGGGCGGGCCGCCGCTGGTGAAGGCGGCCACCGGCGAGGTGGTGACGGCCGAGGACCTGGGCGGCGGCGATGTGCACACGCGCCTGTCGGGCGTGGCCGACCACCTGGCCAATGACGACACCCATGCGCTGGCGATCGCGCGCCATTCGGTGGCCAGCCTGAACTGGCGCAAGCAGGGCGAGCTCTTGATGCGCGAGCCGCGCGCGCCGCTGTTCGACGCGGCCGAGCTGCACGGCGTGATCCCGACCGACACGCGCAAGCCCTTCGACGTGCGCGAGGTGATCGCCCGCCTCGTCGATGGCAGCGAGTTCGACGAATTCAAGGCCCGCTACGGCGCCACCCTGGTCTGCGGCTTCGCGCATATCGAGGGCATGCCGGTGGGCATCGTCGCCAACAACGGCATCCTGTTCGCCGAAAGCGCCAACAAGGGCGCGCATTTCATCGAGCTGTGCTGCCAGCGCAAGATCCCGCTGGTGTTCCTGCAGAACATCACCGGCTTCATGGTCGGCCGCAAGTACGAGAACGAGGGCATCGCCCGCGCCGGCGCCAAGATGGTGACCGCCGTGGCCTGCGCCCAGGTGCCGAAGTTCACGGTCATCATCGGCGGCAGTTTCGGCGCCGGCAATTACGGCATGTGCGGCCGCGCCTATTCGCCGCGCTTCCTCTGGATGTGGCCGAACGCGCGCATCTCGGTGATGGGCGGCGAGCAGGCGGCCAGCGTGCTGGCCACGGTCAAGCGCGACGGCATCGAGGCCAGGGGCGGCAACTGGTCGTCCGACGAGGAGGAGGCCTTCAAGGCGCCGATCCGCCAGCAGTACGAGGACCAGGGCCATCCCTATTACGCCAGCGCCCGCCTGTGGGACGACGGCGTGATCGATCCGGCCGACACGCGCCGCGTGCTGGCGCTGGGCCTGTCGGCCGCGCTGAATGCCGAGATTCCGCAGACCAAGTTCGGCGTGTTCCGGATGTGAGTGCGGGAGCCCCCATGGTTCAGATCCGCCCCCTGCAGGAACGCGACGACCTGGAAGCCCTGACCCGGCTGCTGCACGCGGCCTATGCGTCGCTGGCCGCGCAGGGCTGGAACTTCACGGCGGTGGACCAGAGCGTGCAGACCACGCGCGAGCGCATCGCCGCCGGCCAGGCCTTCGTGGCCGAGCGCGGCGAGCGGCTCGTCGGCACGGTCACCATCGCCGGCCCCAAGCCGGCCGACGGGCGCTATCTGAGCGATGCGGTGCCGCCGCTCTACACCGCGCCCGATACCGCCATCCTGGCCCAGCTGGCCGTGCACCCCGAGGCGCGCGGCCAGGGCCTGGCGGAGCAGTTGATGGACGCCGCCGAGGACTGGGCCCGCACCCAGGGCTACACCCGGGTGGCGCTGGACACCGCCAGGCCGGCCGAACAGCTGCAGCGCCGCTATGCGCGGCGCGGCTATGTGCCCGTCGGCGAGGTGCAATGGGAAGGCAAGACCTACGCCAGCGTGCTGATGGTCAAGAAACTGGGAGCGCAGCAGCCATGACGGAACATCTGAAGATCAGCCGCGAGGGCCACGATGGGCAGATCGCCCGCGTGACGCTGAACCGCCCCGAGGTGCGCAATGCCTTCAACGAGGCCCTGATCGCCGAGTTGACGGCGGCGTTCAAGGATCTGGGGCAAGACCCGACCCTGCGTGCCATCGTGCTGGCGGCCGAGGGCAAGGCCTTCTGCGCCGGCGCCGACCTGAACTGGATGAAGGCCATGGCCGGCTACAGCTGGGACGAGAACCATGCGGACGCGGCCCGGCTGGCCGAGATGCTGTGGACGCTCTACAGCTGCCCGGTGCCGGTGATCGCGCGGGTGCAGGGCGATGTCTATGCCGGCGGCGTGGGCCTGGTGTCGGTGTGCGACATCGTCGTGGCGGTGGAGGCCGCGGGCTTCTGCCTGTCGGAGGCCAAGCTGGGCCTGCTGCCCGCCACCATCGGTCCCTATGTCGTGCGCGCCTTGGGCGAGCAGGCCTCGCGGCGCTATTTCGTGACGGCCGAGCGCTTCGCTGCCGCCGAGGCGCATCGCCTGGGCCTGGTGCATGAACTGGCGGCCACGCCGGAGCAACTGGACGAGAAGGTCGAGACCCTGCTGGCGAGCCTGCTCGCCAACGGCCCGGCGGCCGTGCGCGCCTGCAAGAAGCTGGTGCAGGACCTGGCCGATGCGCCCATCACTCCTGCGCTGCGCGACGACACCGCACGGCGCATCGCCGACATCCGCGCCAGCGGCGAAGGGCGCGAGGGCGTGCAGAGCTTCCTGAACAAGGGCCGGCCGAGCTGGCTGAGCCAGGACCGAGGCGAGGCCACTGCGGCCTCGCCGACGCCTGGCGAAGCGCCCGGGCATGCAAAGCCCCGGCGTGGATGACCTCTCGATGAACCTGCCCAGCCTGCCCGGCTCCGCGCTCGACACCGCCCAACTGCTGGCGCTGGCGGCGGCGATGGGCTGGGCCAGCGGGCTGCGCCTGTACGCGGTGGTGTTCCTGACCGGCCTGGCCGGCGCCTTCGGCTGGCTGCCGCTGCCGCCGGGCCTGCAGGTGCTGAGCCAGCCCCTGGTGCTGGGGGCGGCGGGGCTGATGATGGCGGTCGAATTCTTCGCCGACAAGATCCCGGGGCTGGACACGCTGTGGGACCTCGTCCACACCCTGATCCGGATTCCCGCCGGCGCCGCGCTGGCCGCCGGCATGCTGGGCGCCTACTCGCCCGATCCGCAGGGCTGGGCCGTGATCGCCGCGCTGCTGGGCGGCACCCTGGCCGCCACCGCCCATGCGGCCAAGGCCACGACGCGCGCGGCGGCCAACACCTCGCCCGAGCCCTTCTCCAATATCGGCCTGTCCCTGCTGGGCGATGCCGCGGTGCCGACCATGCTGTGGCTGGCCTATGCGCATCCGGCGGTCTTCGCGGTGGCCCTGCTGCTGGCGCTGGCGCTGATGATCACGCTGCTGGTGCTGCTGTTCCGTTTCCTGCGCGGCCTGTGGCGGCGCGTGTTCGCGCGGCCGCCGGCCGCTGTCTCCTGATTGCTTCCTTTTTTCACGATGTCTGTGAATTCCTCGTCGATCACCCCCATGAGCACCACCCAGCAGGGCTGGCAGCGCCGCAGCCTGGCCAGCGTCTGGCATCCCTGCACGCAGATGGCGCGGGCTGCGGCAGTGCCGCCGCTGCCGATCGCCCGCGGCGAGGGCCCCTGGCTGATCGACCACCAGGGCCGGCGCTATTTCGACGCCAACAGCAGCTGGTGGGTCAATCTCTTCGGCCATGCCGATGCGCGGCTGAACGACGCGATCAAGACCCAGCTCGACACCCTGCCGCATGTGATGCTGGCCGGCTGCACCCATGAGCCGGCGGTGCGTCTGGCCGAGCGCCTGTCGGCGCTGACCGGCGGCGCGCTGGGCCATCTGTGCTTCGGCAGCGATGGCGCCAGCGCGGTGGAGATCGCGCTGAAGCAGAGCTTCCACAGCTGGCGCAACCGCGGCCGCGGCGAGAAGCGCGAGTTCGTCTGCCTGAGGAACGGCTATCACGGCGAGACCATCGGCGCCCTGGCCGTCACCGATGTGGCGGTCTTCCGCGATGCCTACGACCCGCTCCTGATGCGCGCGCATATCGTCGAGTCGCCCGACGGCCGCCTTGGCAATGAGGAGCAAGCGCTGGCCGCGATGCGGACATTGCTGGAACAGCGCCACGGGAACATCGCCGCCGTCATCGTCGAGCCGCTGATCCAGGGCGCGGCCGGCATGGTGATGCATGGGCCGAGCTACCTGCGCGGGCTGCGCCAGCTCTGCACCGAGTTCGACGTGCACCTGATCGCCGACGAGATCGCGGTCGGGTGCGGGCGCACCGGCACCTTCTTCGCCTGGGAGCATGTGAGCCCCCCGTCGGCGGGTACGCCGACCGCCGCCCGAGGGGGCCGGGCCGCCCTTGGGAGCGGTCCGGCGGGCGGTCTGGTGACCGACCCCACCTGGCCCGACTTCCTGCTGCTGTCCAAGGGCATCACCGGCGGCACGCTGCCGCTGTCCCTGGTGCTGACGACCGAGGCCGTCTACCAGGCCTTCTGGAGCGAGGATGTGGCGCGCGGCTTCCTGCACTCGCATTCCTACACCGGCAATGCGCTGGCCTGCGCGGCCGCGAATGCGGTGCTGGACCGCTTCGAGCGGGGCGGCCAGCTGCAGAAGAACCGCGAGCAGGCCGCGCTGCTGGCGCTGGCCTTCAAGCCCCTGGCCAGCGACGCGCGCATCCAGCATCTGCGCCAGCGCGGCATGGTGCTGGCCTTCGACGTCAGGAACCCCGGCGAGCGTTTCGCCGAGCGCTTCCATCTGGCCGCGCGGGATCGCGAGCTGCTGATCCGGCCGATCGGCTCCACGGTCTATCTGATGCCGCCTTACCTGATCGATGCTGCGGCCGCCCAGTTCCTCTTCAAGGCCGTGCTGGCCACCCTGGATCATGTCCTCTCTGCTTGAACATCTGGACGGCAAGCTGCGGGCCATCGCCGCGCAAGACCTGACCCGCTTTCTGCGCGCCGCGGAAAGCCCCACCGCGCCGCGCCAGCGGGTGCGTGGCGCCGACGGGCTGACGCGCGAGCTGCTGATGTTCTGCTCCAACGACTACCTGGGCCTGGCCGAGCATCCGCGCATCGCGGCGGCGCTGGCCGAGGGCGCCGCGGCCTATGGCGGCGGCTCCGGCGCCTCGCACCTGATCAGCGGCCATTCGGTCGCGCATGAGCGGCTGGAGGACAGGCTGGCCGCCTGGTACGCGCCCTTCATCCCGCACGCGCCGCGCGCCCTGAGCTTCAGCACCGGCTATATGGCGAACCTGGCGGTGCTGACCGCGCTGGGCGATGGCGAGGCGGAAGTCTTCTCCGAGGCGCTGAACCATGCCTCGCTGATCGACGGCACGCGCCTGGCCAGGGCCAAGGTCAGCCGCTACGGCCATTGCGACCTGGCCGAGCTGCGCGCGCTGCTGCAGGTCAGCCAGGCCAAGGTCAAGCTGATCGTCACCGATGCGGTGTTCAGCATGGACGGCGACATCGCGCCCCTGCCCGAGCTGCTGGCGCTGGCCGAGGAGTTCGACGCCTGGCTGATCGTCGACGACGCCCATGGCTTCGGCGTGCTGGGCAGGAACGGGCGCGGCGCGGTCGAACATTTCGGTCTCGGCAGCGAGCGCCTGGTGCTGATCGGCACCCTGGGCAAGGCCGCCGGCCTGTCAGGCGCCTTCGTCGTCGCCCATGCCACGGTGATCGAGTATCTGCTGCAGGCGGCGCGCAGCTATATCTTCACCACCGCCGCGCTGCCGGCCGTGGCCCATGCCCTGCTGACCAGCCTGGACCTGATCGAGAGCGAGGTCGGGCGGCAGCGCCGCGCGCAGCTGCTGACATTGCAGCGGCGCCTGCGCGAGGGCATCGGCGCGCTGCTGGCGCGCCACCCGGGCCTCGCCTGGCGTCTGGCCGATTCCGAGACGCCCGTGCAGCCGCTGATCATCGGCGGCAATGCCGAGGTGATGCGGCTGGCCGCGGCGCTGGAGCAGCAGGGGCTGCGCGTGCCGGGCATCCGCCCGCCGACCGTGCCCAAGGGCGAGGCGCGGCTGCGCATCACGCTCTGCGCCACGCATACCGAGGCCGACGTGGACCGGCTGCTCGCGGCCTTGGAGGCGGCGTTGTGACTGTTGACCCCCACACCCCCCAAGGGGGCCGAGCCGCCCTTGGGAGCGGCCCGGCGGGCGGCTCGCGTGGCTACTTCATCACCGGCACCGACACCGAGATCGGCAAGACCGCGATCACCGCGGGGCTGACCCATCTGGCGGCGGGCCGCGGCCTGCGCGCCGCGGCGATCAAGCCGCTGGCGGCGGGGCAGGAGCTCATCGACGGCCGCTGGGTCAACGAGGACGTGCAGCGCCTGCGCGCCGCCGGCAATATGGGTCTCAGCGACGCCGAGGTCGGCCCGCTGCAGCTGCGCACGCCCTGCGCGCCGCATATCGCGGCGCGGCTGGAGGGCGTGGCGATCGAGCGCGAGCCGCTGCTGGCCGCGGTGCGCGGCGTGGCGGCGCGCGCCGAGATCGCCTTCGTCGAGGGCGTAGGCGGCTTCCGCGTGCCCCTCACCGAAACCTGGGACACGGCCGATCTGGCCGTGGACCTGGGCCTGCCGGTGATCCTGGTCGTCGGCCTGCGCCTGGGCTGCATCAACCATGCGCTGCTGAGCGCGGAAGCCATCCGCGCTCGCGGGCTTGAGCTCGCCGGCTGGGTGGCCAATACCGTGGATCCCGACATGCCCCATGTGGCCGACAATCTCGCGGCGCTGCAACTCGGGCTGCAAACGCCTTGCTGGGGCCATGTTCCCCGCCTCCCCGAACCGAATCCCGCGGCCGTGGCCGCCCACTTGAAGGTCCTCTTCCAGTCATGAACCAGATCCAGACCCTGACCCCCACCGCCGACGCCGACGCCGACCGCCGCAATGTGAAACCCTGGACGGTCAACGAGGTGGCGGCCCTGTTCGAACTGCCCTTCAACGACCTGCTGTTCCGCGCCCAGCAGGTGCATCGCGAGCATTTCGATGCCAACGCGGTGCAGCTCTCGACCCTGCTGTCGATCAAGACCGGCGGT
This sequence comes from Roseateles sp. GW821-FHT09B06, assembly GCF_059418245.1. Lineage (NCBI taxonomy): Bacteria > Pseudomonadati > Pseudomonadota > Betaproteobacteria > Burkholderiales > Sphaerotilaceae > Roseateles > Roseateles sp. GW821-FHT09B06. The sequence continues at coordinate 189,896 of NZ_JBWKPM010000007.1, read as the reverse complement.
TGCGAGGAGGACTGCAAGTACTGCCCGCAGTCGGCCCATTTCGACACCGGCCTGAAGGCCGAGAAGCTCCTGCCGCTGGAAGAGGTGCTGGAAGCGGCGCGCGCCGCCAAGGCCAATGGCGCGACGCGCTTCTGCATGGGGGCGGCCTGGCGCGCGCCCAAGGAACGCCATCTGGAGCAGATCGGCACGATGATCACGGAGGTCAAGGCCATGGGCCTGGAGACCTGCCTGACCGCCGGCATGCTGGGCGACGGCCAGGCCGAGCAGCTGAAGGACGCGGGGCTGGACTACTACAACCACAACCTCGACACCGCGCCCGAGTTCTACGGCCAGATCATCACCACCCGCACCTACCAGGACCGCCTGGACACGCTGGACCGCGTGCGCGGCGTCGGCCTGAAGGTCTGCTCGGGCGGCATTGTCGGCATGGGCGAGACGCGCCGCCAGCGCGCCGGCCTGGTCGTGCAGCTGGCCAATCTGGACCCCTATCCGGAGTCGGTGCCGATCAACAACCTGGTGCAGGTCGAAGGCACGCCGCTGGCCGGCACGGCCGCGCTGGACCCCTTCGAGTTCGTGCGCACGATCGCGGTGGCGCGCATCACGATGCCGCGCGCGATGGTGCGCCTGTCGGCCGGCCGCGAGGAGATGCCGGAGTCGCTGCAAAGCCTGTGCTTCCTGGCCGGCGCCAACTCGATGTTCTACGGCGACAAGCTGCTGACCACCAGCAATCCCCAGGCCGAGAAGGACCGCGCGCTGCTGGAGCGTCTGGGCATGCATTGCGCGACCGAGGCGGAGTTGTCGGGTGGAACTGGTGAGGCGAAGGCCTGCACGGCGCACTGAGAGGCTGGCTCAATGGGCATTTCCTTTCTGCCGAGGCCCAGCCGGGAGTTCGCCCCGGCGGGCGACCTACTTTCTTGGGCGCCCAAGAAAGTAGGCAAAGAAACCGCCCCGGATGCCCGGCCCTGCGGGTCCGCTGTGGTGCTCGACTTTGCCGGGCCGCGCCCAACTCACTTCGCTCACTGCGTTCGCTCCGTTCAGACAAGGGGCGCGAAGTCAGTTGTTGATGGCGCTTCGCGCCGCCCGCCAAAGCCAGCGCTCCTCGCCCGGGCAAGACGGGGAACCCCGGAATACCCATACGCCTCGCTGCGCATCGGCGCGGAACAGCAGTGCTGTGCGAGTAGGCGGTTTGCCCCATCAACCGCTGTCGAATTCGGGGCAAGTTGTTTGCGTAACGGGCGCGGCATTTGTCGGGGAGTTGAGTGCCGTGTTGTCAGGACGCCGGACAAAGGGAACGGAAGATGAATCAAGCGCTTGGCCTGTTTCTTCAATGCCTTGTTACTGCGCGACTGGCGGTGATATGCCGTGCTGCCGTGTGGTCGATAACACGTTAAAGCGCAATGGGCCAAGTCGGCTTCATCGTACTGATCATTGCGGGCATCGCACTGGTGGCGCTCCCGGGACTGCTCGGCATTCGTTCACAGCGCGGAGAACGAGCAAATCTTCTCCAAGCCGGCGAGTTGGGCGAAGCTGAGATCTTGGGATACGAACGTGATGAGTTTCACTTTGTTCGTTATCGCTTCAGCCCCGTCGGTCATGCAAGGCCTGTCGAATGCCGAAAGATCATTGCGCATTGGGACGCTCAGCTACCGATAGGCAGCAAGGTGCCAGTCCGATACAAGCGGCAGCATCCCTCGATTTCATTGCTTGTTCCATACGCGGAGTCCCAGGTGTCTTCATCATGAAATTGCGCTCTAACCTCATGTTGGATCGGACCCGCAAAAGCATTAGCCCGCGGTGCCGAGAATGCAACGCACGGCGGCGCGGGCTAATGCCGTTCCGGTCCGCTCAACGCGAACGCTATGCCGGGTCGCGAATCCATTAGCCAGCCGATGCGCAGCGAGGCGTATGGGTATTCCGGGGTTCCCCGTCTTGCCTGGGCGAGGAGCGCAGGCTTTGACGGGCGGCGCGCAGCGCCATCAAGAACTGACTTCGCGCCCCTTGTTTGAACGGAGTGAGCGAAGCGAACGAAGTGAGTTGTGCGCGGCCCGGCAAAGCCGAGCACCGCAGCGGACCCGAAGGGCCAGGCATTCGGGGCGGTTTCTTTGCCTTCTTTCTTGGGCGCCCAAGAAAGAAGGTCGCCCGCCGGGGCGAACTCCCGGCATGGGCCTTGGCTTGACCACGACGCATGTGCGGAGCCCGGGTGAAATGAATGAAGACCAGCCAGGCTCAGCAGTCGGGCTACGAAGGAGAGAGACACGATGTTCAAGAAAATCCTGATCGCCAACCGCGGCGAGATCGCCTGCCGCGTCGCGGCGACGGCAAAACGTCTCGGCGTCAAAACCGTGGCGGTGTATTCCGAGGCCGATGCCCGGGCCAAGCATGTGCAGGCCTGCGATGAGGCCGTCCTGATCGGCGGCCCCGCGCCGCGCGACTCCTATCTGCAATGGCAGCGCATCCTCGCCGCGGCCAAGGCCACCGGCGCCGAGGCCGTGCACCCGGGCTACGGTTTCCTGAGCGAGAACGAGGAGTTCGCTCAGGCCTGCGCCGATGCGGGCCTCATCTTCATCGGCCCGCCGCCCTCGGCCATCCAGGCGATGGGCCTGAAGGCGGAATCCAAGCGCCTGATGGAGGCGGCCGGCGTGCCCCTGGTACCGGGCTATCACGGCGCCGATCAGGACCCGGCCCTGCTGGCTGCCGAGGCCGAGCGCATCGGCTATCCGGTGCTGATCAAGGCCAGCGCCGGCGGCGGCGGCAAGGGCATGCGGGCGGTACTGAAGGCCGAGGACTTCGACGCCGCGCTGGCCTCCTGCAAGCGCGAGGCGATCAACAGCTTCGGCGACGACGCGGTGCTGGTCGAGCGCTATGTGCAGAAGCCGCGCCATATCGAGATCCAGGTGTTCGGCGATGCGCATGGCGACTGCGTCTACCTGTTCGAGCGCGACTGCTCGGTGCAGCGCCGCCACCAGAAGGTGCTGGAGGAAGCGCCCGCGCCGGGCATGACGGCCGAGCGCCGCGCCCAGATGGGCGAGGCGGCGGTGGCCGCGGCCAAGGCGGTGGGCTACCAGGGCGCGGGCACGGTGGAGTTCATCGCCGAGCAGGACGGCCGCTTCTATTTCATGGAGATGAACACCCGGCTGCAGGTGGAGCATCCGGTCACCGAGGCCATCACCGGCCAGGACCTGGTCGAGTGGCAGCTGCGCGTGGCCGCCGGCGAGCCGCTGCCGCTGAAGCAGAGCGAGCTGCGCATGCACGGCCATGCGATCGAGGCCCGCATCTGCGCCGAGAACCCCGAGGCCGGCTTCCTGCCCGCCACCGGCAGCCTCAGCGTGGCGCGCTGGCCCGCGCATGTCAGCTTCCAGCGCGGCGACGTGCGCATCGACTCCGGCGTGGGCGAGGGCGATGCGATCAGCCCCTATTACGACTCGATGGTGGCCAAGCTGATCGTCTGGGGCGAGGACCGCGCCCAGGCCCTGGCCCGGCTGGATGCGGCGCTGCGCGACACCCATATCGTCGGCCTGCAGACCAATGTGGCCTTCCTGCGCCGCTGCGCGACGACGGCCTCGTTCACCGAGGCCGATCTGGACACGGCCCTGATCGAGCGCGAGCGCGCCGCGCTGTTCGAGCAGCCCGGTCTGGCGCTGGAGATCGCGGCGGCCGCCGTGGTGGCGCATACGCTGGCCGCCGAGGCCACCTTGCAGGGCGCCGACCCCTGGAGCCGCCGCGACGGCTGGCGCATGTATGGCGCCTCGGCGCGCCGCTTCGATCTGGAACTGGGCGGCGCCCACCACGCGGTGCTGCTGTCGCGCCATCACCAGGGCGGCATGCAGCTGACGGTGGAGGGACAGGCCCGGGCCTTCGCCGTCAACTCCGCCGGCCTGGAAAGCCATGAGCTGCTGCTGGGCGAGGGCCTGGGCCAGCAGCGCGTGATGGTCAAGACCTATGCGCTGGGCGAGAAGGTGGCGGTGTTCGCGCCCCAGGGCTCGGCGCTGCTGACCGAGATCGACCCGATCGCCCATGCCGGCGAAGGGGCAACGGACGCCGGCCGGCTGACCGCGCCGATGCCCGGCAAGATGGTGTCCTTCCTGGCCCGGCCCGGCGAGGCGGTCAAGAAAGGCCAGCCGCTGGCGGTGATGGAGGCGATGAAGATGGAGCACACGATCAATGCGCCGCGCGACGGCGTGGTGGCCGAGTTGCTGTTTGCCGTCGGCGACCAGGTCGGCGATGGTGCCGAACTCTTGCGACTGGAGTCCTGATCATGACCAGCCTGCCGAACCGAGTCACCCTGGTCGACGTGGGCCCGCGCGACGGCCTGCAGAACGAGAAGCAGCCGGTTTCCACCGAGCACAAGGCGACCCTGGTCGCGCTGCTGCAGGAGGCCGGCCTGAAGGAGATCGAGGTCACCAGCTTCGTGTCACCGAAGTGGGTGCCGCAGATGGCCGACAACGTCGACGTGATGGCCGCGATCACCCGCAGGCCCGGCGTGCGCTATTCGGTGCTGACGCCGAACCTGAAGGGCCTGGAGGCGGCGCTGCCGACCAGGCCCGACGAGATCGTCGTGTTCGCCGCGGCCAGCGAGGCCTTCTCGCAGAAGAACATCAACTGCTCGATCGCCGAGAGCATCGAGCGCTTCGCGCCCGTCGTGGCCGCGGCGCACGCGGCCGGGCTGAAGGTGCGCGGTGCGCTGTCCTGCGCGGTCGGCTGCCCTTACGAGGGCGAGATCAGCGCGGATCAGGTCGAGCGCGTCGTGCTGCTGATGAAGGGTATCGGCGTCGACCATATGGGCGTGGCCGACACCATCGGCGTCGGCACGCCCAGGAAAGTGCAGGCGGCGATGGAGCGGGCCTTGAAGCATTACCCGCTGGTCGAGGTCAGCGGTCATTTCCACGACACCTATGGCCAGGCGCTGAGCAATATCTACGCCTGCCTGGAGATGGGCGTGCACAACTTCGACGCCAGCGTCTCCGGCCTGGGCGGCTGCCCCTTTGCCAAGGGCGCGACCGGCAATGTGGCGACCGAGGACGTGGTCTTCATGCTGAACGGCCTGGGCATCGAGACCGGCATCGACATCGACAAGCTGGTCGATGCCGGCGCCTATATCTCCAGCGCGCTGGGCCGTCAGCCGGTGGCGCGGGTCGCGCGGGCCCTGCTGGCCAAGCGCGGCGCGGCCTGAACGCGCTTCAGGTCGCGGCCTCGTCCACGCGCGACCGCGGGTCGCGCACGCGCTGGGTGAACCACCACAGGTGGCCGTCCGGGTCCAGCGCGCCGTAGCTGCGGTCGGCCCAGTACTCGGGGCCGTAGTCGTGAAGCTCGGGCTCGGCCACGATGGTGGCCCCGGCGGCGCGGGCGCGGGCGCAATGGGCGTCCACGTCGTCCACATAGAGCATCAGACATTGGCTGTTGGCGCCCCCCAGGTGCCGGGGGCTGCGCAGCGGCACGCCGAACTTGGGCGCGCGCGCCGCGCCGCCTTCGCCGACCATGATCAGAGCCTCGCCGAAGACGAGCTGGCTGTGGACGATGCTGCCGTCCGGGCCGTCGACCTTGAGCTGGACCGCGAAGCCGAAGGCCCGCTCCAGCCAGACGATGGCTTCGCGGGCATTGTCGTAGAGCAGGGTGCTGGACAGGCGCGGCCAGCCGCGCGGCGGTGCTTGCATGGCAATTCCCTTCGGTCCGGGGCCGGGCGTGCGCCGGCCGGCCCTGATTGTGGCGCAGCAGCGGAGTTTGTGCGTCTGCCGGCCAAGGCGGGCGCATAGCACCGGAGGCGGCGAGGAAATCGCCTCAGGTCCTACAGCCAAATGCCGAAGCAGTCGTCATACCCCTCGGTACCTACAAGCTGCATCTGCCAGGAGACAAGCGCGATGAATCTCAGAAACACCAAGATATCCACCCTGCTGACCGCGGGCTTTGCCGCGATGGCGCTGCTGATCCTGCTGCTGGGGGCACTGGCCTGGAGCAAGCTGAATGCGATGGACGCGCATTTCAAGCTGGCCATGGAGGATCGCTATCCCAAGGTGAAGTCCTTCCAGTCGATCAAGGACACCAACAACCAGGTGGCGCGCTCGCTGCGCAATCTGCTGATCATGAGCGACAAGGCGGAGATCGACGCCGAGTTCGCCGTCATCGAGCAGGCCTCCAAGTCGACCGCGGCCACCATCGACGAGCTGACCAAGATCATGACCACGCCGGGCGGCAAGGCCGGCATCGTCAAGCTCAACGAGGCGCGCGCGGCCTACCGGGTGGAGCGCGACAAGGTCACCAAGGCGCTGCGCGCCGGCGACATCGAGACGGCCAAGGCGGTGCTGCTGAGGGACATGCGGCCCAAGCAGCTGGCCTATATGGCCGCGGTGGACGAGCTGATCGCGCTGGGCAACAAGCTGATGGACCTGTCCGCCCAGCAGGCCGAGGAGGAGGCGCACGGCGCCAAGCTGCAGATGGGCGTGCTGGTGGCGGTGGCCCTGGCGGTGGCCCTGTTCGTGAGCCTGGCGCTGATCCGCGCCATCATCGGCCCGCTGAACCAGGCGGTGCAGGTGGCCAGCGGCGTGGCCGCGGGCGATCTGGCCACCCCCATCCAGCCCGGCGGCGCCAACGAGACCGGCCGCCTGCTGAACGCGCTGCGCGAGATGCAGGCCAAGCTCGCGGCCATCGTGCGCGAGGTGCGCGAGGGCGCCGAGAGCGTGGCCACCGCCTCGGCCCAGATCTCCTCGGGCAACCACGACCTGTCGGCTCGCACCGAGCAGCAGGCCTCGGCGCTCGAGGAAACCGCGGCCTCGATGGAGGAACTGGGCAGCACGGTGCGCGGCAATGCCGACAATGCCCAGCAGGCCAACCGGCTGGCGCTGGCCGCGTCCGGCGTGGCGGGCCAGGGCGGCACGGCGGTGGGCCAGGTGGTCGAGACCATGCGCGAGATCAGCGCCAGCTCGCAGAAGATCGCCGACATCATCGGCACCATCGACGGCATTGCCTTCCAGACCAATATCCTGGCGCTGAACGCGGCCGTCGAGGCGGCGCGCGCCGGCGAGCAGGGTCGCGGCTTCGCGGTGGTGGCCAGCGAGGTGCGTGCGCTGGCGCAGCGCTCGGCCGCCGCGGCCAAGGAGATCAAGACCCTGATCCAGGCCAGCGTCGAGCGGGTCGAACTGGGCTCCAGCCAGGTGGACCGCGCCGGCGGCACGATCGCCGAGGTGGTGGCGTCGATCCGGCGCGTCACCGACATCATGGGCGAGATCAGTGCCGCCAGCCGCGAGCAGAGCTCGGGCGTGGCCCAGGTCGGCGAGGCCGTCACCCAGATGGACCGCGCCACCCAGGAGAACGCCGCGCTGGTGGAGGAATCCGCCGCGGCGGCTGAGAGCCTGAAGACGCAGGCGCAGCAGCTGGTCGAGGCGGTGGCGGTGTTTCGTCTGGCCTGATGGGGCCGCATCAGCGGCCCTAATGGTCTAGAAGCCGCATGAATACCGTTTCGCTGTTGCCGTCGGCCGGCCGTACAAAGCCGGCACCGGAACAGGAGACACATCATGCGGATCGGCTGCCCCACCGAGATCAAGAACCATGAGTACCGCGTCGGCCTGACGCCGGCCAGCGCGCGCGAACTGAGCGCGCGCGGCCACCAGGTGCTGATGCAGGCCGGTGCCGGCGCCGCGATCGGCCTGACGGACGAGCAGTACCGGGCAGCCGGCGCAAGCCTTCTGCCCGATGCGGCCGCGGTCTTCGCCGAGGCCGAGATGATCGTCAAGGTCAAGGAGCCGCAGCCCGCGGAATGCGCGCTGCTGCGGCCCGGCCAGATCCTCTACACCTATCTGCACCTGGCGCCCGATCCGGTGCAGGCCGCGGCGCTCGTGAAGTCGGGCGCGATCTGCATCGCCTACGAGACCATCACCGCGCCCGGCGGCGGCCTGCCGCTGCTGGCGCCGATGAGCGAGGTGGCGGGCCGCATGGCCATCCAGGCCGGCGCCGCCCATCTGGAGAAGAGCAAGGGTGGCATGGGCGTGCTGCTGGGCGGGGTGCCGGGCGTGGCCCCGGCCCAGGTGGTGATCATCGGCGCCGGCGTGGTCGGCAGCCATGCGCTGCAGATGGCCGTGGGCCTGGGCGCGCGGGTCACGGTGCTGGACAAGAATGTGGACCGGCTGCGCCAGCTCGACCAGGTCTGGGGCAATCGCATCGCGACCCAGTACTCGAGCGCGCAGGCGCTGGAGGAGGCGGTGCTGGCGGCCGACCTGGTGGTCGGCGGCGTGCTGGTGCCGGGCGCGGCGGCGCCCAAGCTGGTGACGCGCGCGATGGTGGCGCGGATGAAGCCGGGCGCGGTGCTGGTCGATGTGGCGATCGACCAGGGCGGCTGCTTCGAGACCTCGCGGCCCACCACCCATGCCGATCCGACCTTCGTCGTCGACGGCGTCGTGCATTACTGCGTCGCCAATATGCCGGGCGCGGTGGCGCGCACCTCGACCCATGCGCTGAACAACGCCACCATCGCGCATGCGCTGGCGCTGGCCGACAAGGGCTGGAAGCGCGCGCTGCGGGACGACCCCCATCTGCGCGCCGGCCTCAATGTGGCGGCGGGGCAGGTGAGCTTCAAGGCGGTGGCCGAGGCCCTGGGCTACGAGTATGTAACAGCCGAGCAACTTCTCTGAGCGCGCGGCCGGGGCCCTTGATCTCGGGCCGAGGCCTGGCGTACAAGGTGGACTAGCCTTTGTTCACAACCCGCAAGGAGAGGACCATGCCGGAAAGCCAAGCCCAGAAGGACCGCCTGATGAACGACCTGCACGCCGTGGTGGCCGAGGCCGAAAGCCTGCTGCGCGCCACCGCCGGCGCGGCCGGGGAAGGGGCCAGCGAGCTGCGCGCCAAGGTGCAGGCCACCTTGGACCGCGCCAAGCTGAACATGCACGAGCTGCAGGACGCGGCGCTCGAGCGCGCCAAGGCCGCCGGCCGCGCCACCGACGCCTATGTGCACGAGAACCCCTGGCAGTCGATCGGCCTGGCCGCCGGTGTCGGCCTGCTGCTGGGCATGTTGATCAGCCGGCGCTGAGACCGGCCTCCCCCCTACGGCCTGCGGCCGCCCCCTCGAGGGGGCAACACCGGCAGCCCGGCGGAGCCGGATCTGCGGTGTTCGCTGGAGGTTAGCGGAGCGCGTGCTCCTGCATCCAGGTCTCCAGCTGCTCGGCCGGCATCGGGCGGGCAAACAGCCAGCCCTGGCCCTCGTGGCAGCCCAGCGCCAGCAACTGCTGGCGCTGCTCTTCGGTTTCCACGCCCTCGGCGATCACCGTCAGCCCGAGGCCGCGGCCCAGGTTGATCACCATCTGCGCGATCGTCAGGCCGGCGCTGGAATGCTGGGCCTCGTGCACGAAGGCGCGGTCGATCTTCAGGCGCTCGACCTGCAGCCGGCGCAGCTGGCTCAGCGACGAGAAGCCGGTGCCGAAGTCGTCGATCGCCACCGTGGCGCCGCTGCGCTTGATGTCGGCCAGCAGGTGCATGACCAGCGCGCTGTCTTCCATGGCCATCGATTCGGTGATTTCCAGCTCCAGATTGACCGGATTGACGCCGGTGTCCCGCAGCGCGCCGTTCAGGCTGCTGATGAAGCCGGGGTGGCGGAACTGCGCCAGTGAGATGTTCACGCACATGCGGAACTCGGCATAGCCCTGCTCCTCCATGCGCCTGAGTTGGTGGCAGGCGGTGCGCAGCACGAATTCGCCGATGCTGATGATCAGCCCGCTCTGTTCGGCCAGCGGGATGAACTGGTCGGGCGGCACGAACTGGCCCTCGGCGGTGCGCCAGCGCAGCAGGGCCTCGGCGCCCAGCGCCCGGCCGCTGGCCAGGTCGACCTGGGGCTGGTAGACCACGAACAGGCGGTTTTCCTCGAAGCCGGCGCGCAGGCCCTTCAGCAGCTTGAAGCGCTCGCGCGCATCGGTGCCCATGGCGGGCGAGAAATACTGGGCCGCGCCGCGGTGCTGCTGCTTGGCGCGCTTGAGCGCGATCTGGGCGTCCAGCAGCAGCTCCGAGCCCACCGCGGAGGATTCCGACAGCCGCACCAGCCCGGTGGTGGCCGACAGCTGCAGCCGCTCGCCCGCCACCGCGAAGGGCTCGACGAAGACGGCGTGGATGCTCTCGCTGTTGACCAGCTCGTCCGGGCCGATCAGGCCGAAGGCATCGGCGGCGACGCGCGCCATCGCGGTGTTGAAGCCCAGCTGCTGGCCCAGGCGCTGGGCCACGGCCTGCAGCACCTGGTCGCCGAAGCCATGGCCGAAGGCATCGTTGACGTCGGAGAAGTCGTCCAGGTCGATCAGGGCCAGGGTGACGCCGGCCGGATCCTTCAGGTTCTGGTCCAGCAGCTCGATGAAGCGCACCCGGTTGGGCAGGCGCAGCAGCGGGTCGTTGTGGGCCTGGTCCAGCAGCTGGCCGTAGAGCACCACGTTCTCCAGGCCGACCGCGATATTGGAGCAGAAGGCGCGCAGCAGCTGCAGCTCCATCGTGCTGAGCTCGCGGCCAACCTCGACCAGGGCCGCCATCGCGCGCCCCTGCGACAGGCCGAAGTACAGGCAGGTGCCGTCGCCAAGGATGTGCCGGCGTTCGCGCAGGCAGCGCTCCAGCCGTTCGCGCACATGGGCCACGTGCACGCTGGCCAGCGGCGTGTTGATCAGCCCGCTGTACTGGCCGGCGGCCGCGATGATGCGTGCGTCCTGCGGGTCGGCGGGGCCCTCGGCGCTGCCGGTCTGGGCGCAGACCAGGCCCTCGGGCAGGATGCCCAGCAGGGCGCAGAGCTGGGTCACCACGCCCTCTGCGAAGCGTTGCAGGCCGCGCAGCCGGGAGAGCTCGGTGCTGGCCTCGACGATCAGCTCCAGGCCCTGGCGGTTGGCCTCCAGCGCGCAGATCTGCTTGTAGGAGCGGATCGCGGCGGTCAGCACGGTGTACAGGCGCGTGCGGGTCAGCTCCGACTTGGTCTTGTAATCGTTGATGTCATAGGCCTGCACCGTCTCGATCTCGGGCGCGTAGCCGGGCTGGCCGGTGCGCAGCACGATGCGCACCGCATGCTGGTGCAGGTCCTCGCGGATCTGGCGCACCAGCTGCAGGCCGGCGTTCTCGGACTCCATCACCACGTCCAGCAGCACCACGGCCAGATCGGTCTCGCGGCACATCAGTTCGCGCGCCTGGGCGGCCGAACTGGCGTGCAGGAAGCTCAGCGGCCGGCCCTCGATCTGCAGGCCCTGCATGGCCAGCTCGGTGGCCTTGTGCACGTCGGCGTCGTCGTCAACAATCAGCACGCGCCAGGGTGCCTCCTGGTCGGCGGCATGGCCGGCGCCCTCGGGGCCGTCCACGAATTCCAGCAGGTCGTCATCGGGCTCGTGGCCCGGCTGTGCGGCGCCTGCTGGGTCCTGGTTTTCGGGCATGAAGTGGTCCTGTGCTGCCGCACTCAAGCGGGCTCGCGGGATGGTCAAAACATCAGGATGTCGGCCGTGCTGCGCGCAGCGCGGCCGAAAGTCGGGTTATAGACGATTTGGCGTGCCGCGAAGCGCGACAAAGTCCGCTTTGTGGCGGCCATACCGCGCGCGGCCGGGAAAGTCCTAGCCACGATTAAGCTTGCAGCACTCAAGCAAGGAGCAGGGATGAGCAAGGACGAGGCGGGCGCCGCCGCAACGCCATCGGGTGGGCTGCTGGAGGCGCTGCGGCGCCTGGTGGATCATGGGCTGGAACTGGCCCAGTTGCGCCTGGCGCTGCTGGGCACCGAGCTGGAAGCCGAGAAGCTGCGGCTGGTCGGCGCCTTGCTGGGTGCGCTGCTGGCGCTGCTGTTCGGCGGCATGGCGCTGGGCTTGTTGAGTCTGGCCGTGGTGCTGCTGAGCCCGGACGGCTGGCGCTGGCTGGCGGCGCTGCTGCTGGGCGGAGCCTATCTGTGCCTGGCGGTCTGGCTGTGGCAGCGCGCCCAGGCGCGTCTGTCGGCGCCGGGCGGCCTGTTTGCCGGCAGCGTGGCCGAGCTGGCGCGCGACCGCGACGAGCTGGGAGCGCCCTGATGTTCCGCGCCGCCGAGGACCGCCTGCGCCAGCGTCAGCTGGCCCTGCGCCTGCGCAGCGCCGAGTTGCGCGCGGCCCTGCGCCGCGACATGCGGGCGCTGGAGCGGCCCCTGCAGTGGGCCGAGCGCGGCTGGTCGGCCTGGGCCTGGCTGCGCGGCACGCCCTGGACCGGTCGCCTGCTACTGGCGGCCGGGGCCGTCCTGCTGCTGCGCCGGCCGGGGCGGCTGCTGCGGCTGGCCGGCGCGGGGCTGGGCTGGTGGCGCCTGGCGCAGCGCCTGGGCGAGCTGCTGCGCCGGCCGGGCTGAACTCAGCGCGGCTTCTTGGGCGCCGCGGGCCGCGCCGGGCGAGCGCCGGTGGCGCGCGGTGGCAGGCCGGTGTGCTGGGTCAGGATCTGGCCCTTGCGCGGCGCCATGCCCGTCTTCATCGGCGCACCGGTCTTGGCCGCCAGCGTCGGCTTGGCGCCGGGTTTGGCGGCGGTGGTCGAGTTCTTCTTGCGTGCGCTCTCGTAGCTGCCGTCGGTGATCGGCTGGTAGCTGGGGATCAGGTGCTGCTTGCCGTTGCCGATCAGGTCGGCCCTGCCCATCGCCTTCAGGGCCTCGCGCAACAGCGGCCAGTTGTTGGCATCGTGATAGCGCAGAAAGGCCTTGTGCAGGCGGCGGCGGCGTTCGCCGCGCACGATGTCCACGCTCTCGCTGTCGCGCGTGACCTTCTTCAGCGGGTTCTTGTTCGTGTGGTACATCGCCGTGGCCGTGGCCATCGGGCTGGGATAGAAGGTCTGCACCTGGTCGGCGCGGAAGCCGTTCTTCTTCAGCCAGACCGCCAGATTCATCATGTCCTCGTCGGCGGTGCCGGGGTGGGCGGCGATGAAGTAGGGGATCAGGTACTGCTTCTTGCCGGCCTCGGCGCTGGCCTGCTCGAACAGCTGCTTGAACTTGTCGTAGGTGCCGATGCCGGGCTTCATCATCTTGGACAGCGGCCCGGCCTCGGTGTGCTCGGGCGCGATCTTCAGATAGCCGCCGACATGGTGGGTCACCAGCTCCTTGATGTATTCGGGCGACTTGATCGCCAGGTCGTAGCGCAGGCCCGAGCCGATCAGGATCTTCTTGACGCCCTTCAAGGCCCGGGCGCGGCGGTACATCTTGATCAGCGGGCCGTGGTCGGTGTTGAGGTTCGAGCAGATGCCGGGGTAGACGCAGCTGGGCTTGCGGCAGGCGGCCTCGATCTCGGGCGACTTGCAGCCGATGCGGTACATATTGGCGGTCGGGCCACCGAGGTCGGAGACGATGCCGGTGAAGCCCTTGACCTTGTCGCGCATCTCCTCGATCTCGCGGATCACCGAGTCTTCCGAGCGGCTCTGGATGATGCGGCCCTCATGCTCGGTGATCGAGCAGAAGGTGCAGCCGCCGAAGCAGCCGCGCATGATGTTGACGCTGAAGCGGATCATCTCCCAGGCCGGGATCTTGGTGGCGCCCTCATGGCCGCCGCCGGCGTCCGCATAGCTCGGGTGCGGGCTGCGGGCGTAGGGCAGGTCGAACACATGGTCCATCTCCGCCGTCGTCAGCGGGATCGGCGGCGGGTTGATCCAGAGGTCGCGGTCGCTACCTGCAAATGAATAGGCCTGGACCAGGGCGCGGGCGTTGCCGGGGTTGGTTTCCAGGTGCAGCACGCGGTTGGCATGGGCGTAGAGCACCGGGTCGCTCTTGACCGCCTCGTAGGCGGGCAGGCGGATCACGGTCTTGTCGCGCGGCGGCAGCGCGATCTTGCCCTGGCGGTGGATGGTGATCGGCTTGGCGGCATCGGCCGGCGGCTGCTCGCCGGCCGCGCAGGCGCCGCCCTGCTCGGCGGCGGTGTCCTCGATCGTCTGGTAGGGGCTGATCAGCTCGTCGATGCGGCCCGGCGTGTCCACGGTGGTCGAGTCGAGCTGGAAATATTCGTGCGAGCTCGGGTCGTCGGTGCGGCGCATGAAGGCGGTGCCACGCACGTCGGTGATGCGCTCGACCGGCTCGCGCCGCGCCAGGCGGTGCGCGATCTCGACGATGGCGCGCTCGGCATTGCCATAGACCAGCAGGTCGGCCTTGGCGTCGACCAGGATCGAGCGGCGCACCTTGTCGCTCCAGTAGTCGTAATGGGCGATGCGGCGCAGCGAAGCCTCGATGCCGCCGATCACCACCGGCACCTCGCTCCAGGCCTCCTTGCAGCGCTGGGTATAGACCAGGGTGGCGCGATCGGGCCGCTTGCCGCCTTCGCCGCCCGGCGTGTAGGCGTCGTCCGAGCGGATCTTCCGGTCGGCCGTGTAGCGGTTGATCATCGAATCCATATTGCCGGCCGCCACGCCGAAGAACAGATTCGGTTTGCCTAAAGCCCTGAACGGGTCGGCGCTCTGCCAGTCGGGCTGCGCGATGATGCCGACGCGAAAGCCCTGGGCCTCCAGGGTGCGGCCGATCACCGCCATGCCGAAGCTGGGGTGGTCCACATAGGCGTCGCCGGTGACGATGATGATGTCGCAGGAATCCCAGCCCAGCTGCTCCATCTCCGCGCGGCTCATCGGCAGGAAGGGCGCGGGACCGAAGCGCTTGGCCCAGAACGGGCGGTAGGCCGTCAGGGCCTTGCTGGCTTTCGGCGGGGCGATGGCGGTATGGGCGGTCACGGCGGCGGCTTCCGGGATGGGCAACCGGCTATTGTCCCTTGACCTGGGGCAAACCCGCGCATGGCCCGTGCAATTCAGGGGGTTTGGCTGTGGCTTCAGGCTTCCGGTGCAGCGTCGGCGCGGGCCTGGCACGGGCCCTGCTGGCCCAGCCGCGACCATTCCTCGGCGCTCATCGGCGGCAGCAGGGGCGGACCCGCGTTGCGAGCCATGCTGCTGAGAAAGCCTTCCACCGCCGTCTGGCCCACGCCCAGCAGGTCGAAGGATTCCGGGTCGGTGATCCATTGGTGCAGCAGGCCGTCGACCAGGCCGACCAGCGCGATCGCGGCCACCTGGGTGTTCAAGCCGGCCGGCAGCAGGCCCTCGGCCACCGCGCGCTCGAACACCGCCTGGTTCTGGTCGCGCCAGCTGCGCCGGACGCTCAGCTTGCGCTCGTGCAGGGCCTGCAGCTCGCCGGTGTACTCGACCTTCTGCATCGCGATCTCGAAGACGCGACGGGTGCGCTCGTTGTGGGTGGCGCAATAGAAGACGTTCACCAGCCCCCAGCGCAACTCGGCCAGCGACATCGGCTGCGCCGGCACGCTGCGCAGGCTGATGCCTTCCTCCAGCGGCATGGTGGCGCGTTCCATCATCGCGTCGAACAGCTCGGCCTTGTCCTTGAAATGCCAATAGATGGCGCCGCGGGTGACCCGGGCCTCCTGGGCGATCTGCTGCAGCGAGGTACGCGAGACGCCATGCTGCTGGAACAGCCGTTCGGCGGCGTCCAGGATGCTGTGGCGCGTCTCCTGCGCCTCTTGTTTGGTTTTGCGTGCCATGACCCCGTAATTCTAAACGGTTTACATACATTCATGAATGTATGTGTATATACTCCGGGTCAACCCTGAGTTCAAGCCGCGGTCGTCAAACGTCGTTCAAATGACGCCACGCCGTGCAAGCACAGGAACATCTTCATAGAGAGGCCCCATCCGTGATCTGCTCTGCCGCATCTTCTTCCGCACAGCCCGACCAGGCCCCGCTCAGCCTGGGCAGCCGGGTGCTTTATCTCGTCCCCCTGGTGGTGGCCATTGCCGCGGTGCTGGCCGGCTGCTCCAAGGACGGCAAGGCTCCGGCGGCGGGCGGCGGCATGCCACCCGCGGTGGTGGGCGTCGTGACCGTGAGCCAGCAGGCCGTGGCGCTGCAGACCGAGCTGCCGGGGCGCGTCGAGGCCCTGCGCATCGCCCAGGTGCGGGCGCGCGTCAACGGCGTGGTGCTGAAGCGCCTGTTCACCGAAGGGTCGGAGGTCAAGGCCGGCCAGCCGCTGTTCCAGATCGACCCCGCGCCCTATCAGGCGCAGCTCGACAGCGCCCAGGCCACCCTGGCCCGCGCCCAGGCCAACCTGAATCAGGCCGCCGCCTTGGCGGAGCGCAACAAGCCCCTGGCCGAGGCCAAGGCGATCAGCCAGCAGGAGTATCTGGTGAGCGTGGCGGCCGCCAAGCAGGGCGAGGCCGATGTGGCCGCCGCGAAGGCGGCCATCACCACCGCCAAGCTGAGCCTGGACTACGCCCATGTCAGCGCGCCGATCGCCGGCCGCATCGGCCGCGCGCTGGTGACCGAGGGCGCGCTGGTCAGCGCCGCCGAGGCCACCCAGCTGGCGCTGATCCAGCAGACCTCCGCGGTCTATGTGAACTTCACCCAGTCGGCCAACGAGGTGCAGCAGCTGCGCCGCGCGCTGAGCAAGGGCCAGCTGCGCAGCGCCGGTGCCAACTCGGCCCAGGTCCAGGTGCTGCTGGACGACGGCAGCATCAAGACCGGCAAGCTGCTGTTCACCGACCTGACGGTGGACGCCACCTCGGGCCAGGTGTCGCTGCGCGCCGAGGTGCCGAATGCCGACAACGCGCTGCTGCCGGGCCAGTATGTGCGCGTGCGCCTGGCCCAGGCCGAGGTGCCGTCCGCCATCCTGCTGCCGCAGCAGGCGGTGACGCGCGGCAGCGCCGGCGACACCGTGCTGGTGGTCGGCCCCGACGGCAAGCCGCAGCCGCGCAAGGTCAAGATCGGTTCCGCCGAGGGCAGCCAGTGGGTGGTGCTGGACGGGCTGAAGCCGGGCGAGCAGGTGATTGCCGACGGCTTCCAGAAGATGTTCGTGCCCGGCGCGCCGGTCAAGCCGGTGCCCTTCGTGGCTAGCGGTGTGGCCAGCGGTGCGGCCAGCGCCGCTTCCGGTGCCACCGCGGCTTCGGCGGCCGGTCACTAAGCCGCCAGCCCAGCGCGAGGAATTCACAACATGGCACGTTTCTTCATTGATCGCCCGATTTTTGCGTGGGTGATCGCACTTTTCATCCTGGTGTTCGGCGGTGTCGCCATCACCCAGTTGCCGGTGGCGCAGTACCCGACGGTGGCGCCGCCCTCGCTGTCGATCAACGTCGCCTATCCCGGCGCCTCGGCCAAGACCCTGGACGAGGCCGTGATCTCGGTGATCGAGCAGGAGCTCAACGGCGCGCCCGGCCTGGCCTATATGGAATCGGTCAGCCAGGCCAACGGCACCGGCGCCATCACCGTGACCTTCGAGTCCGGCACCAATATCGACCTGGCCCAGGTCGAGGTGCAGAACCGCCTGTCGCGCGCCAGCCCGCGCCTGCCGGCCTCGGTGACCCAGCAGGGCGTGCGCGTCGACAAGGCGCGCAGCAATTTCCTGCTGTTCGTGATCCTGTCGTCCAAGGACGGCTCGCTGGACCCGATCGCGCTGGGTGACTACGCCGCCCGCAATATCGTGCCCGAGATCCAGCGCATTCCGGGCGTGGGCCAGGCCCAGCTGTTCGGCACCGAGCGCGCGATGCGCATCTGGCTGGATCCGGCCAAGATGCTGTCCTTCAACATCAGCCCGGCCGAGGTGAACGCCGCGATCGCCGCGCAGAACGCGCTGGTGCCCGCCGGCACGATGGGCGACCGCCCGAACCTGTCGAACCAGACCATGTCGGCCACCGTGGTCGTGCGCGGCCAGCTGGAGGACAAGGAGCAGTTCGGCAAGATCGTGCTGCGCGCCAACACCGATGGCTCCACCGTGCGCCTAAAGGATGTGGCCCGCATCGAGCTCGGCGGCCAGAGCTACGGCACCTATGCGCGCCTGAACGGCCAGCCCTCCACCGGCATCGGCGTGCAGCTCGCGCCCAGCGGCAACGCGCTGGGCACGGCGACCGCCGTCAAGGCGCGGATGGAAGAGCTGAAGAAGTACTTCCCGGCCAGCGTCGAATACAGCGTGCCCTATGACTCATCGAAGTTCGTCAAGATCTCGATCACGCAAGTGGTCGAGACCCTGATCGAGGCCATCGTGCTGGTGTTCCTGGTGATGTTCCTGTTCCTGCAGGACTGGCGCTACACCCTGATCCCCACGCTGGTGGTGCCGGTGGCGCTGCTGGGTACCTTTGCCGTCATGCTGGGCCTGGGTTTCTCGATCAATGTGCTGACCCTGTTCGGCATGGTGCTGGCGATCGGCATCCTGGTCGACGACGCGATCGTCGTGGTGGAGAACGTCGAGCGCATCATGAGCGAGGAGGGGCTCTCGCCGCGCGAGGCCACCAAGAAGGCGATGGGCCAGATCTCCGGCGCCATCGTCGGCATCACCCTGGTGCTGATCGCCGTGTTCGTGCCGATGGCCTTCTTCGCCGGTTCGGTGGGCAATATCTACCGCCAGTTCTCGCTGGCGATGGTGTCCTCGATGGCGCTCTCGGCCCTGATGGCGCTGAGCCTGACGCCGGCCCTGTGCGCGACCCTGCTCAAGCCGGTGGAGGCCGGCCACCACCACGAGAAGCGCGGCTTCTTCGGCTGGTTCAACCGCGGCTTCGCGCGCACCGCCAAGGGCTACGAGGGCTGGGTGGCCAAGCTGCTCAAGCGCAGCCCCGGCATGATGGTGGCCTTCCTGGCCGTCGTCGTCGCGGTGGGCTGGCTGTATGTCCGCATGCCCACCTCCTTCCTGCCCAACGAGGATCAGGGCTATCTGATCGTCAACGTGCAGCTGCCGCCGGGCGCGACGACCAACCGCACCGAGGCGGCCGTCAAGACGGTGGAGGAATTCCTGCACAAGCAGCCCGAGGTGGCCGACACCGTCGGCGTGATCGGCTTCTCCTTCTCGGGCCAGGGCCAAAACGCGGCCCTCGTGTTCGTGCCGCTGAAGCCCTGGGACGAGCGCAAGGGCCAGAAGCACAGCGCGCAGGCGCTGGCCCAGCGCACCATGGGCGCGATGATGGTGGGCGTGCGCGACGCCTTCATCTTCCCGCTGTCGCCCCCGCCTATCCCCGAGCTGGGCAATGCCACCGGCTTCGCGCTGCGCCTGCAGGATCGCGCCGGCCTCGGCCACGAGGCGCTGCTGAATGCGCGCAACCAGCTGATGGGCATGGCCTCGCAGAGCAAGCTGATCACCGGCATGCGCCCGGACGGCCTGGAAGATGCGCCGCAGCTCGAGATCGACATCGATCGCGACAAGGCCCAGGCCCTGGGCATCAACTTCGATGTGCTGGCGCGGGTGATGTCCACGCAGCTGGGTTCCAGCTATGTGAATGACTTCCCGAGCGCCGGTCGCATGCAGCGCGTGGTCGTGCAGGCGGATGCCGCGCAACGCATGACGCCGCAGGATCTGCTGCGCCTGAACGTCACGAACGCGCAAGGCAAGAGCGTGCCGCTGTCGGCCTTCGCGACAACCCGCTGGATCACCGGCCAGATGCAGGCCGTGCGCTACAACGGCTACCCCGCGATGCGCCTGGCCGGCGACGCCGCGCCCGGCGCCTCCACCGGCGAGGCCATGGCCGAGCTCGAGGGCATGGTGGCCAAGCTGCCGGCCGGCATCGGCTACGAGTGGACCAGCCTGTCCCGCGAGGAAAAGCTGTCCGGTTCGCAGGCCACCATCCTGCTGGCGTTCTCGCTGCTGGCCGTGTTCCTGTGCCTGGCCGCGCTGTACGAGAGCTGGTCGATCCCGCTGTCGGTGATGCTGGTGGTGCCGTTGGGCCTGCTTGGCGCGCTGCTCGGCGCGACGCTGCGCGACATGCCCAATGACGTGTACTTCAAGGTGGGCCTGATCACCATCATCGGCCTGTCGGCAAAGAACGCGATCCTGATCATCGAGTTCGCCAAGGACCTGCAGGCGCAGGGCAAGGGGCTGGTCGAGTCCATCCTCGAGGCTGCCCACCTGCGTTTCCGCCCCATCATCATGACCTCGATGGCCTTCATCCTGGGTGTGGCACCGCTGTTCTTCGCCTCGGGTGCCGGCTCGGCCAGCCAGCGCGCGATCGGCACCGGCGTGCTGTCCGGCATGATCACCGCCACCCTGCTGGCCGTGCTGTTCGTGCCGGTCTTCTTCCTGGTGGTGCGGCGCTTCTTCAAGGGCAGCGAGCGGCAGCGCAAGATGTATGCGCATGAGCTGGAAGCCAATCCGGTGCGCGACGCCGAAGGAATCTGATATGCAGAAGAAGAAATCCCTCACCCTGGTGAGCGCCGCAGCGGCTGCGCTGCTGCTGTCGGGCTGCATGAGCCTGGCCCCCAAGCATGAGCGGCCGGCGGCGCCGGTCGCCAGCGACTGGCCGACCCCGGCCACGGCCGGCGCGCAGAAGGCGGCCGAGCTGCCCTGGCGGAGCTTCTACGCCAGCGATGCCCGCCTGCGCGAACTGATCGCGCTGGCGCTGCAGAACAACCGCGACCTGCGCGTGGCGCTGCTGAACGTCGAGAAGGCGCGGGCCCAGCATCGCATCACCGACGCCAGCCGCCTGCCCACGGTCGGTGCCGGCTTCTCCAGCAGCCGCTCGCCCGCGGCCAGCGGCAACGGCAACATCAGCAGCGTCTACCAGGCCGGCCTGCAGGTCACGGCCTACGAGCTGGACCTGTTCGGCAAGCTGAAGAGCAACAGCGATGCGGCCATGGCCAGCTACCTGGCCACGGCCGAGGGCCAGCGCGCCGCGCGGCTGTCGCTGGTGGCCGCGGTGGCCGCCGCGCAGCTGAACCTGCAGGCCGGCGAGGAACTGCTGGCCCTGGCGCGCCAGACCCTGGCCACGCGCGAGGACAGCCTGCGCCTGACGCGCCTGAAGTTCGATGCCGGCTCGGCCTCGGCGCTCGATCTGTCGACCGCCGAATCCTCGTCCGGCGCGGCCCGTGCCAGCCTGGCGAGCAGCCAGCGTTCGCGCGACGAGGCGCTGAACGCCCTGGTGCTGCTGGTCGGCCAGCCGCTGCCGCGCGAGCTGGCGGCGGCCCAGCCGCTGCAGGGCCTGAGCCTGCCCGAGGTGCCGGCCGGCCTGCCGTCCGAGGTGCTGGTGACGCGGCCCGACGTGCTGCAGGCCGAGCAGCAGCTGATCGCCGCCAACGCCAGCATCGGCGCGGCGCGCGCGGCCTTTTTCCCCAGCATCACGCTGACGGCCAGTGCCGGCACCGCCAGCACCCAGCTTTCGGATCTGTTCCAGCATTCGGCCTGGAGCTTCGCCTCGCAGATCCTGATGCCGATCTTCGATGCGGGCCGCAACCAGGCGAACCTGGACGTGGCGAAGGCCAACCAGGGCATCGCGGTGGCCCAGTACGAGAAGGCGGTGCAGACCGCCTTCCGCGAGGTGGCCGATGCGCTGGCCGGCCATGCCACGCTGGACGAACAGCTGAGCGCCCAGGAGCTGCAGGCCCGGGCCGAGGCCAAGCGGCTGGAACTGGTGGAGCTGCGCTTCAAGAATGGCGTGTCCAACACGCTGGAGCTGCTGGATGCCCAGCGCTCCAGCTATGCGGCCCAGCAGGCGCTGCTGCAGGTGCGTCTGGCCAAGGCGCTGAACCGCGTGCAGCTCTACAAGGTGCTGGGCGGCGGCCTGGACCAAGCGACCGCCGGCTGAGCGCGCAGCCCGGCGAGCCCAAAGGAAAAGGCGCCCAAGGACGAATCCTTGGGCGCCTTTTGTTCCGATCAGCGTGGCGGTTTAATGCGCACGCACCCAGGCCAGGCCCTCGTCGGTCGCGTAACGCAGCGCGGCACGCCGGCTGGGAAAGCGCGGCACGAAGCGCAGCACGCGGTCGTGGCTGGCCATGCCGGATCCCGAGCGAATCGAGACCGAGGCGGCAAAGCCGCCCTCGGCATGGGGTTTGATCATCGGTGAGACAAGGTAACGCCCCACCTCAATGCTTTTCGTTTGCATAGTATTTTGAGGTGTGCGCCTTGATCGGGAGCTAATCCGTCTTGGCGCGGTTTTGGATGTGATGAGAAAGCTTGCCGTGCCCTGTCACGGCGTCCGGCGCTTTTAGAGCGCGCGGATGTTCGAAGCCTGCAGGCCCTTGGGGCCTTGCTTGACTTCGAACTCGACCTGGGCGCCTTCGGCCAGGGTGCGGAAGCCGCCGTTGTTCTTGATTTCGCTGTGGTGGGCGAACAGGTCCTTGGTGCCGTCGGCGGGGGTAATGAAGCCGAAGCCCTTGCCGTCGTCGAACCACTTCACGGTGCCGGTCTGGATGGTCATGATGTTTCCTTTGAAAAGATGATGAAGAACACTCCGCGGCCCTCACCGGGCTGTGGAGACAGAAACACTCAAGAACAGTCAAACGGGAGTTGAAGCTGTAGCGAGCCGCTCGCGAGAGAAGGTCCGGGGAGGACCGGCGGGGCTGCAGATTTAGACCTTGAGAAAACGGTCTTGTGCGTATCTATGCGGCCGAATATATCACAGCTCGGCCACCCCATGGATATGGGGTCGGCTCGAGGGGCATATCAGCGCATCCTTGCACCTCGCTCCCGCCTGCCATCGTGAAGCCTGCCGCCCTGCTGTTGCTGCTCCTCCTGCCCGTGCCGTCACCGGCCGCGCCCGACGAGGAGCGCCTGGGCCGCGACCAGGGCTATCCGGTCGGCACGGCCGAGACCTGGTTCCACGACGAGGCGGTGCGGGTCGGTTCCTTCACGCACCAGGCCGAGATTCGCGGTCTGCTCCAGGGTCGCCCCCATATGCTGGCCGGCAGCGTGACGCCGCTGCCGCTGCCGCGCGCGTCCCGGGAGCCGGCCTTCCGCTGGCGCCTCGACGGCCGCGAACTGGACCTGGACGACTACCTGGCGCGCCAGCGCGTGATGGGCCTGCTGATCCTGAAGGACGGCGAGATCCAGGTCGAGCGCTACCAGTACGGCCGCGGGCCGGAGCACCGCTTCCTGTCCAACTCGATGGCCAAGTCCATCGTGGCGCTCGCCGTGGGCCTGGCCTTGCAAGAGGGGCGGCTGCGCTCGCTGGATGATCGTGCCGATGCCTATGCACCGCGCCTGGCCGGCACGCTCTACGGCGAGACCAGCCTGCGCAACCTGTTGCGCATGGCCTCGGGCGCGCGCTTCGAGGAGCGCTACGACGGCCATGACGACCTGGCCCGCTTTGGTGCGGCGGTGTTGCGCAGCGACCTGGAGAGCGCGGCCGCGCTGATCGGCGAGCGCGTGGCGCCGCAGGGCCAGCGCTTCAATTACGCCAGCGCCGAGACGCCGATGCTGGCGGCCGCGTTGCGCGGCGCCACCGGGCTGTCGCTCAGCGAGTATCTGCAGAGCCGGCTCTGGCAGGCGATGGGCGCCGAGTGCAGCGCCTACTGGTGGAGCGACCGCAGCGGCCTGGAAGCGGCGGGCGGCAATTTCAACGCGACCCTGCGCGACTATGCGCGCCTCGGTCATCTGCTGGCGCATGACGGCCTGCGGCCCGACACCGGTGTGCAGGTGCTGCCGCGCGACTTCCTGATCGAGGCCACCGACTGGCAGCGCCAGCCGCGCGCCTTCCAGCCCGGCCAGGCCACACCCTACTTCGGCTACGGCTACCAATTCTGGCTGTTTCCGGGCAGTCGGCGGCGCTTCGCGCTACTGGGCGTCTACGGCCAGATGGTCTTCGTCGACCCGCAGCTCAAGCTGGTGATGGTGCATACCGCGGCGAACGCCACCGCGCGCGCCGGCCAGACCAGCCTGGCCCGCGAGGCCGATGCCCTGTGGCGCGGTCTGGTGGCGCATTACGGCGGCACATGGTGATGGGCTGCGGTGACGGGCGCTCGCCCACCGCGCAGCAAGGGCTGCCGCGTCGCGGTCCGTGAACTCATATGGCTGACCTGGGGCTGACCTGGATCGGCCGACCGGCTTGGGGCCGATCCCGATCGCGGCGAGCGCGCAGCCAGGGCGAACTGTCCTACTTGATGTCGAGGATCTTCATGGCCTGGGCCAGCGTGTCGACCGACTCCTGGTGCTTGCCGGCCTTGTGAAGCACTTCGCCTTCGGCGCGCAGTTTCTTCACGTCGGCCATCTGCTCGGCGCTGAGCTTCGGGCTCTTGGCCAGCGCCTCGTCGATCTTCTTCATGTCGGCGGGGCAGTGAAAAGCAAACGCCGCGCTCGAAGCCATCAGGGCAGCCGCGGCGAAGTAGGAACGTAGCTTCATGCGCATCTCCAATTCGGCAGTGGATTAGCAGTTAGGGAACTGGCGGCCCAGTCTAGTCCCGGGCCCCATGTGCCGGCGTTGCCCCCATTCAATGCGCGGGTATGGGGCGCTGATGGCCAAGCCGCGGGCGCTCTGACGTGCCGCCCGCAGCCAGGTGAGCCCCTCGGATACGCGCTTCCCGCTTGAAACAACGGTGGCCCCGGCAGCCAGGCTCCAGCACTCAGGCCGGCGCCAACCGCACCGGCACCCCGCTCAGTACCGCATTGCCCGACAGCGGGTCGCGCAGCCGGTCGTCCAGCAGCTCATTCATATTGACGCCCGGCCGCTCGGCCGCCAGCGCAAGCCGGCTGCCGGGCAGATCGTGGCCCCAGCCATGGGGCAGGCTGACAACCCCGGGGCACAGGTCCGGGCTCAGCGCCACCTTGGCAAGCAGGGAGCCGTTGGCGCTGCTCAGGCGCGCCCGGCCGCCATCGCTGAGGCCGTGGCGCGCCGCGTCCGCCGGGTGGACCAGCAGGATGCAGCGCTCCGGGCCCTTGGCCAGCAGCGGCAGGTTATGCATCCAGCTGTTGCCCGAGCGCATGTCGCGCCGGCCGATCAGCAGCAGTTCGGCCGGCGGCTCGGCCAGCGCGGCGTCGACCGCCGGCAGATCGGCCAGCAGTGCCGGCGGCGCCAGCTCGATCCGGCCGGAGGGCGTGCGCAGCAGCTCCGGGATGCGCGGCTGCAGCGGCCCGAGGTCGATGCCGCCCGGCGCGGCCTTGATCTTCGCGAGGGTCAGGCCTTGCGGGTTTCGGCCGAAACCGTCGCCATAGGGGCCGGTGCGCAGGGCCAGGTCCACCAGCCGCTCGGGCCCGTGCAGCGGCTGCAATGCGGCCAGCACCGCCGCGGACTGCGCGCCGGCGAAGCGCTGCACATCGGCGGCGATCGCGGCATCGTCCAGCGCCCGCATGTCGCCGCGCCAGTCCTCCCTGCCCTCGACCATCGCGGCCAGGCGCAGCAGGGTCTCCCATTCCTCCGGCATCTCGGCCGGCTTCTCGAACACCGGCGCGGAGAAGCGCGCATGGTTGCGGTGCGAAAGCTGCGGGAAGGCCACGTCGTAATGCAGGTCCTCCAGCGGCGACAGACCGGGCAGGATCACGTCGGCATGGCGGCTGGTCTCGTTCAGGTAGATGTCCATGCTCAGCATGAAATCCAGCCCGTCCAGGGCCCTGGCGATGCGCGGGCCGCCCGGCGCCGACAGCACCGGGTTGGCGGCCATGGCGATCAGCGCCCGCACCTGGCCGCCCTCGGGTCCGGCGGGCGTCTCAATTTCCTCGGCCAACAGGGTGATCGGCAGCTCGCCGAACACCTCGGGCGCGCCGCTGACGCGGCTGGTCTTGCGGCCGGTGGCGATGCCCTTGCCGCGGCCGGGCTGGCCCATCGTGTTGGCCGCGAAGGCGGCCGCCTTCGGGAACATCGCGCCGCCGGGCGCATCCAGATGCCCGGTCAGGATGTTCAGCAGGTCGATGAGCCAGCTGTTGAGCGTGCCGAAGCGCTGGGTGCAGGTGCCGATGCGGCCATAGACGGCGGCGCGTTCGGCCATGGCCAGCTCGCGCGCCAGGCGCCGGATCGTCGCCGCGTCGATGCCGCAGCCGCCCGCCATGCGCTCGGGCGCATAGGGCGCCACGGCCTGCTGCACCGCCTCGACACCCTGCGCCCACTCGGCCAGCCGGCCGAGCTTCACCAGCCCCTCGTCGAACAGCGCGTGCACCATGCCCAGCAGCAGGAACACGTCGCCGCCGGGCCGGATCGGCAGATGCTCGTCGGCCGCCGCGGCCGTTTCGCTGCGGCGCGGGTCCGCCACCAGGATGCGGCCGCCGCGCGCGCGCATGGCCTTGGCCTTGCCCCGGTAGTCGGGCACGGTCCAGAGGCTGCCGTTGCTGACCATCGGGTTCGCGCCCAGCATCAGCAGCCAGTCGCAGCGCTCGATGTCCGGTACCGGAATGGACAGCCAGTGGCCGAACAGCAGGCCGCTGGAAAGCTGCTTGGGCATCTGGTCCAGGGTCGAGGCCGAGAACACATTGCGCGTGCCCAGGGCCCGTAGCAGACGCGGGAAGTAGCTCAGCAGGCCGACCTTGTGCGCGCTCGGGTTGCCGATCACCACGGCCACCGCGTCGCGGCCATGGGTCTGGAGAATGGGCAGCAGGCGGCGCGCGATCTCCTCGAAGGCCTCGTCCCAGCCGGCCTCGACGAAGACGCCGGCGCTGTTCTTGATCAGCGGCCGGCGCAGCCGGTCGGGGTCCTCATGCAGGTCCTTCAGCGAGACACCCTTGGGGCAGATGTAGCCGCGGCTGAAAACGTCCTGCGCGGCGCCGCGGATGCCGAGCACCTTGCCATCCCGGGTCTGCACTTCCAGGCCGCAGCAGGCCTCGCACAGCGGGCAGATGCGGTAGTGGCGCTGGCTGCTGTTCGTCGTCGCGTCTTCCATGCGGGTCTCCATGCTGGTCTGCAGCGATTGGCCTTTGCGGCACTGTGCGCCGATTGTGCGCG
The DNA here is from genome assembly GCF_059418245.1 of Roseateles sp. GW821-FHT09B06. NCBI lineage: Bacteria > Pseudomonadati > Pseudomonadota > Betaproteobacteria > Burkholderiales > Sphaerotilaceae > Roseateles > Roseateles sp. GW821-FHT09B06. The sequence continues at coordinate 163,383 of NZ_JBWKPM010000007.1, read as the reverse complement.
GCGGGCGATGAGCTCGCAGGTCATCTAGGTGACAGGTCCGAACGACCAGCTCAGAAGGCCTCGAAGTCCGCCGCGCTCGGGCTGTCGAAGCGGATCGGCAGATGAAGGGACTGCAGCCCCTGGGCCGCCACGATATCGGGTTCCTCGCGCACGGCATCCGGCACGCTGGAGGGCGCCAGGTAGATCGCCACCAGATTGGGCGGCGCGGGCTGCGCCCGCAACGGAACTCCCGGCAGGGCGCACGGCAACATGATGCCGATGCCGGCGATGCGGCGCATCAGCCCAGCCACTCGCGCAGCTTGTCCTGCACCGCCGGATGGCTCTGCAGGGCCAGATGGCCTGCGCCAGCCAGCACCCATTGGTGCTCGGGCGGGAAATCCAGGCGCCAGGCGGCCTCGCGATGCCGGCCCAGCGCGCTGGCCAGCGGCACCAGGCCGTCGCCCAGCAGGCGCGCCGGCAGGCCGGCGGGGTTCTGGGCGGTGGTGGCGGCGATTGCATAGCAAGCCACGCCCGCCGGCAGCGGCAGCCTGCGACGCAGGCCCCAGTCCTGTTCGCGCAGCGAGGCCCAGCGCAGGTCCTGGATGCCGGCGCTGCGGCGCCGCGTCAGCGCGATCAGCGGCCTGGCGTAGGCGCTCAGCCCCAGCAGCAGCTGCAGCTGCTGGCCGCCCTGTTCCAGCGGCGCGCCCAGGTGCGGCGTGCCCAGGCTGACCATGCGGCGCAGCCGCCGCGGCCATTGCAGGCCGTCGGCCTGGGCGTGGTGCACCGCGCTGCGTGCCAGCAGGCCGCCCATGCTGTGGCCCAGCAGAGTCAGGTCCTGCAAGGGCACGGGCCAGGCCTGCAGCAGTCGCTCCAGCAGCAGGGCCAGCCGGCGGCCGTTGTCACTGATGTGCTGGCCGCTGTTGTAGTGCAGGTGCAGCGGTGTGTAGCCCAGCGTCGCCAGGCCCTCGGCCAGGTCGCCGCGCTGCCATTGCAGATCGTTCATGCAAAGGCCGTGGATCAGCAGCAGCGGGCGCGGTCCGGCGTCCGGCGGCGGGCTCGCCAGCGCCCGGCCCTGCCGGCGCAGCTGCATCGTGATGGCCAGCGGGTTGTCGGTCGCGGCCAGATAGTCGCCCAGCAGGCCGTTCAAGATCGCCAGCAGGGCCTCGTGGCCGGGCGAGTTCGGCCGCGGCGAGCCCAGCAGGGGTTCCAGGCCCTGCAGCGCCACGTCGATGCCGCCACCGACCAGGCGGGTGACGCCATGCACGCCGCGATAGACCAGGCCGCCGATGCCGCCGCGGCGCGCCACCGGCGCCCGACCCGGTGTTCGCGCCATGCCGGAGTGCATGGCCTCGACAAGGTCGGTCAGGCCGTGGGTGGCCTCGACGGCCAGGCGACCGGCACCGCGCAGCTGCTGGATCATCGAGCGGGGCGGGTCGGCATGCATGGACGCATCATGCGTCACATCTGCTTGAACAGATGGGCGTAGCTCTCGGCCACCAGCAGGGTGTCGGCGCTTTCCTTCAGCTTGACCTGCATGCGGCCGCGGAAGTCGCGCGTGACGCCGGCCACCGCGCCGGCGTTGACCAGGGTGGAGCGGTGGATCTGCCAGAACTGCTGCGGGTCCAGTTCGTCGGCCAGCTCCTTCAGCGGCTTGCGGATCAGGGCCTCGCTGTCGCGCGTGGCGACGCGGGTGTACTTGTTGTCGGACTGGAAGTACAGCACCTCGTCCACCGTGATCAGCTTCAGGGTCTGGCCCACCGAGGCATTGATCCAGCGCAGGAAGCTGCGGCCCGCTGCGCCGCCGGCGGGCTGTGCGGCCAGCTGGTTCAGTACGCCGCCCATCGCCAGCGTGTAGTCGGCCGGCGGCTGGGCCAGGCGCTGCTTGACGCGGCCGATCGCGGTGAACAGGCGCGAGGCCTGCAGCGGTTTCAGCACGTAGTCCACCGCGCCCTGGTCGAAGGCGGCCACCGCGTACTGGTCGTAGGCGGTGACGAACACCACATGGGCACGGCCGCCCACCTGACGGGCCACGTCCAGCCCGGTGGCGCCGGGCATCTGGATGTCGAGAAAGAGCACGTCGGGCCGATGCTCGTCGAGCAGGCGCAGCGCCTGCACGCCGTCGGCCGCCTCGCCGACGATGCTCAGCTCGGGCCACAGCTGGGCGAGGCGCTCGATCAGTTCTTGGCGCAGGGTGGCCTCGTCCTCGGCCACCACGGCGGTCGGGGCGATCAGGCTTCGCATGGCTTGAGCTCCAGGGTGAACAGGGTGGTGTCCTCGCTGCTGCGGCAATGCAGCTCCGCGGGGCCGCCGGACAAGGCCTGCAGGCGCTGCGACAGGGTCTGCAGCTCGGCGTCGTCGCCGCACAGGCCCGGCCGGTCGAAGGCGAGCAGCAGGCGCAGGCCGTCGTCCAGCGGCTCGGCGCTCAGGCTGCAATGCCCCGGCAGCGCCGGTGCGGCCAGGCGCAGCACGCGCTGCAGCAGCGGCAGCAGCAGCATCGGCGGCAGCGCCGCGCCGCGCAGCGCCTCGGGCCAATGCGCGCTGAAGCGCACGGCGGCCTTGCGCCGGCCGGCCACCACGGCCAGATAGCTCTCCAGCAGCTCGGCCTCGCTCTCCAGCGTGCCGCCGCTCTCGCGCAGCCGCGGCAGGGCGACGCGCAGATGGCGGATCAGGCGTTCCATCTGAGCCGGCGCCTCGGGATCCGAGCGGGCATAGCATTGCTCCACGTCGACCAGGGTGTCGAACAGGAACTGCGGCTCCACCTGGGCCTGCATCGCGGCCAGGCGCGAGGCCATCGCGCGGCGCGCCATCACGCTCTGCTCGTGCAGCATCTGCTGCAGGCGCGCACGCGTGCGTTCGCGGCGCTCCAGCAGCTCGAACAGCGCGACGGTCAGCATCGAGGGGATGAAGGCCGAGAGGCTGTCGCCCAGGTAGCTGGTCCAGCGCATCGTGTGGCGCATGGCCTCGCCCTTCTTGAGCCGCATCAGATCGCCGACCGACGGCCAGTCCAGCCAGCCCACCAGCCCCCACAGGAGCAGCATCGCGGCAAGCGAGCCCAGCAGGGTGGCCAGTCCCAGCCGCCAGAGACGCTGCGGATGCTCCCAGGCGCTGCGCGCCACCGGCAGCCAGAACAGCATCAGGATCAGGGTGACGATGACCGGCGAGAACAGCTGCCGCGTCAGCGCATGCAGCCACTGGGGATCGTCGCCCACATAGACCATCGCGCTGAGATCGATCAGACCGTAGAGCAGGCCCATCAGCGTGAACCAGCCCAGCTCCCGCAGGCGCAGCGAGCGCCAGGAGGCCCACAGATGGCCAAGGGCGGACGAGGGGGCCGGTGCCGCGGCGGCCGGCAGGACGGCGCTCACGCGAGGCCTCCCGCCAGCGGCAGCCGCACCCGCGCCACTACGCCGCGCGGCAGCGCCGCCTCCAGCTCCAGCGCGGCCCGGCTGCCGAACAGCGCGGCCAGCCGGGCGCGCGTGTTGGCCAGGCCGACGCCCGAGCCGCCGCTGGCTGCAAAGCCCTGGCCGTCGTCGCGCACCTCGACCGCCAGCTCGCCGCTGTGCTGCTGGGCGCTGATGGTGATGCGGCCGCCCTCGGGCAGCGGCGACAGGCCATGCTTGATCGCGTTCTCGACCAGGGTGGGCAGCACCATCGGCGGCAGCTTGGCATCCAGCAGGGCCGGCTCGGCCTCGATCTCGAAGGCCAGGCGCGCGCCCATACGCATCTGCAGGATGGTCAGATAGCTGCGCACCAGCTCCAGCTCCTGGCCCAGCGTGGACTCGCTGCGGCGCATGCTGGGCAGGGCGGCGCGCAGATAGGCGATCAGGCTCACCAGCATGTCGCGGCCGCGCTCCGGCGCGGTCTCGTACAGGCGCTTGACGTTGGCCAGCGTGTTGAACAGGAAATGCGGCTCGATCTGGGCGTTCAGCGCCGAGAGCTGGGCCTCCAGCTGCTGGGCCTGCAGGACCTCGTGCTGGCGCGCGGTGGCCAGCAGCTGCTGGCGCGCGGCCCGCTCGGCCCGGGCGGCCTGCAGCAGGCCGTAGGCCACGCCACCCAGCAGCGCCCACAGCAGGGTGGTCGAGATCGCCCAGCTCCATTTCCATTCGGCCGTCGGGTCGCCGAAATTGGCCACCGAATGCCGCGCCAGCGTGCTGAGCGCGGCGCCGGCGAACACCGCCAGCGCCCGCACCGCGGTGGGCCTTGCGCGCCGCGGGCCGGCCAGCCAGGCCTCGGCCAGCGCCGCCGCCAGCAGCATCAGCAGGCCGGTGATCAGGGTCTGGCGGGTGAAGCGCACCAGCGAATGCAGCCATTCGGCGAGCTGCTGGTCCTCCATATACCAGGACAGCGCGCGCGACAGCGCCACCAGCAGGCAGAAGTAGTAGACGGCAGCGATGGCGCGCAGATTGAAGATCTGCAGGAAGGCCTGTGCGGGGGTGGGCTGCATGGGCGGATTCTCGCGCCGGGGGCGGGGCGCCGCCAGGGCTTGCGACGAAATCGGGCTGGGCCGGACGAATCAGGGCTGGGTCGGCGCCGGCCCCACCCAGCCGGGCTGGAACACCCGCATCTCGTGCAGCTCGAAGGCGAAGGTGCGGCTCTGCATCGAGGGGTCGGCGTCCATCAGGGCCTGGGCCTCGTCGCGGCCGGCGGCCTTCAGCACCAGCAGGCCCTTCTCGCCGTAGCGCGCACCCATCGCGATGCGGCCCTCGGCGCGCAGCCGGGCCAGATGCTCGGAATGGGCGCGGAAGTTGAGCTGGGCGTTCGGCGGCTTGGCGGCATCCCAGGCCGCGCCGGTGCGGATCTCCACCGCGAACAGCAGTTCCCGGCCGGGCTCCTGGGCCCGCGCCGGGGCGGCGAGCAGGGCGGCCAGGACCAGGGCGGCGGCGATGCGATCAATCACGGGACGCTCCAGGATTGCCGGGATGGGCGGATTCTGCCCTGCATACTGCGGGTCTCGACAAGGAGAGAGGCATGAGGATCGACATCGGCGCCGGCGTGCGCCTGTTCGTGGACGTGGAAGGCCCGGGCCTGGTGCCGGATGGCGCGGCGATGCGCGCGAAGCCCACGCTGATCTGCCTGCACGGCGGCCCCGGCTTCGACCACAGCGCCTTCAAGCCCGGCTTCTCGGCGCTGGCCGACATCGCCCAGATCGTCTACTACGACCACCGCGGCCATGGCCGCAGCGACCCGCGGCCGCGCGCGGAATGGACGCTGGACACCTGGGCCGACGACATCGTGCGCCTTTCCGATGCGCTGGGGATCGAGCGGCCCATCGTGCTGGGCCAGAGCTTCGGCGGCTTCGTCGCGCAGCGCTACATCGAGCGCCACCCGGGCCATGCGGCCAAGGTGATCCTGTCCAGCACCTCGCACCACATGGGGCTCGCGCGCAAGCTGGCGATGTTCGAGCGCCTGGGCGGGGCGCTGGCGCGCGAGCGCACCGAGGCCTTCTGGACGCGGCCGAGCCCGCAGACCTGGGAGGCCTACTGGAGCCTCTGCCGCCGGCTCTACAACACCCGCGAGCCGCTCGACCCGCAGGCCGGCGCGCGCACCCTGGCCAATATCGAGATCCTGCTGCACTTCGTCGCCGGCGAGAAGCAGGGCCTGGATTTGCTGCCGGGACTGGCGCGCGCGCAATGCCCGGTGCTGGTGCTGGCCGGCGCGGAAGACCCGGTCTGCCCGGCCGAGGATGCGCGCGAGATCGCGGCGGCGCTGCCCGCGCATCTGAGCCGCTATGTCGAGGTGCCGGGTGCCGGCCACGGCACCTGGCGCGACAAGCCGCAGGAGGCTTATGCCATCCTGAGGGAGTTCCTGCTCGCCTGAGCGGAGCTCATTTCTTCTGGTCGCGGCGGCGCTTGGCCGCCCAGAGCAGGGCCAGGCCGGCCGTCATCAGCGCATAGCTCGCGGGCTCGGGCACGGCCAGCGCAGTCAAAGCAGCCACGCCGGTGTCGGTGAAGTCGGTGAACACGCCGTCCACGCCGAGCTTCAGATAGGCCTCGATCTCGGCCTGGCCGTTGGCGAAGCCGAGGATGCCGGCGTCGTCGCGCATGGTCCAGGTGTGGACCAGCAGGCCGCGCTCGTGCGCCGCCTCGATCACGCCGGTGCTGCCGAGCACCAGCCGGTCCAGGCCGTTGACGGCGCCGTCGCCGTTGCGGTCGACGCCGTCGTCCACCGTCTTCAGCAGATAGGGCTTCCAGGGGCCGATGCCGTCGGCATAGGTGGCCACGAAGGACAGGCCCACATTGCTGACCATGTCGGCGAAGCTCAGCTTGCCGCCGGCCGCCACCACGTCGGCCGGCTGCGCATAGGGCGCGAGCAGCTCGAGCGAGCCATCGGCCCGCACGTCATTGGCATCGACCAGTTGCACCAGCTTGATGTCGGTGCGGGTGTTCAGATACTGCAGATTGCCGACCTCGAAGCTCTGGATGAAGACCGGCGCATGGCCCGTGTTGCCGTAGGCGGCATGCAGGGTGCTGAGCAGCTTGTCCTCGAAATAGGTCTTCGAGAAACCCAGGCTCTGCGACACGCCCTGCATATAGGTCGAATGCTTGAGCTCGGGATAGATGCCGATGGTGCGGCCGGTTGCCAGACTCTTGGCCTTGGCCAGCGCGATCACCTCGTCCAAGGTGGGAATCTCGAACTGGCCGTTGTACTGCTGCGGCCGGTTGGCGCGCGGCTGCACGGCGCGCAGCGTCTTCAGTTCGGCCAAGGTGAAGTCCTCGACGAACCAGTCCGTGGTGGCGACGCCGTCCACCGTCTTGGTGGTCCTGCGATTGGCGAAGGCGGCGATGCTCGCCACATTGGTGGTGGTGCCGATGGTCGGCTCGTGGCGCGCCACCAGCATGCCGTCCTTGGTCATCACCAGGTCGGGTTCGATGTAGTTGGCACCCAGCTCGATGGCCTTGGCATAGCCTTCCAGCGTGTGCTCGGGCAGATAGCCGGAGGCACCGCGATGGGCAATGATCAGGGGTTTCTGGCCGTCCAGCGTGTTCCAGGCCAGGGCGGCCGGTGCGACGGCCGACAGCAGCAGGGCGACCGCCAGCGCGGGCAGCGTGATCTTGCGTTGCATGGCTTGCTCCTCTCGGGATGGCTTGATGATCGAGCGCTTCGATGAAGCTTCGATGCCATGCAGGGAGGAAGTTGTAGTCCGAACGGACTAGCGCGGGCCTGGGGCGAGGCTCGCCCCTAGTTTGAAGCAGCGATCAGGGCCTTGAGCTCGCGCTCCAGCAGCTGGGCGTCGCCCAGGTTGACCTCCAGCAGGCGGCGCAGATGCGTGATGCTCTCGAGGTCGATGCTGCGGCACAGCAGGCCCACGCGCGTGCCTTCCAGCTCCACATGGGCGATCTCGCCGGCCATGGCGATGCCCACCCCCATCTGCGACAGCGTGACGCTGAGCAGGCAGGGATCCCCGGGTTTCACCTGCTGGCCGGCGGGCAGGCGCAGCAGCGCGCCCTTCAGCGAGAGGTCCAGCACCTTGACGGCCAGGCGCTGGCTCGTGGTGGTCAGCTGGGCCTCGGCATCAAAGGCGACGCGGGCGAAGTGACGGCGTTCGGCGGTGATGATGGACTCCCTGCATCGGTGATGCGGCCCATGCTAGCACCTAGAAATCGCCGTGCGCGTGGATCGTGCTCACCTCGATGGCCTCCTGCAGGCGCAGCGGCGCGGCGGCCTCCAGGCCGATCGACTCGAGCAGATACCAGGCCGCGCGCAGCAGGGCCTCGGTCTCCTGGCGTGCCTTGTCGGCCAGCAGGCCGCCGAGTTCGCCGGCGCGCGACAGGGACTGCTGGTCGCCGCGCGCCTGGACATGCCCGGCGCCCTCGAAGCGCGGCGCGGCGTAGCGCTCGGCCACGCGCTGCAGCAGGGCCTGCAGTTCGTCGGTCTGCTCCTGCTCGCCGAGCAGGCGGCACAGGTCGCCCAGCAGCCGCTCGGCGGCCGCGGCCAGCAGGCGCGCGGCATGGTCGCTGCCGCCGGCCAGGTAGAGCGCGGCGCCCAGGTCCACGTATTCCAGCGCGAGCGCCAGCTTGGGCAGATCGCCCTGCGGATTCATGAGGGGCGGCGCCGTTGGCGGCGCGGGACGGCTTGCATGATCGATCGGTCTCCCCGGGCGGTGAGGCCGGCGCCAGGCCGGCAAGGTGGGCGCAAGTGTAGAGGCAAGCCGGCGCGGCGTGGCCCGGGATCACCCTTTGGTGGGGCAATCCTGGGGGTGAAGAATCGCGCCGGGCGGGCTCAGCGCCACCAGGCGCTGCCCGGGGCCGGCGCGCGCAGGTCCAGGCGCTCGCCCATGCGCGGCGTGCTCAATGCCACGCCGCGCTCGGCGGCCAGGGCCTCGATGCGCTCGAAGGGCTCGGTCCAGGGGTGCAGGGCCAGGTCGAAGGTGCCGTTGTGGATGGGCAGCATGCGGCGGCCGCCCAGGTCCAGGTGGGCCTGCAGGCTTTGCTCGGGCAGCATGTGCACATCGGGCCAGTCCTCGTTGTAGGCGCCGGTCTCGACCAGGGTCAGGTCGAAGGGGCCGAAGCGTTCGCCGATCGCCTTGAAGCCGTCGAAGTAACCGCTGTCGCCGCTGAAGAAGAGGCGCGCCTCGGGGGCGATCAGCACCCAGGACGCCCAGAGCGTGCGGTTGCGGTCGGACAGGCCGCGGCCCGAGAAATGCTGGGCCGGCGTGGCGACCAGCCGCAGCGCGCCGATCTGCGTGCCCTGCCACCAGTCGAACTGCTGCACCTTGGCCGCGGGGATGCCCCAGGCGATCAGGCGCTCGCCCACGCCCAGCGGGGTCAGGAACTGCCTGACCTTGGGCGCCAGGGCGCGCACCGCCGCATGGTCCAGGTGGTCGTAATGGTCGTGCGAGAGGATCACGGCCTCGATCTCGGGCAACTCGGCAATATCCAGCGGCGGGGCGTGGAAGCGCTTCGGGCCCAGGAAGGAGAAGGGCGAGGCGCGCTCGGAGAACACCGGATCGGTGAGCCAGAACTTGCCGTCCAGCTTGAACAGCAGGGTCGAATGGCCCAGCCGCCACAGGCTCAGATCGGGCGCGGCCAGCAGTTCGGCGCGCGTCAGCGGCAGGACCTCGAGGGCCTGGCGGGGCGTGGCATCGGCCGGCTTGTCCGTCATGAAGCGCCAGAGGATCTGCAGGGTCTTGGCGATGCCCGGCTCGCGCGGCGGCCGGGTGTTGTGGAACTTGCCGTCCGCGAACCGGCTGGACGACGGGTAGCCCTCGGCCGACAGGTCGGGGCTGCAGGAAAGAAGCGTGGCCATGAGGATGATCAGCAGGAGGGGTAGGAGGAGGCGGGGCTGGAGCAGGCGCGGCATGCGGCTCTCGATGGAAATTACACTACACAGTGTAGTATCCAATTCTAAAAAGTAAACCATGCGGTGTAAAATTTTTCAAATGTCCACCGTTCCAGACGCTCCCGCCCGCCTGACCGACCGCAAGCGCGAGGCCATCGTGCAGGCCGCCATTGCCGAGTTCCGCGAGCATGGCTTCGCGGGTACTAGCATGGACCGGCTGGCCGCGGCGGCCGGCGTGTCCAAGCGCACGGTCTATAACCATTTCCCCAGCAAGGACGAGCTGTTCGCCGCCATCCTCTGGCAGCTGTTCGAGCGCAGCCATGCCCTGGTCGGCCTGGCCTATGCGCCGCAGCGCCCCTTGCGCGAGCAACTGCGGGAGCTGCTGGCGCAGAAGATGGCCCTGCTGAACGACGCGAGCTTCATGGATCTGAGCCGCGTGGCGCTGGCCGAGATGATGCATACGCCGGAGCGGGCCCGCGCGATGGTGGCGCGCCTGGCCGAGAAGGAGGAGGGGCTGGCGGGCTGGATCCGCGCGGCCCAGGCGGACGGCCGGCTGCGTCCGGCCGACCCGGCCTATGCGGCGGCACAGCTGCAAGGGCTCTTGAAAGCCTTTGCCTTCTGGCCCCAGCTGGCCATGGGCCAGGCGATGCTGACGCCGGCCGAACAGCGGCGCGTGCTGGACGATAGCGTCGACATGTTCCTGGGCCGTTATGCCGCCCTGGAGCCGCCGCGCCCGCAATGAGCTAGGCTTGGTCTGCGGTGACCAGTTTGCTTACAAGCCGCGCGGGCCCGGCCTCCGATCGGGGGGCCGGCTGCGCTAAGGTTCCGACCACAAGGAGATCAAGCCATGAGTTCCAACGACACCCGCCGCGCCGCCCTGGCGCGTCTGGCCGCCTTGGCGGCCCTGGGCAGTCCGGCGCTGGGCGCGCGGGCGGCCGACGACAACGGCACCTATGACGAGGACTCCATCCTCAAGGCCGCCACCGACTTCTTCGGCCAGACCACCGAGGGTCTGGCCAAGGTGATCGAGAAGGCCTTCAAGGAGCAGGGCCGGCCCAATGCCTATATCAAGGGCGAGGAAGCCGGCGCCGCGCTGACCGTGGGCCTGCGCTATGGCGAGGGGCAGCTGGTGATGAAGGGCGGCGCCACGGCACCGGTGTTCTGGGCCGGCCCGTCGATCGGCTTCGACGCCGGCGCCAATGCCTCCAAGGTCTTCACCCTGGTCTACAAGCTGCCCAAGGCCAGCGCCATCTACCAGCGCTTTCCCGGCGTGGACGGCAGCGCCTACTACATCGGCGGCGCCGGCATCAACTACCAGCGCCTGAACGGCATCACGCTGGCGCCGATACGCCTGGGCGTGGGACTGCGCGCCGGAGTCAGCGTCGGCTATCTGCACTACCGGCGCGAGAAGAGTCTCAACCCCTTCTGAGCCCGGCGTCCCGATAGTCCGACCGGCAGGGGACGCCGCACAAGCCCCTGACATCGTCGCTCCAGAGACTGCGCTGTGCTGCATCGCCGCAGCAGACCGCCAACCCTGGAGTGACCGATGAGCCAGCAAGACCTGCCCCCCGACTTCTCCCCCGATTTCTCGCCCGCGCGCCGCGGCCTGCTGAGGAATGCCTCGGCCGCCGCCGCGCTGCCCTTCGTCGCCTCGCTCGGCGCCCTGCAGACCCGCGAGGCCCTGGCCGCCGGCAACACCGCCCTGGCCGACAGCCTCTACGGCCCGATCGCGCCGGTCAACGACCTGACGACCGGCCTGCCGCTGCTGCAGCTGCCGCCCGGCTTCAGCTACAAGAGCTTCGGCTGGACCGGCGATGCGATGAGCAACGGCAGGCCCTGCCCGGCCGCGCATGACGGCATGGGCGTGGTCGCAACCCGCAAGGTGGGCCGCAGCACCGAGATCGTGCTGGTGCGCAACCACGAGGTCGGCACCGGCAGCGATGCCAGTCATTTCGGCGCGCCGGCCGTCTACGACGCCGGCACCAGCGGCAGCAGTTTCTCCAACGGCGGCACCACCAACCTGGTGTTCCGCGATGGCGCCTTCATGCGCATCGACGCCAACCTCGGTGGCACCCGCACCAACTGCGCCGGCGGCATCACGCCCTGGGGCAGCTGGCTGAGCTGCGAGGAGGTCGGCTCCGACTCGATCAGCAGCGCCGGCCGCAAGCATGGCTATGTGTTCGAATGCGCGGCCGACCCGGCCCAGACCAGCGGCCAGCCGATCGTCGGCATGGGCCGCTTCGCACACGAGGCGGTCGCGATCGACCCGGCCACCGGCATCGCCTACCTGACCGAGGACAGCTCGGGCAAGTCCGGCTTCTACCGCTACATCCCCGAGGTGCTGCCGGGCGCGCTCGGCTCGCTGGCCCAGGGCGGCCGGCTGCAGATGGCCAAGGTCAAGGGTCGCAACAACCTCAACATCGCGCCGGCCCAGCTGGACGAGGCCCATGAGCTGGAATGGCTGGACATCGCCAACCCCGACCAGAACCGCGGCAACGCCACCGGCCCCGAGGGTGCGGCCATCAGCAACGCCTCCGGCCCCTTTGTGCAGGGCTGGACCCAGGGCGGCCTGCGCATGAACCGCGGCGAAGGCATCTGGTACTTCGCCGGCAAGATGTACGTGATGGACACCTCGGGCGGCAGCATCAACCGCGGCGCTATCTGGGAGCTGGAGCTGGCCACGCAGACGCTGAGCTGCATCTACTCCACCGCCTCCACCACGGTCGGCAATATGGGCGACAACCTGACGGTCAGCCCGCGCGGCGGCCTCTTGATCTGCGAGGACGGCGGCGGCGTCACCGACATGTTCGGCTTCGGCGAGCGCCTGATGGGCCTGAGCGCCGAGGGCGACGCCTACATCTTCGCGAAGAACAACTACAACCTGACGGCCGAGCAGCTGGCCGCCGCGGGCAAGCGCACGAGCCTGGCCGGCGACCGCCGCGGCACCGAGTTCTGCGGTGCCTGCTTCGACCCGACCGGCCGCTATCTGTTCGTCAACCTGCAGACCCCCGGCATCACCTTCGCGATCACCGGCCCCTGGGCCAAGGGTCAGCTCTGAACCAAGGAACCCAGCACATGAACATCATGACCAAGAAACCTCTGCTGGCCGCCGCCCTGCTGGCGCTGGCCGCAGCCCAGGCCCAGGCCGCCCAGTACACCGGCTTCAGCGGCCAGGGCGTTGCCGTCACCGACTATTCCGGCGCCGGCCAGCTGGCCTTCGACCTGGACTTCAGCAGCCGGAGCAGCGCCACGCTGAATTTCAGCGTCGAGGCGCAGGACCTGGGCGCGGGCACGCTGAGCTTCAATGCCCTGGTGCGCAACCTCTCCGGCCTGGGCTTCGAGAACCTCAGCGTCAGGCTCGACGGCGTGCGTTTCGCGCTGCCGGCCGGCAGCGTGACGAGCGACGGCTTCCAGGGCGTGCAGCAGTTCGGCAGCAACAGCCAGGGCCTGTGGGCCGGTTTCGGCCAGCCCGGTGTGACCACCGAGTTCTATATCGGCAATCCGCTGGTCCAGCCCGGCGCGACGGACTGGACGCTGGACCTGGCCGGCCATCAGGTCGGCGATGTCTTCAGCATCACGGTGGCCGTGCCCGAACCCGAAAGCTATGCGCTGATGCTGGCCGGCCTGGCGGCCGTGGGCTGGGTGGCGCGCCGCCGCCGGGGCTGAAGGAGCAGGGGCGCCCGGCGCGGGGCTCAGGCCCCGAGCACGCCGGTGCGCACGCAGTTGCGGCCGTCGCGGCGGGCGCTCGCCAGGCCCGCCTCGGCGCGCGCCAGCAGCTGCTTGACGTCGTCGCCGCTGCGCAGCGCGGTCAGGCCCATGCTGAGGCTGACGCGCAGCTCCTCGTGCAGCGGCTGCCAGTCATGGGCCTGCGCGGCGCGGCGGATGCGCTCGCAGATCATGCGCGCGCTGGACAGTTCGACATCGCTGAGCACCAGCACCAGCGATTCGCCGACATGGCGCAGCGCCAGGTCCTTGGCGCGGCTGTGGGCGCGCAGCAGGGCGCCGATCTCGCGCAGCACCGCGTCGCCGAGGCCGGGGCTCAGGCTCAGGCGCGCCGGCAGCAGCGGGTCCAGCTCCATGCGGACCAGGCACAGGCCGCGCTTGGTGGCCAGGGCCTGCTCCACCATCGCCGGCACCCGCGTCTGCAAGGTCTCGGGCTTGGCCAGGCCGGTCAGCGCATCCTGTCGCTCGCCCTCGGTCTCGCCGGGGCCGGCCAGGCGGGACTGCAGGTCCTCGACCACCAGCCGGTGGAAATGCCGGTAATGCTGCAGGGCCTGGGCATGCTCGCCGAGCGCTTCGCAATGCCGGCTCAGGCGCTCGAACAGCTGGGCCAGCAATGGCCGGTGGGCCGCTTGTGCGCGGGGCGCAAGGGCTTCGACCAGCGCCGCGCAGCGCTGCGCGTCGCCGTCGGACAGGGCCTTGTCGGCCGCCGTCAGAGTGGCTTCCATGTCAGTGCTCGCTTCGATCTGAGCAGGCGTGAGCGCTTGCATTGGCGGGTGGGTGTCGGGGCTGTCACACAGACGGGAGGATAGCGCGAAACAACAACTGCAACATGCGGCGCGGCGCGCGGCAACGGGCGTGATACCGGCGCGCCCGAGCATCAGGGCTCAGCAATCCTCACGGAGCCTCCCCATGTCCTTTGGTCCCACCGAGATCGCCCTGGTCCGCAGCAGCTTTGCCCGGGTCGAGCCCATCGCGCCCCAGGCCGCCGCGATGTTCTATGCCCATCTGTTCCGGGTCGACCCCAAGCTGCGTGCGCTGTTCCGCGGTGACATGCGGGCGCAGGGCGCCCGGCTGATGCAGATGATCGGCGCCGCCGTCGCCCTGCTCGACCGCCCCGAGCAGCTGCTGCCGGTGCTGGGCAAGCTGGGCGCCCGCCACCAGGGCTATGGCGTGAAGGACGAGCATTACGCCAGCGTCGGAGCAGCGCTGATCCAGACGCTGGAGCAGGCCCTGGGGCCGGCGTTCACGCCCGCCACGCGCGCCGCCTGGCTGGCCGTCTATGAGCTGGTCCGCCGCACGATGCAGGCGGCCGAGCAGCCCCAGCCCCTGGCGGCCTGAGCGGGAGCACATGATCATGATGAGCTTGCCCGCCCGAATCCTGGCCGCCCTGATCTGCCTGGCCTCGCTGGGTTCCGCCGCGGCCGCCGCGCGCCACGACGAGGTCGCCGCCGACCTGCAGATGGCGGCCGACAGCGAGCGCTTCCGCCGCACCGCCGAGACCTTCGTGGCCCATGCGATGGCCGGCGATGCGAACGCGGTGCAGGCCATGCTCAGCCGCGCCCTGTTGCTGCGCAGCGGCGAGGGCGCGATCCGGCGCGCGCTCGATGCCCAGATCCTGCCCTTCTTCGCCCAGGGCCGCGGCCTGGGCCGCAGCACCACCATCACGCGCACCACCGATGCCGCCGGGCAGGCGGGCTTCGCCTTCTACATGTGGCTGCTGCGTGCCGAGGGCGGCGAGCCGCGTCCGTTCACCATCTATGTGGTGCAGGAGCAGGGCGGCCTGGTGGTGGCCAATATCGTGCCGGATCGGCTGGTCGAGGGCCGGCACCGCTGAGGCGACAGCGCCTCAGACCACCAGATCCCAGGGCTTGGACAGGCGCATCGCGCCGTTGATGATGCCGACCATCGAATAGGTCTGGGGGAAGTTGCCCCACAGCTCGCCCGTGGCCGGCGCCAGGTCCTCGGACAGCAGGCCCACATGGTTGCGCTGCTGCAGCAGGGTCTCGAAGAGCTGGCGCGCCTCGTCGGTGCGGCCGATGCGCGCCAGCGCGTCGATGCGCCAGAAGGAGCAGACATTGAAGGCGGTCTCGGGCCGGCCGAAATCGTCCGGCGCCTCGTAGCGGCGCATGAAGGGGCCGTCGCACAGATGCTTCTCCAGCACCTCGACGGTGCTGACGAAGCGCGGGTCGCGTGGGTTGATGAAGCCCACCTCGCACATCAGCAGCACGCTGGCGTCCAGGTCCTGGCCGCCGAAGCTCTCGGCGAAGGCGCCGCGCTGCTCGTTCCATGACAGCGCGAGGATCTTCTCGCGGATGGTGCTCGCCCGCTCGCCCCAGAGCTGCGCGCGCTCGGCCAGGCCCAGCGCATGGGCGATCTTCATCAACCGGTCGCAGGCCGCCCAGCACATCAGCGAGGACGAGGTATGGATGCGCGAGCGCGTGCGCAGCTCCCACATGCCGGCGTCGGGCTGCTCGTGCAGCAGCCAGGCCTGCTCGCCGGCGCGCTCCAGCATCGCGAAGTCGCCGGCGTCGGCGCGTCTGGAGAGTCGGTGGTCGTGGAAGGCCTGCGAGGCGCCCAGCACGATATTGCCGTAGACATCGTGCTGGAAATGCTCGTGCGCCTGGTTGCCCACGCGCACCGGCCCCATGCCGCGATAGCCGCTCGGCGCCCCCGGTCCGTCCAGCAGGCGCTCGGGCAGGGCGGCCTCCAGGCCGATGCCGTAGAGCGGCTGCACATGGCCCTGGGCGTTGCGCACCACGTCCTGCAGCCAGCGCAGATAGTCCTCCATCGTGCCGATTTCGGACAGGCTGTTGAGCGCGCGCACCACGAAGAAGGCGTCGCGCAGCCAGCAGTAGCGGTAGTCCCAGTTGCGCTGCGTGTGGGGCGCCTCGGGGATGCTGGTGGTGACGGCCGCGATGATGGCGCCGGTCTCCTCGAACTGGCAGAGCTTGAGCGTGATGGCGGCGCGGATCACCGCCTCCTGCCATTCCAGCGGCAGGGCCAGGCGCGAGGTCCAGTGGCGCCAATAGGACAGGGTCTCTTCCTCGAACAGGCGCGCGGTGTCCTCGATGCCGCCGCTGAGCGACTCGTCCGGCCCGAACAGCAGGCTCGCCGGGCCATGCAAGGTGAACCAGGTCTCGTCCATCAGATAGGTCAGCGGGACGTTGGTGTTCAGGCGCCAGGTCCAGTCGCCGGTGACGAAGCGCAGGTGGTTGCTGCCGCGCGTGAGCTGCGGCACGCTGGCGCCCCAGTCGGCCCGCGGCCGCACGATGAAACGCACGCGCGGATGGCCGGACAGCGGCCGCACGCGGCGCACCAACTGGGCCGGGCGGAACATGCGGTCGCGGCTGCGGTAGCGCGGTGCGAAGTCGCTCACCTCGATGCCGTTGCCCTTGGCGTCGAACATGCAGGTGCGTACGATGGCCGTGCCCGGCACGTACTGCTGCGTGCTCTGCACCATGCCCTCCAGTTCCACCGCGAAGCAGCCGTCCGCGCCGATGCCGTCGGCCGAGTCGAGCAGGGCGTGGAACACCGGATCGGCGTCGGGCCGCGGCATGCAGCACCAGACGATGCGCGCCTGCGCGTCGACGAGCGCGTTGACGGCGCAATTGCCGATCAGCGCCAGCGCCAGGCTGGCATCACTTGGGGTCGTCATGGTCGGAAACCTCCTACGCCCTGTAGCGGACGGTAACTTTACTGGAACTCTATTCGACGTACATTTGGACAAATGTATATTGATCGCGTTACAGGAAGAGACCCTGTCGACGGGCTCCTGGCGAACGGCGCGCCCGCATCATGCTGAACACCTTACGCCTGCAGATCCGTTTCCTGGTGCCCTTGGTCCTGACCCTGGCACTGGCAGCCTACCTGGCCTTGCCGCTGTTGGACAGTCTCACGCTGCGCTGGTTCTCGCGCGACCTGAACCTGCGCGGCGTGGCCATCACCAACACCCTGTCCGACTCGCTGGGCGAGGCCCTGATCGGCGGTCAGGATCCGCGGCTGCAGACCTTCTTCACGCGGGCGGTGCGCGACGAACGCCTGTTCGCGCTGGGGCTGTGCAATCTGCAGGACAAGCTGGTGCAGCGCACCGCGGCCTTCCCGGCCGACCTGAGCTGCGCCGAGGCGCGCAATCTCTCGGTGCAGGACGTGCCCAAGCTGCCCCAGCCCAGCGGCGCGCTGCATGTGGCGGTGCATCCGGTGCAGGTGGAGGGCTCGCATGTGGCCGATCTGGTGCTGCTGCACGATCTCAGCTTCGTCGAGCGGCGCAGCCAGGACACGCAGAAGTACCTGATCGCCTTCATCACCCTGCTGGGCGTGGTGATCGCCTTCATCACGATGCTGGTGGCGCAGCTGAGCTGGCGCGGCTGGGTGACGGGCGCGCGCGCGCTGCTGCGCGGCGAGGGCCTGCTGACGCCGGTGCTCAGCCGCAGCGAGCTGGCGCCCCTGGCGGCCGACTTCCGCGAGCGCCTGCGCGACCTGGAGGATGCCTATCGGCGCTCGCTGGACCGCGACGACCATTGGGATGCCGAGCGCCTGCGCGCGATGCTGCGCGCCCAGCTGCGCGGCGACGAACTGATCGTGGTCTCCAACCGCGAACCCTATATCCACGAGCAGGGGCCGGAGGGCGTGCTGTGCAAGCGCCCGGCCTCGGGCCTGGTGACCGCGGTGGAGCCGGTCATGCGGGCCTGCTCGGGCACCTGGATCGCGCATGGCAGCGGCGGCGCCGATCGCAAGGTGGTGGACGGCAGGGACCGGGTCAAGGTGCCGCCCGGCAGCCAGGATTACACCCTGCGCCGCATCTGGCTCACCGAGGAGGAGGAGCAGGGCTATTACTTCGGCTTCGCCAACGAAGGCCTGTGGCCCTTGTGCCATGTGGCCCATGTGCGGCCGGTGTTCCGCGAGTCCGACTGGCAGGCCTACAAGCTGATCAACGAGCGTTTCGCCGACGCGGTGGTGGCCGAGGCGCGCAGCGAGGACCCGGTGGTGCTGGTGCAGGACTATCACTTCGCGCTGCTGCCCGCGCTGATCCGCCAGCGCCTGCCGCGGGCCACCATCCTGACCTTCTGGCACATCCCCTGGCCGAATCCCGAGTCCTTCGGCATCTGCCCCTGGCGCGCCGAACTGCTGGAAGGGCTGCTGGGCAGCACCATCGTCGGCTTCCACACGCGCTACCACTGCAAGAATTTCCTGGAAACGGTGGACCGCTATCTGGAGGCGCGCATCGAGCACGAGCATTCCACCGTGACCGCCAACAAGCAGAGCACCCTGGTCGAGAGCTATCCGATCTCGATCGCCTGGCCCGAGGATGCGGAACGCCTGCGCTGGCTCAGCGTGGCGCAATGCCGCGCCGAGGTGTGCGAGCGCCTGGGCCTGGCGAGCGACCACAAGCTGGCGGTCGGGGTCGATCGCTTCGACTACACCAAGGGCATTCTGGAGCGCATCCACGCGGTCGAGCGCCTGCTCGAGAAGCATCCCGAATGGGTGGGGCGTTTCAGCCTCGTGCAGGTGGCCGCGCCCTCGCGCAGCGAGCTGGACGAGTACCAGGCCTTCCAGCTGCGCATCCACCGGGTGACCGAGCGCATCAACGCGCGCTTCGGCCGCGAGGGCTATCTGCCGATCCATCTGCTGGCCGAACACCATGATCAGGCCGCCGTCAACAAGCTCTACCGCGCCGCCGATGTCTGTGTGGTCACCAGCCTGCACGACGGCATGAACCTGGTCAGCAAGGAGTTCATCGCGGCGCGCGACGACGAGCAGGGCGTGCTGGTGCTGAGCCGCTTCGCCGGCGCCGCGGCCGAGCTCACGGAGGCGCTGATCGTGAACCCCTATCACGTCGAGGACTGCGCCGACGCGCTGTTCCGCGCCATCACCATGCCGCCCGCCGAGCAGCACGAGCGCATGGCCAATCTGCGCATGACGGTGCGAGATGACAACGTGTTCCGCTGGGCCGGCCGCATGCTGGCCGACGCGGCGCGCTGGCGCCTGCGCGAGCGTGTCGAGGCGCGTGTGCTGAGCCACACCAGCGAAGAAGAGTAGTAGCAGTCATAAAAGGAGACAGTGCCGATGCGTTATCTTTTCAGCCCGGCCGGCGAACGCGCCCTGTTGCAGCTGATGCGCCAGCGCGTGCTGCTGGCCTTCGATTTCGATGGCACCCTGGCGCCCATCGTGGCGCGCCCCGACGACGCCCATGCGCCGATCGCGGTGCAGCGCCGCCTGGCGGATCTGGTGCGCCAATGCCCGGTGGCCGTGATCACCGGGCGCAGCGTGGCCGATGCGCGGCCGCGCCTGGGCTTCGAACCCACCTACCTGATCGGCAACCATGGTGCCGAGGGCCTGGCCTGGCGCTCCGACGGCCTGGCGCTGCAGCAGCTGCGCGAGCAACTGCTGCAGCAGGCGCCGGCCCTGCAGGCGGCCGGGGTGCAGCTGGAGGACAAGGGCCTGTCGCTGGCCCTGCATTACCGGCTGGCGCGCGACCGCACCGCCGCCCAGGGCCTGATCGCGGAGCTGCTGGACGGGCTGCCGTCCGAACTGCTCAGCTTCGGCGGCAAATGCGTGGTCAACGTGGTGCAGCGCGCCGCGCCGGACAAGGGCGTGGCGGTCGAAACCCTGCTGCATCACAGCGGCTGCGCCACCGTGCTCTTCGTCGGCGACGACGTCAACGACGAGGCGGTGTTCGAGCGGGCCCGCCCGGACTGGCTGACGGTGCGCATCGGGCCCGAGCCCGGCGGCAGCCAGGCGATGTTTTTCCTCGCCTCGCACGCCGAGATGGCCGCGCTCTTGGAGAAAATACAGCAGGCCCTCAGTCTCCCGAATCCAGAACCATGAGCACCCTTTCCCACTCCGCGGCCACACCGAACCAGGTGCTGCGGCGTTTTCGCCAGGTCTTCAACGCGGTGCGCAGCCATTTCGCCCAGATCGAAAAGCGCACCGGCCTGGGCGGGGCTCAGCTGTGGGCCCTGTCGCTGATCAAGCAGCAGCCCGGCATCGGCGTGGGCGAGCTGGCGCGCCTGATGGACGTGCACCAGTCCACCGCCAGCAATCTGGTCAAGGGCCTGGTGCAGCGCGAGCTGCTGCTGGCCACGAGGAACGGCCCGGACCGCCGCACCGTGCAGCTCCACCTGCAGCCCACGGCGGCGCGCCTGCTCAGGCGCGCACCCGGCCCGGTGGAGGGCGTGCTGCCGCTGGCCCTGCAGAACCTCGATCCCGCCACCCTGGACCGGCTGGACCAGGACCTGGGCCGGCTGATCACGGTGCTGGGCGCCGATGCGCGCGCCGCGGGCATCCCGCTATCGCAGCTGTGACCCACCCCCGACGCGCTGCGCGCGTCCCCTCAAGGGGGCGCCGCCGGCCACCCGGCAAAGCCGGATCGGCGGCGGCCGCTTGGACCTGGGCCAGGGTCGGCCGGGCTACTGAGCTTCGGTGAGGGTCTTGACCCGCGCCACCAGTTCGGCCGGCGTGAAGGGCTTTTCCAGCAGCGCACAGCCGGTCTCGCGCAGGAACTCGGCCGCCCCCGGGCTCAGGGTGTCGCCGGTGATGATCAGCATGCGCGTGGCCAGGGCCGGCCAGCGCTCGCGCACCGCGCGCCACAGCGCCGCACCATCCATGCCCGGCATGCGCAGATCGCTGACGATGGCCTCGAAGCGGGCCTGGCCCAGCAGCTCCAGCGCCACCAGGCCCGACTCGGCCGTGGCCACCTCGTAGCCGGCATATTCCAGGGTCTCGCGCAGCATGGCCGCCAGCTCGGTCTCGTCGTCCACCACCAGCACGCGCAGCTGGCGCGGCGGATTGGCGATCGGCGCGGGTGCCGGCCCCGGCGCGGCCGGGCCGCCGCCGGCCAGCGGCAGGCGCAGCAGGAAGCTGGCGCCCTGCGGCACGTCCTCCAGCAGCAGTTCGCCGCCATGCTCGCGCGCCACGCCGCGCGCCACCGCCAGTCCGAGGCCGGTGCCCTGCAGCTCGCCGATGCCGTCGCCCTTGGTGGTGAAGAAGGGCGTGAAAATGCGTTCGCGCAGGGCCGGCGCGATGCCGGGTCCGTTGTCGGCGACGCGCAGCCACAGCCAGGCGCCGTCGGCGGCCAGGCCGCTGGCGATGCGCAGCCGGCGCTCGCCCTCCAGGCCGGACATGGCCTGCTGGGCATTGACGATCAGGTTCATCACCAGCTGGCCGAGCCGGTCCGGGTCGGCGGGCACCTCCGGCAGCGCGTCGCCCAGCGCCAGCTCCAGGCGGATGCCGTTGGAGCGCAGACCGTAGCCCAGCAGCTCGACCGCGGCGCGCACCAGCTCGTTGAGCGGCACCGCCTGGCGTGTCTCGGGCTTGGCGCGCGCCATGTTCAGGAAGGTGCGCACGATGCGGCCGCAGCGCTCGGCGGCCTCGCGGATGCGCCGCGCGTCGTCGGCCAGGCCGGCCTGGCCGGCCGCCTTGCCCTCCAGCAGGGCGGCGCGGCCCAGCACGATGGACAGCGGGTTGTTCAGCTCATGGGCGACGCCGGCCAGCAGGCTGCCCATCGCGGTCAGCTTCTCGCTCTGGCGCAGCGCCTCGCGCTGGCGTTCGATCTCGGCCTGGGCCTGGCGCTGGGCGCTGATGTCGTTGATGAAGGCGGTGTAGTGATGGCTGCCATCCACGTCGGTGCGCGCCAGCACCATCTCGATCGGGAACTCGCTGGCGTCGGCGCGCAGGCCCTGCAGCTCCAGGCGCCGGCCGGCGCGCACCAGGCCGCCGGCGCCCTGCGCGCGCGCCAGGCCGGCCTGGTGGGCGGCGCGCAAGCGTTCCGGGATGATCAGCGCGCTGACCGGCCGGCCCAGCGCCTGCGCGCGCTCGTGGCCGAACATCGCGCCGGCGGCCGGATTCCATTCGACCACCCGGCCCTGCTCGTCCGTCGTGATGATGGCGGACAGCGCATGGTCGACGATGGCCGACTTGGTGGCCTCGCTGCGGCGCTCGCGCTCGCGCGCCTCGCGCTGGGCGGCGAAGGTGGCGCTGATGACGCGGGCCCAGGGCTGCCAGCGGGCGCTCAGTTGCGGCTCGGGCAGCGCCGGGTTGCGCGATTTGCCGGACAGATAGGCCATCACCGCCAGCGCCGGCTCGATGATGCGATGGCGCAGCAGCCATTGGCCCAGCAGCACCAGGGCCAGCAGGCCGCAGGCGATCAGGCCGAAGGGCAGCAGCTCGGGCGCGATCTGCGCCAGCAGGCTGGCCTCGCTCTGCGCCAGCACCAGGGTCCAGGGGGCGCTTTGCAGCGGCAGGGCCAGCAGGCGGCGGTCGCCATCGGACAGCGCATGGCCGGCGGCGGTGCGCGCCGCCTCCAGGGCCGCCTCCTGCGGCGCCGCGCCCGGGCCCGCCTGGGCCAGGACTTCGCCGCGTTCGCCGAGCAGCCACCATTGCGCCGCGGCCGGTGCCGCCTGGGCGGCCGCGCGCGCCAGCTGGTTGAGCCGCAGCTCGGTGGCCACCATGCCGCGGAACAGCTCGCCGGCATAGACCGGCGCAGCGTGCACCACCAGGGCCTCGCCCGGCCGCCAACGCCAGAACGCGCGCTGGGCGCCGTTGGCCTCGGGGCCTGCGGCCAGGAATTCGGGGCGACGGTACCAGGCGGGCAAGGCCCGGCCCCAGTCCGCCTGGCCCAGACCCCGCGCCACCTCGGAACTGGGCAGCCAAGGGTAGAGCAGCACATGCGCCTCGGGCCAGGCCAGGTAGTAGGAGCGCGCCAGGTCGGCCTGGCGGTTGTGAACCTGCTCGGCCAGCGCCGCGAAGGCCTGCAGCCGCCACAGCACGGCCTCGTCGGGGCGCTCCCGGCCGGGCCACAGCAGCTGGGCCAGGCCGGGCTGCAGCAGCTGGGGCAGCTCGTCCAGCGTGTGGCCCTGGGCGTCGCGGCGCAGCGCATCGGCCAGCAGCGCGTCGGGCGCGCGCGCCGCCGTGATCAGCTCGCGCTCGGCGAAGCGGCGCAGGTCCTGCACATGCTCCTCGGCGCCGCGCGCGATCAGCTGCAGCGCGGCACGCTGGCGCGCCGCACCGCGTTCCAGCTCGGCCACCGCATTGCGGTGCGCCGACAGGCCCTGGCCCAGCGCCAGCAGCAGCACCAGCAGCAGCAGGGGCAGGCTGATCAGCCACAGCAGGCCGTGGTAGCGCCGCACCAGCGCGGCGGCGCTGGCATGCAGGTCGACGGGCTCAGGGGCGAGGGCCATGGGCCTCCTCCGGGCTGTCCTGGCGGGCCAGGCGGCGTACCGCGGCCAGCAGGTCATGGGGTTGGAAGGGCTTCTCCAGCGCCGCGCAGGCGCATTCGCGCAGGAACTCCTCGGCGGCCGGGGAGAGGATGTCGCCGGTGACGAACAGCATGCGCGCCGCCAGCGAGGGCTGCAGGGCCCGGACCGCGCGCCACAGCTCGGCGCCGTCGACCTCGGGCATGCGCAGATCGCTGACGATGGCGTCGAAGCGCGCCTCCATCAGCAGGGCCAGGCCGACGGCCCCGTTCTCGGCGGTGGCCACCTCGTAGCCGGCGCCCTCCAGCGTCTCGCGCATCACCTCGGCCAGCTCGGCCTCGTCGTCCACCACCAGCAGGCGCAGCGGCATCGGCTCGGTCGGGGCGGGCGCCGCCTCGGCCGGGGCGCCGCCGGCCTCGGGAAAGCCGCTGATCGGCAGGCTCAGGCGGAAGCTGGCGCCGCGTTCGGGGCTGTGCGTCTCCAGCATCAGATCGCCGCCATGCTCGCGCACCAGCGAGCGCGACACCGACAGCCCGAGGCCGGTGCCCAGGCCGTCGGCCTTGGTGGTGAAGAAGGGCTGGAACAGCTGGGCGCGCACCTCGGGCGGGACGCCCGGGCCGTTGTCCTGCACGCGCAGCCAGACGCGCGGCTCGCGCGAGGCCGGCACCGGGCGGCGCGTCTCCACGCCGGTGGTCACGACGATGCGGCGGGCCGCCTCGCCGGCGGTCCGCAGCGCCAGTGCCTGCTGGGCATTGACCAGCAGGTTCAGCAGCACCTGGCCCAGCTGGTCGGCATCGCCCATCAGCTGCGGCAGCTCGGGGTCCAGGCGCAGCTCCAGCGCGATGCCGTGGCTGCGCAGGGTGTAGCCCAGCATGTCGGCGGCCGCGCGCACGATGTCGTTGAGCATCAGCGGCGCGCGCCGCGTGGGTCTGGCGCGCGCCATGTTCAGGAAGGTGCGCACGATGCGGCCGCAGCGCTCGGCGGCCTCGCGGATGCGCTGCGCGTCATCGCGCAGCGGGCTGCCCTGCAGCTTGTCCTCCAGCAGGTCGGCGCGCCCCATCACGATGGACAGCGGGTTGTTCAGCTCGTGGGCCACGCCGGCCAGCAGGCTGCCCATGGCGCCGAGCTTCTCGGTCTGGCGCAGCGATTCGCGCTGACGCTCGATCTCCTGGCGCGCCTGCAGCCGCTCCGACACGTCGACCAGCGAGGCGGTGTAGTTCA
Organism: Roseateles sp. GW821-FHT09B06; assembly: GCF_059418245.1. Taxonomy (NCBI): domain Bacteria; kingdom Pseudomonadati; phylum Pseudomonadota; class Betaproteobacteria; order Burkholderiales; family Sphaerotilaceae; genus Roseateles; species Roseateles sp. GW821-FHT09B06. The sequence continues at coordinate 138,991 of NZ_JBWKPM010000007.1, read as the reverse complement.
CCGCGCCGCCGACCTCGCTGCGCCACAGCACCATCTCGACCGCGAACTCCTCGCCGTCGCGGCGCAGCGCCTGCATCTCCAGGCGCCGGCCCAGCATGGCGCCGCCTTCGCCCTGATGCAGGCGGGCCAGGCCGGCGCGATGGGCGGCGCGAAAGCGCGGCGGGATGATCAGCTCGGCCACGTCGGCGCCGCGCACCTCGGCCAGCGTGCGGCCGAACATGGCCTCGGCGGCCGGGTTGAATTCGACGACGCGGCCCTCGGCGTCGGTGGACACCATGGCTTCCAGCGCATGGTCGAGGATGGCCGACTTGCGCGCCTCGCTGAGGCGCTCGCGCTGCAGCAGCTCGAGTTGGCGCGCGAAGGTCTCGCGCAGGCTGTCCACCCAGAGCTGCCAGCGCGGCCCCAGCGCCGGCGGCGGCGCATGCGGGTCCAGCGAGAGCGCGCGCAGATAGCCCAGCAGCCGGCTGGCCGGCTGCACGAAGCGGCGCGCCAGCAGCCATTGCGCGGCCAGCAGGCCGGCCAGCAGGGCCAGCGCCAGCGCGGCATTGGGCAGCAGGCTGGGCAGGATGCGCCGGCGCAGCTCGGCGCTCGGCGTCGCCGAGACATAGCGCCAGGGCGCGTCGGCCCGCCCCGCCGCCACCAGCACCCAGTCGCCGGCATGGCGCGGCAGCCCGTCGGCCAGCTCCGGATCGAGCGCGGCGGCCAGCTCGGGTGGCACGCGCTCGCGCCAGCGTCTTTTCACATGCTCGTCGCCATGGCCGGGGCCATCGGGGCCCTGCAGCGGCTGGGCCGAATCGGCCAGCACATGGCCGGCGCTGTCGACGATCCAGGCCTGCTCGCCGGGGCGCGCCCAGCGCGCGACGCTGGCCTGCAGGCCGTCGAGCCGGAAGTCCAGCGAGACCTCGCCGACCAGCTCGCCGCCGGCATAAACCGGTGCGGTGTGCGAGACCACCAGGTGACCGGCCAGCTGGCTGGCATAGGGCGAGCCCCAGTTCGAGTCGGCCGGCGCGCGCGCCAGCCGCGCGCGGGTGCGCTGCGAGGCCAGCGCGCGCTGCGGCGCCAGCTCGCGCATGCTGGCCAGGCCCATGCTCTGCAGGATGCTGTCGGTGGCGATCCAGGGGTAGCCGAAGGAGGTGTTGACGTCGATGCCGGCGAACCAGGTGGCCTCGAAGCCGGGCGCGCGCTGGTGGGCGACGCGCGCCTGGGTGACGAAGGCGGCCGCGCGCCGCAGCCAGGCGGTTTCGAAGGGGCGACCGTCGGCCGCGGACCACCAGACCTGACCCCAGCGCTGGCCGGTGTCGGGGCCGTTGTCGGCGATGTCCACGCCGTCGGGCCGGCCGGCGCGCCGCTGCGGCCGCAGGGCGGTGACCAGCGCGGGACCGGGGTCGGGTGGCGTCTCCCAGAGGGCTTCCATCAGGCGGCGCAGATCCTGCACATGGTCCATCGCCGGACGGGCGAGCAGCTGCAGGTCCTGCGCATGCTGCTGGGCCGCGCGTTGCAGCTCGGCCTCGGCCTCGGCCATGCGCTGGCGGTATTGCAGGCCGCTGAGCACCAGCAGCAGCAGGGCCAGCGGCGCGGCGAACCAGGCCATCAGGCGGCGCGTGGCCACCAGCTGACGCAGGGCCGGATCGCTGGGGCGCGCCGGCCTCATCAGGCCGAGACGAAGACGTAGCCTACGTTGCGGACGGTCTTCAGGACCTCGGGCTTGTCGGGGTTGCGCTCGACCTTGCGGCGCAGCCGCATGATGCGCAGATCGATCGAGCGGTCGAACACGTCCCAGCCCCGGTTGTGGGCCTGCTCCATGATCTGGTCGCGGTTCAGCGGCCGGTTGGGATTGCGGGCGAACAGGGCCAGCAGGTCGAACTCGGCCGCGGTGATCGGCACCTCCTGGCCGCTGCCGTCCCAGAGCTTGCGCTCGTCCAGGTCCAGCGCGCAGGCGCCGAAGGCGATGCGCCGGCCGGGTTCGGCCATGGGTTTGGCGGGCAGGCCCGCGCCGGGGCCGTTGCCGGCCTGGGTGCGGCGCAGCACGGCGCGCACGCGCGCCAGCAGCTCGCGCAGGTCGAAGGGCTTGGCCACATAGTCATCGGCGCCCAGCTCCAGGCCGACCACGCGGTCCACCGCGTCGCTGGCGGTGGTGAGCATCAGGATGGCCACCTGCGGATGGGCTTCGCGCAGCCAGCGCGCCAGCGACAGGCCGTTTTCGCCCGGCATGTTCAGGTCCAGCAGGGCCAGCTCGGGCCGGCGCTCGGCCAGCAGGCTGCGCGCCTGGGCGGCATCGGCGGCGGCGCGCACGGCGAAGCCCTGGCGCGTGAAATATTCGGCCAGCAGCTCACGCAACTCGGCTTCGTCGTCGACCAGCAGCAAGGACGGGCTCATGGTGGGGCGCTCTTCGGGATGGCGGGCTTCGCCATCATGCCAGCCGGATTCCTCAAACGACACCGGCCAAACCCCGCAACACCGCCTCGCCCAGTTCGGCATCGGCCGATGGCCCCAGCAGTTCCACCAGATCCTCGGCGAAGGCCTCGCTGCGGATCAGCGCCGGGCGGGTGTCGACATAGCGCAGTTCGCGCAGGCGCAGCCGGGTGCGCTCCTCGGCGCGCTGCAGCGCGGCATGCTGCTGGATGCGAAGCGTGATCTGGGGCTCCAGCAGGCGCTCGCAGGCGGGCCAGATCGCGGGGATCGCGGGGATACGAGGGTCTTGCTGCATGGCGGACTCCTGATGTCGAGCCGCCACTGTGGCCGCGGTGGGTATCAGCAGGGTTTCCGGTGGCGGGCCCCTGTGTTTCAAATATTTCCGGCGCGCGCCCGGGTCGGCAGGGGCTCGACGACAGGGCGGCCGACGCGGCGCGTACCGCCCGATACCAGAATCCGCATGGGCGGCGGATGCTACGCGTAACGCTCTGCGTCAAGGGGGGTTATTCGATGCGCGGGATCAAAGCGTGCTGGCTAAGATGGGTCGAAGATCCTCGCCTCGATCCCCGCCTCGTTTGCCCCGTCCTTGGAGCCCCCCGCCATGCCCGCATCCCCGTTCGACCCTCCTTGCGCCGACACCGTCATCGCCTCGCCGGCCTCGCTGCCGGCGCAGGACATCAGCGCCGAGGTGCTGCTGGAGAAATATGCGAAGGGCGAGGAACAGACCCTGGACGAGCTGCGCCTGCGGGTGGCGCGCGCGCTGGCCGAGGCCGAGGCGCCCGAGCAGCGCCAGGCCTGGACCGCGCGCTTTCTCGACGCGCAGCGGCGCGGCTTCATCCCGGCCGGGCGCATCCTCTCGGCCGCCGGCACCGACCTGGCGGCGACCCTGATCAACTGCTTCGTGCAGCCGGTGGGCGATTCGATCGCCACCGTCGAGGATGGCCATCCGGGCATCTATGCCGCCCTGACGGATGCGGCCGAGACCATGCGCCGCGGCGGCGGTGTCGGCTATGACTTTTCGCGCATCCGGCCCAAAGGCGCCTGGGTAGGCTCGACCCGCAGCCATGCGTCGGGGCCGGTCAGCTATATGCGCGTGTTCGACCGCAGCTGCGAGACGGTGGAAAGCGCCGGCGCGCGGCGCGGCGCGCAGATGGGCGTGCTGCGCTGCGACCACCCGGACATCGAGGAATTCATCCACGCCAAGGACCAGGGCGACCTGCGCAACTTCAACATCTCGGTGGGCGTGACCGATGTCTTCATGGAGGCCGTGCTGGCCGGCTCGGCGGTGGAGTTGGTGCACAAGGCCGAGCCCGGCGAGGCGCAGCGCGCGGCCGGCGCCTACCAGCGCGGCGACGGGCTGTGGGTCTACCGCAAGACGCCGGCGCGCGCCCTGTGGGACCAGATCATGCGCAGCACCTATGACCATGCCGAGCCCGGCGTGCTGTTCCTGGACCGCATCAACAACGACAACAACCTCTACTACTGCGAGAGCATCGAGGCCACCAACCCCTGCGCCGAGCAGCCGCTGCCGCCCTATGGCTGCTGCTGCCTGGGCTCGGTGAACCTGGCGCTGTTCGTGCGCGATCCCTTCGGGCCGGACGCCGGCTTCGACGAGACCGGCTTCGCCGAGGTCTGCGCGGTGGCCACCCGCATGCTGGACAACGTGCTGGACGTGACGCCCTGGCCGCTGCCGGCACAGGCCCAGGAGGCGCGCAACAAGCGCCGCGTCGGCCTCGGCTTCACCGGCCTGGGCGACACGCTGGTGATGCTGAACCTGCGTTACGACAGCGAGGCCGCGCGCGCCCAGGCACGCCGCATCAGCGAGATCATGCGCGACGCGGCCTACGGCGCCTCCGCGGACCTGGCGGCCGAGAAGGGCGCCTTCCCGCTCTTCAATGCCGACCTGTATCTCTCCGGCGGCAATTTCGCCTCGCGCCTGCCGCAGGGGCTGAAGGACAAGATCCGCGCCCAGGGCCTGCGCAACTCGCACCTGCTGTCGATCGCCCCCACCGGCACCATCAGCCTGGCCTTCGCCGACAACGCGAGCAACGGCATCGAGCCGGCCTTCAGCTGGGCCTACACGCGCAAGAAGCGCATCGGCCAGGCCGAGGGCGGCGGCTTCAAGGAATACCAGGTCGAGGACCATGCCTGGCGCCTCTATCGCCATATGTACGGCAGCGAGGCGGCGCTGACGCCGGCCTTCGTCACCGCGCTGGAGCTGAGCGCGGCCGACCATGCGGCGATGGTCGCGGCGGTGGCGCCCTATATCGACACATCGATCTCGAAGACGGTCAATGTGCCGGCCGACTATCCCTATGCCGACTTCCAGGACCTCTACACCCAGGCCTGGAAGAGCGGGCTGAAGGGCCTCGCGACCTACCGGCCCAACAGCGTGCTGGGCTCGGTGCTGAGCGTGGAGGCGGCGCCGGCCGTCAAGGTCGAGCCGCTGCAGCCGGTGGATGCCAGCAACGCGCGGCTGCGGTTGGAGCGCCTGCCCAAGGCCGTGCTGGCCTCGCTGCGCTGGCCCAGCCGGCCCGAACTGCCCGGCGGCAACCCGGCCTGGAGCTACATGATCCGGCATCCGCATGGCGACTTCGCGCTGTTCGTCGGCGAACTGCCGGCCGAGGGGCCGGACGCCGGCCTGTTCGGCAAGAACCTGCCCTTCGAGGTCTGGGTCAACGGCGCCGAGCAGCCGCGCGGCCTGTCGGCGCTGGCCAAGACCCTGTCGATGGACCTGCGCGCCAACGACGCGGCCTGGCTGCGCCTGAAGCTCGACGCGCTGGCCACGGTGGCCGAGGAGCGCGCCTTCCAGATGCCGGTGCCGCCCGGTGGCGAGCCGCGCCTGTTCCCCGGCGTGGTGGCGGCCACCGCCGCGGTGATCCGCTGGCGCTGCGAGCAGCTCGGTGCGCTGCAGGAGGGCGGGCCGACGCCGGTGATGGACGCGATGTTCAGCATCGAGGAGCCGCGCACCACGGTGTCCGGCACGTTGGCCTGGGCGGTGGACGTGGACAACCCGGCCACCGGCGAGCAGTTCACCGTGACCCTGAAGGAGGTCAGCCTGCCGACCCCCGAAGGCACGCATATCACGCGGCCCTGCGCTTTGGGCTTCTCGGGCAACTACCCGAAGGCGCTGGACGGGCTGGCGCGCCTGCTGTCGCTGGACATGCGGGTGATGGATCCGGCCTGGATCGGCATGAAGCTCAGGAAGCTCTTGAACGTCGGCGAGCCGCTGGCGCATTTCATGGCACCGGTGCCAAGTCTTGCCGGCGAGCGGCGTCAGCAGGTCTGGCCTTCGACCGTGGCCTATGTGGCGCGGCTGATCATCCACCGCTACGCGATGCTGGGCGTGCTCAGCGAGGAAGGCCAGCCGCTGGTCGATATGGGCCTGCTGCAGGCGGCGCCGGGGGCCCAGGCGGCGGTCGGCGCGACGGTGCAGGCCATGGCCGGCCGGCCCTGCCCGGAATGCGGCAACGCGACGATGATCCACAAGGACGGCTGCGACTTCTGCACCGCCTGCGGCTATGTGGGGCAGTGCGGCTAGCCGTCGGGGAGCTTGGGCATGGCCAAGGATTCATCGCCTCGCAAGCCGGTGGTGCTCGGCCCCGGCGAGGGACGCGCCTACCCGATGGGCCGGATCGCGGCCCTGTTCAAGGCCGACGGTGCCGAGACCGAATCGCGCTATTCGATCTCGGAATGGTGGCTGGAGCCGAATACCCAGGGACCGGGCGCTCATTCCCATCCCGAGGACGACATCTTCTACGTCATCGAGGGCACGATGAGCGTGCTCGTCGGCGAGCAATGGACGCATGCGGTACGCGGCTCGTTCGTGCTGGTGCCGGGCGGCGTGAGGCATGATTTCGAGAACCGCGGCGCCGTGCGCGCCGGTGTCCTGAACCTGTCGATTCCCGGCGCCTTCGAGCCGGCCATGCCCGACATCGTGCAATGGTTCAAGGAGCACCCGCCGCAGCCGGCAGGCCTGTGAGCCGGCGCCGGGGACCGCGTCAGCGCCCCTTCGATTCCTCGATCTCGATGCTCTGCAGGGTGCGCCAGTCGGTGCAGACGAAGTAGGCGGTTTCCAGCAGGATGTCGCGCAGCGAGCCGTCGCCGCGCACCATGCGGCCATCCTTGCAGATCAGGGTGCTGCGCTGGTTCTTGGCCTCGGCCAGGTGCCTGCCGACCGACATGCTGTCGCGCATCAGGTGCAGGGCGGTCAGCAACACCGCCAGGCCGCCCACGACGATGGCCACGCCGCCGACGATCTCCAGGAACTCCCCCAGCGCGGATGGCGGCTGCACCACGACCACCGGGGCCGGCGGCGCGGCGCGTGGCGCCGGCTCATCCCGTCGCGCGCTGGGGCGCGGGGAGCCGGACTTGAGCGCGGCGCGGCTGATGCCGGGCGAGTTGCTGCGATTGCTGGCCATGGCTGAAGAGTCGTTACATCGATTGCTGGCGACGCCGGCGCGCCGGGACTTAAATGCCTGGCCGATGTTTGTGCGATTGGTGGACCGATGGCGGTCCGCGAGGCGGGCGAACGAGCGGCCGCCATGAGCCCCGGCACTCCCTCCCATGGAGCGTAGAACCGGCGCCTTGCGTCGTTCGTGCCCCCGGGGTTTGGAACTACGGTCGGGTTCCGCTTAAGGGGACCGGCGCTGGTGGTGGTGAATCGAAGCGGGGAGCCGGCAATGACGAAGTGCACGACGACGACCATCCGTCCCTGGCTGTGTCTGCCGCTGGCGCCGGGCGCCGCCGGGGCCGCTGCCGACGGCGACGGCCGCCTCTCCTTCAAGGAAGTGGTCAGCGCCCGCATGGCCGCCTTTGACGCGGCGGACGGCAATCGGGACGATGTCCCCTCGAGCGAGGAGATCAAGGCCTACGAGGCCCGACGCAAGCAGGGCGGCGGCCAGAAGAGGGCGCGTCAGTAGCCGGCCGGCCAGACCTCGGCCGCTCCTACTGCTCGGGGAAGCGCTCGCCGCGCTCGGCCATGCCCACCAGCAGCGCGGCCGGCGCGAAACGCTCGCCATGGGCCGCCGCCAGTTCGCGGGCCCGCGCGACGAAGGCCGGCAGCCCGTGGCCGTTGATGAACTGCAGCGCACCGCCCTGGAAGGGGGCGAAGCCCCAGCCGAAGATCGAGCCGATATTGGCATCGGCCACCGAGCGCAGCACGCCTTCCTCCAGGCAGCGCGCCGCCTCGTTGGCCTGGGCGAACATCAGGCGGTCGATCAGCTCCTGCTGCGCCGGCTGCTCGACCGCCACCGGGTAGTGGCGGCTCAGCTCGGGCCACAGGCTCTTGTCGCCCCCTTCATGCGATGAGGTCCAGTCGTAGAAGCCCTTGCCGGCCTTCTTGCCGACGCGGCCGATCTCGCAGAGCTGGCGCAGCACGCTCTCGCCCGGGTGCTCGCGGTAGGGCAAGCCTGCGGCCGCCAGGTCCTTGCGGGCCTGGTCCGAGACATGCACCGCGAGGCTCAGGCTGACCTCGTCCTGCAAGGCCAGCGGCGGCATCGGCATGCCGGCCTGCAGGCCGGCCACCTCGATGGAACGCGGATGCACGCCCTCCTTCAGCATCGCGATGCCTTCCATCACATAGGTGGCAAAGACCCGGCTGGTGTAGAAGCCGCGCGCATCGTTGACGACGATGGGCGTCTTGGCGATCTGCTGCACATAGTCGAAGCCCAGGGCCAGGGTCTCGGGCGAGGTCTTGGCGCCGACGATGATCTCGACCAGGGGCATCTTGTCCACCGGCGAGAAGAAATGCAGGCCGATGAAATTGACCGGACGGCTGCTGGCCTGGGCCAGGCCGGTGATCGGCAGGGTCGAGGTGTTGGAGGCGAACACGGCGCCGGCGGCCAGCCGGGCTTCCGCCTTCCGTGTCACCTCGGCCTTGATCGCGCGGTCCTCGAACACGGCCTCGATCACCAGCTCGCAGCCGGCCAGGGCCGCGTAGTCGGCGGTGGGATGGATGCGCGCGAGCAGGGCCTCGCGCTGCTCGGGCGTGCTGCGGCCCTTCTTGACCTCGCGGTCCAGCAGCTCCTGCGAATGGCGCTTGCCCTTCTCGGCCGCCTCGGGCGAGACATCCAGCAGCACGACCTGGATGCCGGCCTTGGCCGAGACATGGGCGATGCCGGCGCCCATCATGCCGGCGCCCAGGATGCCCAGCTTCCTGATCTGGGATTTCGGCACGCCCGCGGGCCGCGAGGCGCCCTTCTTGATCGCGTTCAGCTGGTACCAGAGCGTGCCGATCAGATTGCGCGAGGCCGGGCTGACCACGCAGGCGGCGAAGTAGCGCGACTCGATCTCCAGCGCGCGGTCGATGTCGGTCAGCCCGCCCTCGAACACGCTGGACATGATGTGGGTCAGGGCCGGGTAGTTGCCGAAACTCTTGGCGGAGGCCATCGAGGGTGCGATCGAGAACAGTTGGGCCACGGCCGGCGCGCGCGAATCGCCGCCGGGGTAGCGGAACTTCGGCGCGTCCCAGGGCTGCACCGGCTTGCGGTTCGCCGCGATCCAGGCGCGCGCCCGGGCCAGGGCCGTGTCGGCATCGGCGGCCAGCTCGTTGACCAGGCCGCTGGACAGCGCCTGCGCCGCCCTGATGTCCGAGCCCTCGCCCATCCATTGCAGGGCCTGCTGCATGCCCACCAGGCGCGGCAGGCGCTGCGTGCCGCCGCCGCCGGGCAGCAAGCCCAGCTTGACCTCGGGCAGGCCCAGGCGGGCCCGTCCGTCGTCGATGACGATGCGCCAATGGCAGCCCATCGCGATCTCCAGGCCGCCGCCCTTGCACTGGCCGTTGAGGATCGCGACGACCGGCTTGCCGCATTTCTCGAAGCGGCGGATGAAGCGCTTCAGCGCCATCGAGGCGTCGAAGGCCTGCTGCGCCGTTGCCAGCGCACGCAGGCGGTCGATGTCGGCGCCGGCCAGGAAATCCTTCTTGCCGGAGCGCAGGATCAGGCCGGTGACCGTGGCGTCCTCCAGCAGATCGGCCAGCCCCGCCAGCGGGCGGGCCAGTTCCTCGTTGAGGATGTTCATCGAATGGCCGGGCAGGTCCATCGTGGCGACGACGACACCGTCCTCGCCTCGTTCGATCTTCAGCGCAGTGCTGCTGCTCATGTCTGTTCTCCTTGCTGAGCCTGTGCTGCAGCTGCGGCACTGACTCGGTCTGATCGAGTGGAGCCCGAGGATCCGGCTTTGCCGGGCCTGCGGGCTCGCCCCCTGAGGGGGCGCGCGAAGCGCGTAGGGGGGCGGGTCGTCAGACCCGTTCAATAATCGTCGCGATGCCCATGCCGCCGCCGACGCAGAGCGTCGCGCAGCCGGTGCTCAGGTCGCGGCGTTCCAGCTCGTCCAGCAGGGTGCCGAGGATGATGCAGCCGGTGGCGCCGAGCGGATGGCCCAGCGCGATCGCGCCGCCGTTGACGTTGACGCGCTCCAGGTCCACGCCCAGGTCGCGCGCGGTCTTCATCGGCACCACGGCGAAGGCCTCGTTGATTTCCCAGAGGTCGATATCGGCCGCGCTCATGCCGGCCTGTTTCAGGGCCTTGCGGCAGGCCGGGGTCGGGCCGGTCAGCATGATGGTGGGCTCGGAGCCGATCACGGCCGCGGCGCGGATGCGCGCGCGGGCCTTCAGCCCCGCCGCCGCGCCGCCGGCCTTGGAGCCGACCAGCATCAGGGCCGCGCCGTCGACGATGCCCGAGGAGTTGCCGGCATGGTGCACATGCTGGATGCGCTCCACCGTCGTGTACTTGCGCAGCGCGGTGGCGTCGAAACCCATGCCGCCCATCATGGCGAACGAAGGCTCCAGCTTGGCGAGCGTTTCCGGTGTGGTGCCGGCTCGGATGGTTTCGTCCTGGGCCAGCAGGGGGAGGCCGGCGATGTCCAGCACCGGCACGATGGAGCGCTCGAAGAAGCCCGCCGCGCGCGCGGCCGCGGCGCGGCGGTGCGATTCGCTGGCATAGGCATCGACCGCGGCGCGGTCGAAACCCTCCAGGGTGGCGATCAGGTCGGCGCTGATGCCCTGCGGGATGAAGCCCAGGCGCTCGTTGACCCGCGGGTCCATAAACCAGGCGCCGCCGTCGCTGCCCATGGGCCAGCGGCTCATAGCTTCGACGCCGCCCGCGACCACCAGCTGCTCGAAGCCGCTGGCCACCTTGGCCGCGGCCAGGTTGATCGACTCCAGGCCGGAGGCGCAGAAGCGCGACTGGGTGACGCCGCCCACCGTCTCGGCCCAGCCGGCGTCCAGCACCGCGGTGCGGGCGATGTCGGCGCCCTGTTCGCCGACCGGCGTCACGCAGCCCAGCACCACGTCGTCCACCAGGGCCGTGTCCAGGTCCTGACGCTGCTGCAGCGCCTGCAGCAGGCCGCGCAGCAGCCAGCTGGGGCTGGCCTGGTGCAGGCCGCCGTCCTTCTTGCCCTTGCCGCGCGGCGTCCGCACGTGCTCATACAGATAGGCGTCGAACATGTCTTGGTCTCCTTGAACGGCCCTTACATAAAGCGTGAGGCCAGTTCCTTCATGATCTCGTTGGTGCCGCCATAGATGCGCGCGACTCTCGCGTCGGCATAGAGCTCGGCGATCGGGTACTCCATCATGTAGCCGTAGCCGCCGAACAGCTGCAGGCATTCGTCCATCACCTGGCAGGCCAGCTCGGTGCTCCAGGCCTTGGCCAGCGCGGCGCGCGCCGCATCCAGCTCGCCCTTCAGATGCGCGGCCATGCAGGCGTCGACGAAGGCGCGCGCGGCCAGCAGCTGGCCCTGCACCTCGGCCAGCTTGAAGCGGGTGTTCTGGAACTCCCAGACGCTCTTGCCGAAGGCCTTGCGCTCCTTGGTATAGGCGATGGTTTCCTCCAGCGCCCGCTCCATCGCGCCCACCGCGCTGACCGCGATGATCAGGCGCTCCTGGGGCAGCTCCTGCATCAGCTGGAAGAAGCCCTGCCCCTCCAGACCTGTGTCACCACCCAGCAGATTGGCGGCCGGCACCTTGACCTTGTCGAAGAACAGCTCCGAGGTGTCCTGCGCCTTCATGCCGATCTTGTCCAGATTGCGGCCGCGCCGGTAGCCCTCGACCAGGCTGCCGTCCGCGTTCTCCACCTCGGCGACGATCAGCGAGATGCCCTTGGCGCCCTTTGTTTCCTCGCCGCCGGTCTTGCAGACCACGATGATGAGGTTGGCGTTCTGGCCGTTGGTGATGAAGACCTTCTGGCCGGAGAGCAGATAGTGATCGCCTTCCCCGTCCGTCACATGCCTGGCCGTGGTGCGCACGCTCTGCAAATCGCTGCCGGTGCCGGGCTCGGTCATCGCGATCGCGCCGACCAGCTCGCCCTTGGCCATGCGCGGCAACCAGCGGGCCTTCTGTTCCTCGCTGCCGTAATGCAGGATGTAGGGCGCGACGATGGCCGAATGCAGGCCGCCGCCGAAGCCGCTCAGGTTGGCCTTGGCCTGCTCCAAGAGGATCACCGCGTCATGGCCGAAGTCGCCGCCCCCGCCGCCGTACCGCTCGGGCATCGAGGCGCACAGCAGGCCGTTGGCGCCGGCCTCCAGCCAGGTGTCGCGGCCCATCATGCCGGCCTCGCGCCACTCGGCCGCGCGCGGCACCCAGCGCTGCCTGAAGAAGCGCGCCACCGCGTCCTGCAGCATGCGGTGCTCGTCGTTCATCCAGCTGGAAGGAAACAGCGGCAGGCTCATCGTTTGTGCTCCTGTGCGGCCAGCTGCTGGCGCACGGTCTGGTTGATCAGGCGCAGCTCGGCCAGGGTGGCGTCGATATGGGCGCGCTTTTCCTCCAGCTCGGCGATCGCGGCATCGGTGCGCTCCAAGGTCCATTGCAGCTGCCTGGCGCGGCCCTCGCCATGGGCGCCGTAGAGATCCAGGTAATGCTTGATCTCGGCCAGGCTGGAGCCGATGGCCTTGGCGCGCAGGATGATCTTCAGCCGCGCGCGGTCGCGCTGCGTGTAGACCCGCGCGCCGTTGACCCGGCGCGGCTGCAGCAGCTGCTTGTCCTCGTAGAAACGGATCGCGCGCGGCGACAGGCCGAACTCGGCGCAGAGCTCGGTGATGCCGTAGAGCTGCTCCTGCGGCGCGCTGGCGCTGGTCGAAGCCAGCATCTCCAGCGCCGCGGCCTTGGCTCTTCTATCCATCTCAGTTCTCCACGACGCTTCGCGGCTCCTGCGGCGCGGGGAAGCCGTTCAATCCAGCGGCGCCCGAGGATCCGGCTCTGCCGGGCCTTCGGGCGTGCCCCCTTGAGGGGGCGCGCGCAGCGCGTAGGGAGTGGGCCATCACACCACCCGCTGCAGCTTCATCGCGATGCCCATATCGCCCGACACCCTGATCTTGCCCATCATGAAGGCGTTCATCGGGTTGAGCTCGCCCTGCAGCAGCGCGGCCAGGTTCGCGCGCGTGATGGCCACGGTGCAGTCGGCCTCGCGGTCGGCGTTGCCGACCTGGTTGGGCGCGGCCTTGGCATCGACCACGACCACGCCGTCGCTGCCGCAGTCGAACTTCAGCACGGCGTCCAGGCCGCTGTCCTCGCCGACCTTGCTGCGAATGGCTTCGGTGATGGCTTGCATGTCCATGAGGGTTCCCCGCTTGCTTGGTCTGTTGGCCGCCATGCTAGGCCGCGGCCGCGAGCGCCGTCCTGCTGGTATTCACCAATATGAAAGCAAGGTGACGTTAACGGAAGCTCGAGGCCACGAAGGGCAATCAGGAGCCGGCATGGATCTTGAGCGGTACCGCAGCGTGTTCAAGCCGGGCCTGTTCGCCGGTCGGCGCCTCTGGGTCACCGGCGGCGGCTCGGGGATAGGCCGCTGCGTCGCGCATGAGCTGGCGGCCCTGGGCGCGCGGGTGCTGATCTCGGGGCGCAGCGCCGACAAGCTGGAACGCGTGGCGGCCGAGATTGCCGAGGATGGCGGCAGCTGCGAATGGCGTGCCTTCGACATCCGCGACGAGGAGGCGGTGAAGGCCAATGTCGCCGCCGCGCTGGCGCGGGGCGGGCCGATCACGGGGCTCGTGAACAACGCCGGCGGCCAGTTCCCCGCGCCGCTGGCGGCGATCAGCAAGCGCGGTTTCGAGGCCGTGGTCGCGAGCAACCTGACCGGCGGCTTCCTGATGATGCGCGAGCTGTTCACGCAATGCCTGCAGGCGCAGGGCGGCGCCATCGTCAACATGACGGCCGCCTTCCGCAACGGCATGCCCGGCATGGCGCACAGCGGCGCGGCGCGCGCCGGCATGAGCAATCTGACGATGAGCGCGGCGGTCGAATGGGCGGCCAGCGGTGTGCGGGTCAATGCGGTGGCGCCGGGCTGGGTGGCGTCCAGCGGCATGGACAGCTATGGCGAGGCGCTGCGGCCGATGATCCGCCGGCTGAAGGACCATGTGCCGCTGCGCCGCCTGGCCGGCGAGGCCGAGATCAGCGCGGCCATCGTCTTCCTGCTCTCGCCGGCGGCGGCCTTCATCACCGGTGTCACGCTGCAGATCGACGGCGGCGCCGCGCTGGCGAGCGCGGTGTTTCCATCGCAGGACCATCAGCGCTCCCGGCCCTTCGAGGGCTTCCACCGCGCCGTGACGCCCGAGGTGCTGAAGTGAGCGTGATCGCCTCCAGCCTGAACCCGAAGTCTGCCGCCTTCCAGGCCAATGCGCGGCGCATGGCCGAGCGCCTGGCCGAAGTGCGGGCGCTGGAGGCCAAGGTCGTCGCCGAATCGGAGCGCAAGCGCGACAAGTTCGAGGCCAAGGGCCAGCTCCTGCCGCGCGAGCGCGTCGCGCGGCTGCTGGACCGCGGCAGCGGCTTCCTGGAGCTGTCCAGCCTGGCGGGGCTGGGCATGCACGACGACGACGGCAGGGTGTCCGTGCAGGGCGGCGGTGCCATCGTCGGCATCGGTCTGGTGGCGGGCAAGCGCGTGCTGGTCTCGGCCAGCGACAGCGCGATCAAGGGCGGCACGGTGCCGCCGATGGGCCTGAGGAAGGCCCTGCGCGCCCAGCAGATCGCGCTGGAGAACCGTCTGCCGCTGATCTACCTGGTCGAGAGCGGCGGCGCCAATCTGCTGTACCAGGCCGAGATGTTCGTCGAGGGCGGGCGCAGCTTCGCCAACCAGGCGCGGCTGTCGGCCGCCGGCATCCCGCAGATCGCGGTGGTGCATGGCTCCTCCACCGCGGGCGGCGCCTACCTGCCGGGGCTGTCGGACTACGTGATCCTGGTCAAGGGGCGCTCCAGCATCTATCTGGCCGGCCCGCCGCTGGTGAAGGCCGCGATCGGCGAGGCGGCGACGGACGAGGAGTTGGGCGGCGCCGAGCTGCACGCGCGCATCACCGGCCTGGGCGAGTACCTGGCCGAGGACGACGCGCACGCGATCGCGCTGGCCCGCGAGCTGCTGGACAAGCTGCCCTGGGATTGCGCCGCGCCGGCGCCTGCGGCGCCGGCTCCTTTGTACCCGGCCGAGGAGTTGCTGGGCGTGGTGCCGCAGGACGAGCGCGAGCCCTACGACGCGCGCGAGATCATCGCCCGCCTGGTGGACGGCTCGGACTGGCTGGAGTTCAAGGCGCTGTACGGCGCGGACACGCTCTGCGGCCATGCCCGCATCGAGGGCCAGGCGGTGGGCATCGTGGCCAACAACGGCCCGATCCAGCCGCAGGGCTCGACCAAGGCCGCGCAGTTCATCCAGCTCTGCGATCAGGCCGGCCTGCCCCTCGTCTTCTTGCAGAACACCACCGGCTATATGGTGGGCCGCGAGGCCGAAGCCCAGGGCGCGATCAAGCATGGCGCCAAGATGATCCAGGCGGTGGCCAATGCGCGGGTGCCCAAGTTCAGCATCGTCGTCGGCGGCAGCTTCGGCGCCGGCAACTACGGCATGTGCGGCCGCGGCTTCGATCCGCGCTTCATCTTCAGCTGGCCCTCGGCCCGCACCGCGGTGATGGGCGGGGCCCAGGCGGCCCAGGTGATGGAGATCGTCAACCGCAGCAAGCTGGAGAGGCAGGGCCTGCCGGTCGCCGATGCGTCGCTGGCGGCCCTGGCCGCGCAGAGCGAACAGCTGCGCGCGCGCATCGAGCGCGAATCCCATGTGCTGTTCGGCACCGCGCGATTGTGGGACGACGGCGTGATCGACCCGCGCGACACGCGCGCGCTGCTGGCCCTGTGCCTCACGCTGGCGCGCGAGGCGGCGGCGCGGGATCTCAGGCCCAACAGCTTCGGCGTGGCCCGGCTGTAAGGAACAAGGAGGCAGGCATCATGCAATGGACCGCAGAACATCGAGCGCTCTACGACATGGTGGCGAAGTTCGTCGCCAAGGAGCTGAATCCCCATGTGCCGGCCTGGGAGCTGGCCGAGCAGTTCCCGGCCCATGAGGTCTTCAGGAAGCTCGGCGACCTGGGCCTCCTGGGCTTGAAGTACCCGGCGGAATACGGCGGCCAGGGCCTGGACTTCGGCTACTCGATGGTGATGGCCGAGGCCCTGGGAACCTGCGACTGCGCCGGCGTGCCGATGGGCATCGGCGTGCACACCGACATGTGCACGCCGGCGCTGGCCCGCTTCGGCTCGGACGAACTGCGGCGCGAGTTCCTGGCCCCGTCGATCGCCGGCGACTATGTGGGCTGCCTGGGCGTCTCCGAGCCCGGCGGCGGCTCGGACGTGGCGGCCGTCAAGACCCGGGCGACGCAGGACGGCGGCGACTACCTGATCAACGGCACGAAGATGTGGATCACCAACGGCATGCAGGCCGACTGGTGCTGCCTGCTGGCCAATACCTCCGAAGGCCCGGTGCACCAGAACAAGAGCCTGATCATCGTGCCGCTGGATGCGCCGGGCATCACGCGGCAGAAAATCCACAAGATCGGCATGAACGCGTCGGACACGGCCCAGCTGTTCTTCGACAATGTGCGCGTGCCGCGGCGCCATCTGATCGGCCGGGAGGGGCAGGGCTTCGGCCTGCAGATGCTGCAGTTCCAGGAGGAGCGGCTGTGGGGCACGGCCTCGACCTTGGCGAACCTGGACCGGCTGATCGACCTGACGATCGCCTACGCGCGCGAGCGCCGGGCCTTCGGCAAGGCCATCCTCGACAACCAGGTCGTGCATTTCCGCCTGGCCGAGCTGCGCACCGAGGTGGAGGCGCTGCGCGCGCTGAGCTACCGCGCGGTGGAGGCCTATGTGGCCGGCCAGGACGTCACCAAGCTGGCCTCGATGGCCAAGCTGAAGTGCGGACGCCTGTCCCGCGAGGTGGCGGACAGCTGCCTGCAGTACTGGGGCGGCATGGGCTATACCCGCGACAACCCGATCGGCCGGAGCTTCCGCGACGGCCGCCTGGTGTCGATCGGCGCCGGGGCGGACGAGGTGATGCTCTCGATCATCTGCAAGCTCGAGGGCACCCTGCCCAAGGGTGGGCATTGAATGATGACGGGCGGGTCATGTTTCACAAGATCCTGATTGCCAACAGGGGCGAGATCGCCTGCCGCGTGATCCGCACGGCGCGGGCGCTGGGCTATCGCACGGTGGCGGTATTCAGCGAAGCCGATGCCCGGGCGCCCCATGTGACCCTGGCCGACGAGGCGCTGTGCATCGGCGCGGCGCCGGCCGCGCAGTCCTATCTGGACATCGGCGCGATCCTGGAGGCCGCCAGGCGCAGTGCTGCCGATGCGCTCCATCCGGGCTATGGCTTCCTGTCGGAGCGCTCCGACTTTGCGGCAGCCTGCGTCGAGAAGGGCCTCGTCTTCATCGGGCCAGCCGCCGCCAGCATCGCGGCGATGGGCGACAAGGCGCGCGCCAAGCGCCTGATGCAGGCAGCCGGCGTGCCCTGCGTGCCGGGCAGCGAGGACCCGGCGCAGGCAGGGGCGGTCGGATTTCCGCTGCTGGTCAAGGCGGTGGCCGGTGGCGGCGGGCGCGGCATGCGACTGGTGCAGGGGGCCGAGGAGCTGCCGGCGGCGCTGCGGGATGCTCGCCTCGAAGCCGAACGCGCCTTCGGCGACGGCCGCCTGATGCTGGAGCGCCTGATCACGCGCGGCCGGCATGTCGAGGTCCAGGTCTTCGCCGACGCGCATGGCCATATCGTCCATCTCGGCGAGCGCGACTGCACGAGCCAGCGCCGGCGCCAGAAGGTGATCGAGGAGGCGCCCGCGCCGGGCTTGAGCGCCGCGCAGCGCGAGGCGCTGGGACGCGATGCGGTAGCGGCGGCCAGGGCGGTTGACTACCGTGGCGCCGGCACGGTGGAATTCATCCTCGACGCGGACAGTGGCGCGCATTTCTTTCTGGAGATGAATACGCGGCTGCAGGTCGAGCATCCGGTGACCGAGGCGCTGACGGGCCTGGACCTGGTCGAGTGGCAGCTGCGCGTCGCGGCCGGCGAGCCGCTGCCCCTGCAGCAGGACGAGGTCCGTTTCATGGGCCATGCGATCGAGGCACGGCTTTATGCCGAGGACCCCTATGCAGGCTTCGCGCCGCAGACCGGCCGCATCGCCTGGTGGCGGCCCGAGATCGCCGCGTGCCGGCCCGGCGTGCGCATCGATCATGGTGTCGCCGAGGGCGACGAGGTCACGCCCTGCTACGACGCGATGGTGGCCAAGCTGATCGTCCATGGCTGTGATCGGGCGGATGCCGTCCGCCGGCTGGTTGCCGTGCTGGAGGATGCTCCGCTGCTGGGTGTGGCCAGCAACGGCCACTTCCTGCGCGAGCTACTGCTGCATCCGGACTTCCGCGCGGCGCGCCTGCACACGCGCAGCCTGGACGAATGGGCCGAGACGGGCATCCTGCGGGCGCCGCGGCCCGGCGCGGAAGACTGGCTGATCGCGGCGGCGCTGCTGGCCCTGCCCGGCGATGCGCCGGCCGTGGCGCGGCCGGCGGGGGTCGCGTTTCACGACTTGGTGCTGTGCTGCGGCGATGAGCGGCGCCGCTGGCGCGCCAGCACGGCGGGCCGCATGGTCACGCTGGTGGCGCAGGGGCGGACGCACCGGGTCGAGCTGCTCGGCCGGGACGCCGAGGGCCGGCAGATCCTGGCGCTGGACGGGCTGCACTGCAAGCGCGTCGCGCTGCGCCGCACGGGCGAGCTGCATCTGGCCGCCGCGGATGCTGCGGTCTTCGTCTTCAGCGAGCCCTCGGCCTGTCCCGGGACCCGCGGCGCCGCCGATCCCGGCCGTGCGCGGGCGCCGGTGGCCGGCCTGGTGGCCCAGCTGATGGTGCGGGTGGGCGACACCGTGGCCGAGGGCCAGGCCTTGCTTAGCGTCGAGGCGATGAAGATGGAGATGTGGCTGACAGCGGGCCGCGCCGGCCGCGTCAGGGCCGTGCATGTCGGCCCGCGCGACGCGGTCGCGGCCGGCGCGCTGCTGGTCGAACTTGAGGACTGACAGGCATGGACAAGGCGATCCTGACTTGCGCGCTGACCGGCGTTCTGACCGACCCGCGCCAGCATCCGGTGCCGGTGACGCCGGCCCAGATGGCGGCCGAGGCGCGCGCCGCCTTCGAGGCCGGCGCCGCGGTGATGCATGTGCATCTGCGCCGCCAGGAGGAGGGCATGGGTCATCTGCCCAGCTGGGACCCGGACCTGGCCGAGGCCGTGGTCGCTGCGATCCGCGCCGCCTGCCCCGGCGTCATCATCAACCTGACGACCGGCGTAATCGGCGCCGACATCGCCGGCCCGGCCGCCTGCATCCGGCGCGTGCGGCCAGAGATCGCCGCCTGCAATGCCGGCAGCCTCAACTATCTGAAGCTAAAGGACGATGGCCGCTGGGCCTGGCCGCCGATGGTGTTCGACAACCCGGTGGACAAGGTGCAGGCCTTTCTGGATGTGATGGCCGAGTGCGGCACGCATCCCGAGTTCGAATGCTTCGACCTGGGCATCCTGCGCTCGGTGGGTATGTACCTGAAGGCGGGGATGTTCGCGGGCGTGCCCGAGTACAACTTCGTGATGGGCGTGGCCTCGGGCATGCCCTGCGATGCGGAGTTGCTGGCCCTCTTGCCGCGCTGGCTGGCGCCCGGCGCGGTCTGGCAGACGACATTGATCGGCCGCGCCGAGATCTGGCCGGTGCACCAGAAGACCGCCGAGCTGGGCGGCATGCTGCGCACGGGCCTGGAGGACAGCTTCTATCTGCCGGACGGCGAACGCGCGCGCGGCAATGGCGAGCTGATCGAGGCCCTGGCGGCCTGCGCGCGCCGTGCCGGGCGCGCGGTCGCCAACCCGGCCGAGGCGCGTGCGCTGCTGGGGCTGAACTAGCGGCCGGATTTGCGCGCCGCCTTGCGCGCCTTCTGCTCTTCCAGGCGCTGGGCCTCGGCCAGCTCTCCGGCGGCGCTCCAGGCGGCAAACTCCTCGGGCGTCTCGATCGTGATGCGGCCCAGCGTGCCCTGGCGGAACTCGTACATCAGAATCTCGGCCGCCTTCTGCAGATTGACCCGGCCGCCGCTGAGCACGGCGCCGCGCTTCCTGCCCAGCTGCTCCAGCAGTTCCTCGTCGGCCCAGGCCGGGTCGACCTCCAGTTTGTAGCGCTCCAGCAGCAGCGGCGCGTAATGCCGGCGCAGATAGGCCAGCAGTTCCACCGCCACTTCCTCCTCGACGAAGGCGTTGCGGCCCACCGCGCCGCTGGCGGCCAGGTTGAAGCCGACCTGGGGTACGGTGATCTTGGGCCACAGCATGCCGGGCGTGTCGAACAGGTAGAAGTCGTTCTCCAGCACCAGTTTCTGCTCGACCTTGGTGATGCCGGGCTCGTCGCCGGTCTTGGTGGCGCGCTTGCCCATCAGGGTGTTGATCAGGGTGGACTTGCCGACATTGGGGATGCCGCAGATCAGCACGCGCAGCGGCTTGGCCATGCCGCCGCGGTTCGGCGCCAGCTCGCGGCAGGCGCTCATCAGGGCCTTGGCGGGCGCGACGATGCTGGCGTCCAGCCCGATCGCGCGGGTCGCGGGCAGGGCGTTGTAGTAGACCAGCCACTCGGCCGTGCGCGCCGGATCGGCCAGGTCCTGCTTGTTCAAGAGCTTCAGGCTGGGCTTGCCCTCGGTCAGTTGGGCCAGCAGCGGGTTGCGGCTGGAGCCGGGCAGGCGGGCGTCCAGCAGCTCGATCACCACGTCCAGCCCCGCCTTCATGCGGTCCTTGATCGCGTAACGGGTCGAATTCATATGACCCGGGAACCACTGGATGGCCATCGTCTGTCTGCTCGGCTGGGATAGGAAAGCGCCGATTGTCCCCGGCCCGGCGTGTGAAATTGGGCTGGGAAGCGGCTTCTTTTCTCAAGTTCGGCGCGGCGCGGCCGATATCGAGGCAAGAATCCGGGCATCCCGCCTGCCGACCACGGAGCTTTCGCCATGGCCATCAGCCTGTCCACCGCCTTGTCCGGCATGTCCGCCGCCCAAGAGCGGCTGCGCGCCTCGGCCCACAATGTGGCCAATCTGCAGACGCCCGGCTTCCGGTCGGAGCGCGTGGCGGCCAGCAGCCTGCCGGACGAGGGCGGCGTGGCCACCCGTACCGAACGCGCGCAGCAGGTCGAGGTGTCGGCCGAGCGGGAGCTGGTGGAGCAGCGCAGCGCCACCTACAGCTTCGTGGCCAATCTGCGCGTATTGCAAACTCAGATCCGGGCCGACGGAACTTTGCTCGACATCAAGGCTTAAGGTTATAAGAAGCGGCTATTTGCTGCGGCGCGGCGGGCTTCGTTAAAATCGCGGGTTATTACTTAAGGCCCGCTCATGAGTGCTTTCAACGAAGAACAGGTGCTGAGCGTCCGTCACTGGACCGACCGGCTGTTCAGCTTCACCACCACCCGCGACACCGCGTTCCGTTTCCAGAACGGGCATTTCACGATGCTGGGCCTGAAGGTCGAGGGTCGCCCGCTGCTGCGCGCCTACAGCGTGGCCAGTGCCAATCACGAGGAACATCTGGAGTTCTTCAGCATCAAGGTGGCGGACGGCCCGCTGACCTCGCGCCTGCAGCATCTGCAGCCGGGCGACAAGCTGCTGATCGGCCGCAAGCCCACCGGCACCCTGCTGACCGACTACCTGCACCCCGGCAAGAACCTCTGGCTGCTGGCCACCGGCACCGGCCTGGCGCCCTTCCTGAGCCTGATCCGCGATCCGGCCACCTATGAGCGCTTCGAGAAGGTCATCCTGGTGCATGGCTGCCGCCATGTGGACGAGCTGGCCTACCAGGACCTGATCACCAAGGAGCTGCACGAGCACGAGTTCCTGGGCGAGTTCGCCAGCCAGCAGCTGCTGTACTACCCGACCGTGACCCGCGAGCCCTTCCGCAACCAGGGCCGCATCACGACCTTGCTGGAGCAGGGCAAGATCGAGGCCGATCTGGGCCTGCCCAAGCTGGACGTGGCCAACGACCGCGTGATGATCTGCGGCAGCCCCGGCATGCTGAAGGACCTGAAGGTGATGCTGGAAGCGCGCGGCTTCGAGGAAGGCTCGACGCAGAAGCCTGGCGACTTCGTGATCGAACGTGCCTTCGCCGAACAGTAAGTAGATACTTACTTTATAAGTCAGGGGCTCGCACCAAGTGCGGGCCCTTTGTCTTTGCGGCTACCGATCCAGCCACAGCTGCTCAAGGTCCTGGAAGCGCCAGGAGGCCGGCGGCTCCACGCCGACGATCTTGTCGGCCGCGGCCGGGTCGGCCAGGTCCAGTTCGAAGGCCGGGCTGAGCCGGTGCTGGTCCTCGACGGTGTAGAACACCTTGACCCTGGGCTTGAGCAGCGACGCGCTGCCCTGGGCGACGATCACCGCCAGCCGGTCCGACTGCAGCCGCACCAGCGAGCCGACCGGGTAGATGCCGACCGCCTTGACGAAGTGCTGGAAGATCTGGGCGTCGAACTGGCCCTTGGCCTGGGCCATATGGCGCATCGCCTCGCCCGGGTCCCAGGGCGCGCGATAGGGGCGGCGCGAGGTGACGGCGTCGTAGACATCGCAGATCGCCGCCATGCGCGCCAGCGGCGCGATCTTGGCGCCGGGCAGCGCGTCGGGGTAGCCGCTGCCATCCATGCGCTCGTGGTGGTGCAGCACGGCATCCAGCACGGCGGCGCTGAAGCCGCCCTCCTTGAGCAGCATCTCGTGGCCGCGCCGCGCATGGGTCTGCAGCAGGGCCATTTCCTCGTCGTTCAGCCGGCCTGGCTTGTTCAGCAGCTCGGGCGCGACCGCGGTGATGGCCGCCTTGCCGGTGTCCAGCAGCAGGCCCGCCAGGCCGGCCTCGCGCACCTTGTCGTCGGGCAGGCCCATCTGGCGCGCCAGACCCACCATCAGCGCGCAGGTGGCCACCGCGTGCATATAGGTGTAGTCGTCCACGGTCTTGAGCCGTGCGAGGCTGATCAGCGCGCTGGGCTTGTCGCTGACCGAGCTCATCACGTCCTCGACCACCGGCACGCAGGTCCGGGCGTCCAGGGCCTGGCCCAGGCGGGCCTGCTGGAACAGCTCCACCACGGCGCCCAGCGAGCGCCGGCTGACGTCCAGCGCGGCGCTGTACTGCGGGCCGGCGCTGGCGATGGCGGGATGGGCCGGTGGCAGCGCAGCGGCCGGCTCGGCGGGGGCGGCCGCGCTGCCCGGCGGTGGCGGCGTGGCCTCGGCGGGCTCGGGCGCCACGTCCAGGCCCTGGTCGGTGTCGATCACCACCTCGGCGATGCCGGCCTCGCGGATGCGCTCGATGTCGCGCGCGTCGCGCAGCATGAAGCGGGAGCGCCAGAAGGGGTGGCTTATCCAGGAGCCACTCAGCTGGTGGAGAAACATGCCCAGGCGCAGCTGGTGAGTGGGGATCGTTTTCAGCACGGCCGCGAGCATGCCAGCAATTGGCGTGTCGATCGGCGAGTCGGTTTCCATTGCGCGGCAGCGGTGTGCAATTTGTTGCACCACCGCGCGGGTCCGGCGCGGCCCGCGCAGCGTGCGGGCCCCGGAGGAGTCGCCGGGCCTCTGGCCGCGCCGGCCTCAGCCGCGCGCCAGACGCGCCGCGCGCCGCAGGGCCACGGCGTCGGGCGGGGTGTCGCTGGACTGGCCCTGCAGACGGAACACGCTGACCGAGTTGGCCACCTCCTGCGCCTTCTCGTTGAGCCCCAGGGCCGCGGCCGACACCTGCTCCACCAGCGCGGCATTCTGCTGCGTCAGGCTGTCGAGTTGGGCCACCGCGGTATTGATCTGGTCCATGCCCTGCATCTGCTCGCTCATGCCCTGGCTGATGCGGGTGATCAGGCCATGCACCTCTTCCACCGCATGCTGCACCTCGCCCATCGCGCGGCTGGCGTTCTGCACCTGGGTGCCGCCCTCGGAGACGCGCTCGCTGGAGGCCTGGATCAGGCCGCGCACCTCCTTGGCGGCCTCGGAGGTGCGCTGCGCCAGCGTGCGCACCTCGGCCGCGACGACCGCGAAGCCGCGCCCCTGCTCGCCGGCGCGCGCCGCCTCCACCGCGGCGTTCAGCGCCAGGATGTTGGTCTGGAAGGCGATGCTGTCGACCACCTGGATGATGTCGGCGATGCGGGCCGAGGCCTCGTTGATGTTCTGCATGGTGGCGGCGACGGCCTGCACCGCGGCGGCGCTGCGCTGGCTGACCTCGCGCGCCGCGCCGGCCTGGGCGGCGGCATTGGCGGCCATCTCGGTGCTGGCATGCACGGTGCTGGTGATCTGCTCCATCGAGGAGGCGGTCTGCTGCAGATTGCTGGCCTGGGTCTCGGTGCGGCCCGACAGGTCCTGGTTGCCGGCCGAGATGGCCTGCGAGCCCTGGCGCACCTGCATCACGCCGATGCGGGCGTCGCGCACGATGGACATCAGATTGACGTTGAGCTGGGCCAGCGCCGCGGTGGCACGGCCGATCTCGTCGCGCCGCGTGCTCTTGATGTGCTGGGTCAGATCGCCCGCGGCGATGCGGTTGGCGAAGCGCACCAGCGATTCGATCGGCGCGATCGCGGCGCCGCGCAGGTACCAGCCGCCCAGCAGGGCGAGCACCGCCAGGCCCAGGGCGCCGGCACCGACGGCCCAGGAGCCCGTACCGGCCAGCCACAGGCCCAGCGACAGCCCCATCAGCCCGGCCAGCAGCACGGTCAAGCTCATGCGCGTGCCCAGGCTCAGGCGCAGCGCCTCGCGCAGCCGGCCGCCCAGCGAGCCGTCGACCAACTGACCCTGGCGCAGCTTCAGCGCGCCCTGTTCGCCCTGCTGGCGCATGCGCGCATAGAGCGCTTCGGCGGCCTCCACGTCCTGGCGCTCGGGCTCGGTGCGCACCGACATGAAGCCGTTGGGCTGGCCGCGCTCGTCCAGCAGCGGCGTCACATTGGCCTGCACCCAGTAGTGATCGCCGTCCTTGCGCCGGTTCTTCACCATGGCCGACCAGGGCTGGCCGCTCTGGATGGTTTCCCACATGTCGCGGAAGGCTTCGGGCGGCATGTCCGGGTGGCGGATCATGTTGTGGGGCTGGCCCAGCAATTCGTCACGCGGGAAGCCGCTGACCACGACGAAGGCGCTGTTGCAGTAAAGAATGCGCCCTTGCAGATCGGTGGTGGAGACCAGGGTCTCGCCGGTCGGGAACGGGAACTCCCGCTGGGTCACGGGCCCATTGTTGCGCATGAAGACACCCCCTGTTGCCGTACCGCGGAGCGCGGCGAAAGCTGTCCGGTGGCGCATGCGGGCTCTGTGGCCCATCGCATGCGCAGCGCGAGCATAGCGGCGCGTCATGGGGCACGACAAATACTTTTTGTTGCAAAGCGACGAAGCCCGCCATGGGCGGGCCTCGTGAAAGGGCTGGGCTCGGCGCCGCCCTGCCGGCGGAACGCCGGTGCCGAGCGTCAGTCCTCGTTGCGGAACACCAGCTTGACCTCATGGGTCTGCTTCTCGCCGCTGGCCTCGAAGCGCCAGTCCATCAGCGCGCGGGTCACGGCCTTGTCGAACACGCGGCGCGGCTCGGCTTCGACGATGGCCACCTCGGTGACCTTGCCTTCGCCGTCGATCGACAGCTTGGCCTTGACCACGCCGCTGGTGATCGACTGCTGCGCGGCCTCGCGCGGGAACTCGGGCGGCACCTTCTTGACGACCTTGGGCGTCGAGGCCTGGGCGGCCAGGCCGACGGCCAGCGCGGCGGCGGCCAGGAACTTGAGCGTGGAGAACTGTTGTTTCATGCGGGAGCTCGTGAGTGCGATGAAAAATCCGGGGGTGTCGGTTCAGGCGGACGTGGGCGTGGCGCGGAAGAAGCCGACCGCGTCCAGCAGGCGCGAGGAGCTCTGCTTGAGTTCGTCGGTCGAGCGGCTCAGCTCGTCCACCAGCGTGGTGTTCTGCTGGGTGGTCTGGTCCAGCTCGTTCATCGCGCTGTTGACCACGCCGACGCCGGCGGCCTGCTCCTGGGCCGAATGCGAGATCTCCTCGATCAGCTGGCCCATGTTGTTGACCTCGTCGACCACCGAGCGGATCGTCGCGCCGGCGTTGTTGACCAGCTCGGTGCCGGCCTCGACCTTGACGGACGATTCCTGGATCAGCACCTTGATCTCCTTGGCGGCCTGGGCGCTGCGCGAGGCCAGCGCGCGCACCTCGGAGGCGACGACCGCGAAGCCCTTGCCATGCTCGCCGGCGCGCGCCGCCTCGACCGCGGCGTTCAGCGCCAGGATGTTGGTCTGGAAGGCGATGCCGTCGATCACGCCGATGATGTCGCCGATCTTCTTGGAACTCTGGCTGATCGCCTGCATCGTGGTGACGACCTCGGTCACCACCGCGCCGCCGGCCGAGGCCGACTGGCGCGCCTTGTTGGCGATGCCGGCGGCCTTGCGGGTCAGCTGGCTGGCGCCGTTCAGGTTCGAGGCGATCTGCTCCACCGAGGCGGCGGTGTTCTGCAGGCTGGAGGCGGAGCGCGCGGTGCGGTCCGACAGGTCCTGGTTGCTGCCGGCGATCAGGCCGGAGTTGTGCGCCACCTCGCCGGCGGCCGAGCTGACGCTCTGCACCACGCCCGACAGCGCCACCTGCATGTCGCGCATCGCGGCCAGCATCTGCGACAGCTCGTCGCTGCCCTCGACCTCGATGCGCTGGGTCAGGTCGCCCGCGGCGATCGCCTGGGCGGCGGTCTGGGCCTTGCGGGCCGGCAGCACGATGGAGCGGGCGATCGTGAAGCCGCCGACGCCGCCGATGGCCACCGCCGCGACCACCAGCACCAGGGTCACCAGCACCGAGTTGCGCGCCAGTTCGCCGCCGGAGACGGCCAGGTTGCGGGCGTTGTCGAACTGCAGATCGACCAGCCCCTTCAGGCCGTTCTGGTAGGCGGTCTGGGCGGGGCGCACGTCGGTGATCAGGCTCTCGCGCGACTCGTCCGGATTGCCGGCCTCGGCCACCTTGCGGAACTTGGCGGCGGCGGCCAGGAACTTGAGCTCGGTGTCGCGCACCTGGGCGATCAGCTCCTTTTCCTTGGCGTCGCTGCCGGCGCCCAGGCTGGCCAGCTGCTTCTCGGTGTCGGCCACGGCCTCGTCGATGGCGGCGTTCTGGCGCTTGATCTGGCGCGCCTCGTCCAGCAGGATCAGGTCGCGCGCGGCGCGGGCGATCACATTGACATTGCCTTCCAGCGCATTGGCCGCGGCAATCTTCACAAGACTGGTGTTGGCCATGCTGTCCAGGTCGCGGGCCAGGCGGCTGGCGTTGTGGGCGCCGAAGGCGCCGATCGCGATCAGCAACAGGACGAGCAGGGCGTAGCTGACGGCCAGTCGATGGCTGATGCGCAGCTGTGTCAGAAACCTCATCGGAAGATCCCTCGGTTCGATCATTGACTTCGAAAGCCCGCGGTAACGGGTGCAGCCCGGACTATCGGGGCGAACGACCCCCGCTTTAGGGGGTGTCTCGAAGGTGCCGCGGAGGCACGTGACAAAGATCGCGGTTACAACCGGAAACCTAGGGTTAACACCGGCCGACGCGCGGCGCATGCGGTTGCCGGGGTCAGGTCTTGCGAGGCAAGACCTGACGCTGTCGATCTGCGTTCCGGCTTGCTAGCGGTGCCGCAGCACGTCCAGAGGCCGCACGTCGCCGGCCTGGTTGCCCCAGGCGTTGCGCAGATAGCTGGCCAGGGCGGCCAGTTCGCGATCGTTCAGCACGCCGGCGAAGGGCGGCATGCCGAAGGGGCGCGGATTGCCGGCGGTGGCCGGGGCGAAGCCGCCGCGCTGGATGACGCGCAGCAGGTTGGCGCTGGAGTCCATGGTCACGGTGCGGCTGCCGGCCAGGGCCGGATAGATGCCCGGCACGCCCTGACCCTGCGCGCCGTGGCAGGAGGCGCAATGCTGCTCGTAGAGCTTGGCGCCCAGTTCGCGCAGGGCCGGGTCGGGGCGCGGCGGCTTGGCGCGCGGTCGCGTCTGCAGGGACAGGCCGCGCAGATAGGTCGCCATCGCCTCCAGATCGTCCTCGCCGAGATGCTGGGTGCTGCCCAGCACCACCTCGCCCATCGGGCCCAGGGCCGTGGCGTGCGCGTTGCGGCCGGTCTGCAGCCATTGGCGCAGCTCGGCCGCGCTCCAGCGCGCCACGCCGGCCTCGGACGGGTCATGCAGCGAGGGGGCATGCCAGCCCAGTTCCTGCAGCATGCCGCCGCTGAAGTCGGCCGGCCCGCCGTTGGCGCCCAGGCCGTTGCGCGGCGCATGGCAGGCGCTGCAATGGCCCAGGCCCTGCACCAGGTAGGCGCCGCGGTTCCAGGAAGCGCCGTGACCGGGGTCGGGCGTGAACACCGCGGGGCGGAAGTAGAGCGCGCGCCAGACGGCCAGCGCGGCCTGGGTGTCGTAGGGGAAGCGCAGCTCGTGCGGCCGGTTCGGACGGGTCACCGGCGCCAGGCTGCGCAGGTAGGCGTAGAGCGCGTCGCTGTCGGCGCGCGTCACCAGCGCGTAGTTGGTGTAGGGGAAGGCGGGCGTCAGGAGCCGGCCGTCGCGGCCGCGGCCGTTGTGCAGCGCGCGCCAGAACTCGTCGGCCGACCAGGCGCCCAGGCCGGTGGAGGGGTCGGGGGTCAGATTGGGGGCGAACACGCTGCCGAAGGGCGTGGGCACGGCGCGGCCGCCGGCATAGGGCTGGCCGCCGCGCTCGGTGTGGCAGCCCATGCAGTTGCCGGCACGGGCCAGGTAGGCGCCGCGTTCGACCAGGGCCGGCGTGATCGCCAGTGGCGTCGGGGAGGGCGGCTGCTCGTCCAGGCGGTTCAGGGCCCAGAGCGTCGCCAGCGCCGCCAGCGTCGCGCCCAGCAGGGTGCCGGCCGCCAGCAGCAGGCCCAGTCGCCGCTTCACCGCAGGTCTCCGCATTCGACCGGCAGCGGGCCGCCGAAGCCGGCCGCCGGCTTGGCACCGCCGGCCGGCAGGGCCTGGGCGGACAGCCATTGCGAGACGGCATTGATCTCATCGGGACGCAGCCGGCGGGCGATCTCGGCCATGCAGTCGGGCGCGACGGCGCGGCGCTGGCCGCTGCGCCAGGCGCCCAGCTGGCCGTTCAGATAGTCGCGCGGCAGTCCCAGCAGGCCCGGCACGAAGGGCTGGACCCCGGTCAGGCGTTCGCCATGGCATTGCACGCAGGCCGGGATGCCGCGCGCCTTGTCGCCCTGCTGCACCAGGGCCCGGCCGCGCGCCAGCGCGGCGGCGTCCAGCGTCGGGGCCTGCGGCGGGCCGTAGGGCAGGTCCAGCGCGGCGAAATGACCGGCCAGCTCGTGCAGATAGGCATCGGACAGCGGCGCGACCAGCTCGCTCATCAGGCCGTAGTCGCGCCGGCCGTCGCGGAAGTTCAGCAGCTGCTTGTACAGGTAGCCTTGCGGCTTGCCGGCCAGGCGCGGGTAATAGCCGTCGGCCGCGGCGCGACCCTCCTTGCCATGGCACAGGGTGCAGGCCTGGGCGCGCTGGGCCAGGCTGTCCTCGACCCGGGGCGGCACGGCGCCGCCCGGGCCGGCGAGCAGCAGGGCCAGGAGCAGCGGGAGGACATGGATCGCTCTCATCGGGCCCGATGGTGCCCGCGCCGGGCCGGGACGGGAAGGAGCAGATCAGCCAAGTTGCGACCCTATCAGCCGGCCCAGCCTTGCCATCGCCCGCTCCAGCACGGGCGTCCAGGGCTGGCCGGAGTTCAGGCGCAGGCAGTGGCGGAAGGCGCCGCCGGCCGAGAACATCGGCCCCGGCGCCAGGCTGATGCCCTCGGCCAGGGCCGGCCCATGCAGGGCCAGGCTGTCGCAGCCGGCGGGCAGCTCCACCCAGAGGAAATAGCCGCCCTGCGGCCGGCTCACCCGGGTGGCCGGCGGGAAATGGCGGGCGATGGCGTCCAGCATGGCCTGCTGCTGGCGCGCCAGGCTGCGGCGCAGCGCGCGCAGGTGGCGATCGAAGTCGCCGCCCTGCAGGTATTGCGCGACCGCGGCCTGGGCCGGCCAGGAGCCCGACAGGCTCTGGCTCTGCCTGGCGCGCAGCAGGGCCGGCGCCAGGCGGCCGGCCGCCACCCAGCCGACCCGGTAGCCGGGTGCCAGGCTCTTCGAGAAGGAGCCGCAGTGCAGCACCGGCACCTCGCCCTCGAAGGCCTTGGCCGGCAGCGGCGGCGCGCCCGCATGCTGCAGCTCGGCATAGACATCGTCCTCGATCAGCGGGATGCCATGGCGCTCCAGCAGCGCCGCCAGGGCGCGCTTGCGGTCCGGCGGCATCAGGCTGCCGAGCGGATTCTGGAAGCTCGTCATCAGCCAGCAGGCCTTGGGCGCATGGCGCGCGATCAGCCGCGCCAGCGCGTCCAGGTCGGCGCCCTCGGCCGGGTCGGTGGGCAGCTCGATGGCGCGCAGCCCCAGGCGTTCCAGGGCCTGCAGCGCCGCGTAGAAGCAGGGCGATTCGATCAGCACCGCATCGCCGGGGCGGGTCAGCAGCTGCAGGCTCAGGTTCAGCCCCTCCAGCGCGCCGTTGGTCAGCACGATCTCCTCGGGCGCCACCGTCAGGCCCTGGCGCAGATAGCGCAGCGCGATCTGGCGGCGCAGCTCCTCGTGGCCCAGCGGGACTTCGGCGGTCAGCTGGGCCGGGCGGGTCAAGCGCGCGCCGGCCGCCAGCGCGCGGCGCAGCGCATCCAGCGGGAACAGCGCGGGGCTGGGGAAGGCCGAGCCGAAGGGGGCCTGCAGGGCCTGGCCGCCGCTGCCCAGCAGTTGGAACACCAGCTCGCTGACGGCCACCGGGCGCGGCCGGCCGCTGGGTCGGGCCGCTGCCGGCCGTGGCGCGGGCGGGGGCGCGACGAAATAGCCGGAACGTTCGGCCGCGCGCACCAGGCCGCGCGACTCCAGCAGGTAATAGGCCTGGAACACGGTGGCGGCGCTGCAGCCGCGCGCGGCCTGGGTCTGGCGCACCGAGGGCAGGCGCTCGCCGGGGCGCAGGGTGCCGCCGGCGATCAGGCCGGCGATCTCCTCGGCCAGCAGCCGGTAGCGCGGCATCGCCGCCTTCTTGTTGTTCACCGCGTGCCGAAGATTGCGGTGCCCACCCGCACCAGGGTGGCCCCCTCGGCAATGGCGGCCTCCAGATCGGCGCTCATGCCCATCGACAGGGTATCCAGGGCCAGGTCTTGCGTGGCGTTCAGTTCGGCCAGCAGGCGCGCCAGCGCGCGGTGCGGCGGCCGCTGCGCCGCGACGTCGGCGGCCGGCTCGGGGATGGCCATCAGGCCGCGCAGGCGCAGCCGTGGCAGCGCCGCCACCGCGCCGGCCAGCGCCGGCAGCTCGGCCACCGAGCAGCCGCTCTTGCTGGCCTCGCCGCTGATATTGACCTGCAGGCAGACCTGCAGCGGCGGCATTCCGGCCGGGCGCTGCGCCGACAGGCGCTCGGCGATCTTCAACCGGTCCACGCTGTGCACCCAGTCGAAGGCCTCGGCCACCGCGCGCGTCTTGTTGCTCTGCAGCGGGCCGATCAGATGCCATTCGAGCCGGCCGCGCAGGTCGGCCAGCTGCGCGATCTTGTCCAGACCCTCCTGCACATAGTTCTCGCCGAAGCGATGCTCGCCGGCGGCATGGGCGGCGCGCACGGCGTCGCCTGGAAACGTCTTGCTGACAGCCAGCAGCGTGACGCTTTGCACGGGGCGACCGACGGTCTTGCAAGCACTTGTGATGCGCTGATGGAGCTGTTGTAAGTTCTCGGAGATCGTCGCCATAATGGCCTTCAGCTATTCGCCTTCCTCATGGATATCACCCAACTGCTGGCATTCTCGGTCAAGAACAAGGCCTCCGACCTGCATCTCTCGGCCGGACTGCCGCCGATGATTCGGGTGCATGGCGATGTGCGCCGCATCAATGTCGAGGCGCTGGAGCACCGGCAGGTGCACGACATGGTGTACGACATCATGAGCGACTCGCAGCGCAAGGCCTACGAAGAGACCTTGGAGTGCGACTTCTCGTTCGAGATCCAGGGCCTGGCGCGCTTTCGCGTCAATGCCTTCAACCAGAACCGGGGCGCCGGCGCCGTGTTCCGGACCATTCCGTCCAAGATCCTGACCTTGGAGCAGCTGAACGCGCCCAAGGTCTTCGCCGATCTGGCGCTGAAGCCGCGCGGCCTGGTGCTGGTGACCGGTCCGACGGGCTCGGGCAAGTCGACCACGCTGGCCGGCATGGTCAATCACCTGAACGAGAACGAGTATGGCCACATCCTCACCATCGAGGATCCGATCGAGTTCGTGCATGAATCGAAGAAGAGCCTGATCAACCAGCGCGAGGTCGGGCCGCACACGCTGAGTTTCGCCAACGCGCTGCGCTCGGCGCTGCGCGAGGACCCGGACGCGGTGCTGGTGGGCGAAATGCGCGACCTGGAAACCATCCGCCTGGCGCTGACCGCGGCCGAGACCGGCCACCTGGTGTTCGGCACCCTGCACACCTCCTCGGCGGCCAAGACCGTGGACCGCATCGTCGACGTGTTTCCGGCGGCCGAGAAGGAAATGGTGCGGGCGATGGTGTCGGAGTCGCTGGTGGCGGTGATCTCGCAAAGCCTGTGCAAACTCAAGGACGGCACCGGCCGGGTCGCGGCGCACGAGATCATGCTGGGCACCTCGGCGATCCGCAATCTGATCCGCGAAAACAAGGTGGCACAGATGTACTCGGCCATCCAGACCGGCAACAGCCTGGGCATGCAGACCCTGGACCAGAACCTCACCGATCTGGTGAGGCGCAACATCATCTCGCCCGCCGAGGCGCGCTCCAAGGCGAAGTTCCCGGACAACTTCCCCGGGTGATTGGGAGCCCCGGCCCGGCGGGTACGTCGGGCCACCCCCCGAGGGGGTGCAATCCGATGCGGGCCGTGGCCCGTATCGGATTGCAGCGCGGGCCGGCTTGGGGCGGCCCGGCGCTCGGCCCGTAGCGGCTATCGAACTGGAGAATTTATGGAACGCGATCAGGCCTCAAAATTCATCAACGATCTGCTGCGCCTGATGATCTCGCGCCGCGGGTCGGACCTGTTCCTGACCGCGGATTTCCCGCCCGCCATCAAGGTGGACGGCAAGGTCACCAAGGTCTCGCCGCAGCCGCTGACCGGCAACCACACGCTGCAGCTGGCACGTTCCATCATGAACGACAAGCAGGCGGCCGAGTTCGAGCGCAGCAAGGAGTGCAACTTCGCGATCTCGCCGGCCGGTATCGGACGCTTCCGCGCCAATGCCTTTCTGCAGCAGGGCCAGGTCGGCCTGGTGCTGCGCACGATTCCCGCCACCCTGCCGACCATCGCCCAGCTGGATCTGCCACCGATCCTCAACGAGGTGGTGCAGGCCAAGCGCGGCCTGGTGATCGTGGTGGGCGCCACCGGCTCGGGCAAGAGCACCAGCCTGGCGGCGATGATCGACCACCGCAACGAGAGCACCTACGGCCACATCATCACGATCGAAGACCCGATCGAGTTCGTGCATCCGCACAAGAACTGCATCGTCACGCAGCGCGAGGTGGGCATCGACACCGACAACTGGGAAGCGGCGCTGAAGAACACGCTGCGTCAGGCGCCCGACGTGATCCTGATGGGCGAGATCCGCGACCGCGAAA
Organism: Roseateles sp. GW821-FHT09B06; assembly: GCF_059418245.1. Classification (NCBI taxonomy): domain Bacteria; kingdom Pseudomonadati; phylum Pseudomonadota; class Betaproteobacteria; order Burkholderiales; family Sphaerotilaceae; genus Roseateles; species Roseateles sp. GW821-FHT09B06. The sequence goes on along the minus strand of NZ_JBWKPM010000007.1, from coordinate 105,728 downwards.
CGATGGAGCATGCCGTGGCCTTCGCCGAGACCGGCCACCTCTGCATGGCCACCTTGCACGCCAACAGCGCCAACCAGGCGCTGGACCGCATCATCAACTTCTTCCCCGAGGAGCGCCGCAGCCAGCTGCTGATGGACCTGTCGCTGAATCTGCGCGCCCTGGTCAGCCAGCGCCTGTTGCCGCGCCAGGAGGGCAAGGGCCGCATCGCCGCGGTGGAGATCCTGCTGAACACGCCGCTCATCTCCGACCTGATCTTCAAGGGCGAGGTCAGCGAGATCAAGGAACTGATGAAGCGCTCGCGCGAGCAGGGCATGCAGACCTTCGACCAGGCCCTGTTCGACCTCTACGAACAGGGCAAGGTGAATTACGAGGACGCGCTGCGCAATGCCGACTCGGTCAACGACCTGCGGCTGCAGATCAAGCTGAACAGCGAGCGCGCACGCCAGGGCGACCTGTCTTCCGGCACCGAGCATTTGACGATCGTCTGACCACCCCTACCGGCGGAGCCGGATCCGCGGCGGTCGCTGGATGGGGACGGCATGTGTTGGAGAATCCGTCGAGTTCGTCGACAGGAAGCACAGCATGAGCACTCGCACCTATGAATCCATCGCGCCGCGCAAGCTGGCGTTCCTCGGCCTCGGCGTCATGGGGCATCCCATGGCCGGCCATCTGGCCCGGGCCGGCCATGCGGTGACGGTCTACAACCGCACCGCGGCCAAGGCCGAGGCCTGGGCCAAGGAATACGGCGGCACCTTCGCCGCGACGCCGGCGGCCGCGGCGGCCGATGCCGATATCGTGTTTGCCTGCGTCGGCAACGACGCCGATCTGCGCAGCGTCGTGCTGGGCGAGGCCGGGGCCTTTGCCGGCATGCGCTCCGGGGCCATCTTCGTCGACCACACGACCGCTTCCGCCGAGCTGGCGCGCGAGCTGCATGCCGAGGCGCTCAAGCGCGGCCTGCAGTTCGTCGATGCGCCGGTCTCGGGCGGCCAGGCCGGCGCCGTCAATGGCGCGCTGACCGTGATGTGCGGCGGCGATGCCGCGCCCTTCGAGACCATGCAACCGGTGGCCCTGGCCTTCGCCAAGGCCGTGACCCTGGTGGGCGAGAGCGGCGCCGGCCAGCTGGCCAAGATGGTGAACCAGATCTGCATCGCCGGCCTGGTGCAGGGTCTGTCCGAGGCCGTGGCCTTCGGTCAGAAGGCGGGCCTGGACATGAGGCAGGTGCTGGACGTGATCGGCAAGGGCGCGGCCCAGAGCTGGCAGATGGACAACCGCGGCAAGACCATGGTGGCCGACCAGTTCGATTTCGGCTTCGCGGTCGACTGGATGCGCAAGGACCTGGGCCTGGTGCTGGACGAGGCGCGCCGCAACGGCGCCAAGCTGCCGGTGACCGCCCTGGTGGACCAGTTCTACGCCGACGTCCAGACCCTGGGCGGCGGGCGCTGGGACACCTCGAGCCTGATCAAACGGCTGAAGTAATGGCTGCCTGATCAAGCCATCCGCCGGGGCGCCCCAAGGATGGCTTGAGCCGATGTGAGCGCGCGGCAACCCGCGCGAGCATCGGCATCCCTCGGGGGATCGCCCAGGTACCCCTGGGCGAGGGGCTCACTGTTTCGGCTTGGGCGTGATGCGCGCGAGTTCCTCTTCGCTGATCACCTCCATCGCCCGCACCACCTTCTGCACGCCGCCGACGCCGCGCGCGATCTCGCTGGCGCGGGTGGCCTCCCGTTCGGTCACGCGGCCCATGATGAAGACCGTGCCGCGCTCCACCACCACATAGAAGGCGTTGGAGATCAGGTCGCGCGCGTCCACCAGGCTGGCCTTGACCTTGCTCGCGATCAGCACGTCGTTGGAGCGGCTGCTCAGCGAGCTGTTGCCGGCCACCACGATCTCGTTGAGCACGCGGTTGACGTTCTCGACCTGGGCCACGACGCGCTCGGCCGCGGCGCGGTCGCCCTCGCTGGGTGCCTCGCCGGTCAGCAGCACGATGCGGTTGTAGCTGTTGACGTTGATATGGCCGCGGTCGCCGACCTGCTCGCGCAGCCGGGCGGCGGCCTTGAGCTCGATGCCCTGGTCCTCGATCTGCGTGCCCGAGGTGCGGCGGTCGGTGGTCATCAGCGCGGTGCCGACCATCGCGCCGCCCACCAGCAGCGGTGCGCAGGCGCTCGTCAGCAGGGCGGCGCTCAGGGCGCCGAGCAGGGCGGCGCGGCGCGCCAGGCGGGTTGTGGTCTTAGCGGTCATTCGGTCTCCCATGGGTCTTGCGTCACTCGCCGGTGCCCAGCAGCTGCATGTCGACCGCATCGCACAGGCAATGGGCCAGCAGGCGCTGCGTCTCGGCCACGCGGGCGAAGCGGCTGTGCGGCACGCGGATCTGCACATCGGTGTCCAGCAGCAGGCCGCGCAGCTCTTCGTCCTGGCTGCCGGTCAGCGCGATCACGCTCATCTCCTGGGCATGGGCGGCCTCCAGCAGCGCGCCATGGCTGGCGCGGCTGGCGCTGCCGGCCTCGAACAGCAGCAGCAGGTCGCCGGGATGGCCCAGGGTCTGGATCTGGCGGGCCGGGGCGGTCAGCCCGTCCAGGGCCCAGGCCGCCAGGCCCGGGCGCTCCTGTTCGAAGCGCCCCGCCAGCAGTGCGGCCATGTAGCGCGCGTCCAGTTCCGACAGGCCCAGGCCCGTGCACAGCACGCGGCCGCCGGCGGTGATGCCGTCCACCAGCATCTGCGCCGCCACCGCCAGAGGGCGGGACAAACCTTCGGCCACCTGGTATTGCAGGTCGGCGCTCTCGAAAAACTGTTGTTGGATGCGTTGCTCAAGCATTGACCCGCATCATAAGCCAGGGTCAACCCCTAGTCCTGGGCCTCGAACGCGGCCTGCAACCAGTCGATACCGTCGCCGTCCAGCGCGACGACATCGAAGCGGCAGGGCGGCGGCGTGGCATGGCGCAGCAGGTAATGGCGCGCCGCATAGATCAGCCGGCGCTGCTTGGTCGGCGTGACGCTGGCCGCGGCGCCGCCATGCGAGGCATCGAGCCGGGCCCGCACCTCGACGAAGACCAGGGTCCCGTCGCGGTCCCGCATGATCAGGTCCACCTCGCCGGCGCGCGCGCCGGGGCCGGCCGCGACCCGATAATTGCGCTCCAGCAGCCGCAGGCCCCGCTGCTGCAGGTGCTGCAGCGCGCGGTCCTCGGCGGCATCGCCCCGAACCTTGGTGGAGCCCCATTTGAACATCGACGCCTCCCTGCTGATGCAGGCGGCCGCGGCCGCGGCCGGTGGCCAGCAGTATCCCGCAGCCACGCTCTACGTGGTGGCCACGCCGATCGGCAATCTGGCCGACCTGACGTTCCGCGCCGCCCATGTGCTGGGCCTGGTCGATGCGGTGGCCTGTGAGGACACGCGCGTCTCCGGCGGCCTGCTGCGCCATCTGGGCCTGCACAAGCCCTTGATCGCGCTGCACCAGCACAACGAGCGCGAGGCCAGCACGGCGCTGATCGCGCGGCTGCGCTCCGGCGAGCGCATCGCCTATGTGTCGGACGCCGGCACGCCGGCCATCTCCGACCCCGGCGCGGTGCTGGTGGCGGAGGTGGCCGCGGCGGGCCTGCGCGTGCTGCCGGTCCCCGGCGCCAGCAGCGCGGTGACGGCGCTCAGCGTGGCCGGCGACATGGCGGCCGCGGGCTTCGAGTTCGCCGGCTTCCTGCCGACCAAGGCGGCCGAGCGCCGCACGGCGCTGCAGGCCCTGGCCGGCAGCCCGCGCAGCCAGGTGCTGTTCGAGGCGCCGCACCGCATCAAGGCCCTGATCGAGCTGCTGGCCGAGCTCTGCGGCGCGCAGCGCGTGACGGTCTGCCGCGAGCTGACCAAGCAGTTCGAGACCGTGCACACGGCCCCGGCCGCCGAGCTGCCGGCCTGGATCGCCGGCGATGCCCAGCGCGAGCGCGGCGAGTTCGTGCTGGTGCTGCATGCCAAGGCGCCGGACGCGGCGTCCGAGGCCGAGCTGGCGCCCGAGGCGGAGCGGACCCTGGCCGTGCTGCTGCGCGAGCTGCCGCTGAAGCAGGCCGTGAGCCTGGCCGCCGAGCTCAGCGGCGCACCGCGCAACGGGCTTTACGAGCGCGCGCTCGCATTGAAGGACGGCGCGCCATAATCCCGCCATGATCTCGCGCGAACCCACCCTGGCCCGTCTCGCGACGGCCCAAGCCCAGCTGCTGGAACCCTATGGCCTGACCGAGGCGTCCCTGGCCAAGGCCCTGCGGCTGATCACCGAACACCGGGTCGACGATGCCGACCTCTATTTCCAGACCACGCGCGCCGAGGGCTGGAGCCTGGAGGAGGGCATCGTCAAGAGCGGCAGCTTCTCGATCGACCAGGGCGTCGGCGTGCGCGCGGTCGCCGGCGAGAAGACCGCCTTCGCCTATTCGGACGACATCTCCGAGGCCGCCCTGCTGGACGCCGCGCGCACCGTGCGCTCGATCGCCGCGGCCGGACAGAGCAGGCGCGTGCAGGTGCCCAGCACGCCGACCGTGCCGGGCAGCCGCGCGCTCTATGGCGACGCCGACCCGATCGCCAGCCTGGACAGCACGGCCAAGGTCGCGCTCTTGGAGCGCGCCGAGAAGATGGCGCGCGCCAAGGACCCGCGCGTGGCGCAGGTGATGGCCGGACTGGCGGCCGAGCATGAGGTGGTGCTGATCGCGCGCGCCGACGGCACCTTGGCGGCCGACGTGCGGCCGCTGGTGCGGCTGTCGATCACCGTGATCGCCGAGCAGAACGGCCGGCGCGAGGTGGGCAGCGGCGGCGGCGGCGGGCGCTTCGGCCTGGCCTATTTCAGCGACGAGATGATCGCCAGCTATGCCGAGCAGGCCGTCTCGGCCGCGCTGACCAATCTGGAATCGCGCCCGGCCCCGGCCGGCGAGATGACCGTGGTGCTGGGCCCGGGCTGGCCCGGCGTGCTGCTGCACGAGGCGGTGGGCCATGGCCTGGAGGGCGATTTCAACCGCAAGGGCTCCAGCACTTTCTCGGGCCGCGTTGGCCAGCGCGTCGCGGCCAAGGGCGTCACGGTGCTGGACGACGGCACGATCCCCGACCGCCGCGGTTCGCTGAATATCGACGACGAGGGCTGCGCCTCGCAGCGCAATGTGCTGATCGAGGATGGCATCCTGAAGGGCTATATCCAGGACGCGATGAACGCGCGCCTGATGAAGGTGAAGCCCACCGGCAACGGCCGGCGCGAAAGCTATGCCCATGTGCCGATGCCGCGCATGACCAACACCTATATGCTGGGCGGCGACAAGGACCCCAAGGAAATCATCGCCAGCATCAAGAAGGGCCTGTACGCCACCAACTTCGGCGGTGGCCAGGTGGACATCACCTCCGGCAAGTTCGTCTTCTCCGCCAGCGAAGCCTTCTGGGTCGAGGACGGCAAGATTCAGTACCCGGTGAAGGGTGCGACCATCATCGGCAACGGCCCCGACGCGCTGACCCGCGTCTCGATGATCGGCAACGACATGCGCCTGGACACGGGCGTGGGCGTCTGCGGCAAGGAAGGCCAGAGCGTGCCGGTGGGCGTGGGCCAGCCGACCTTGCGCATCGACGGGCTGACGGTGGGCGGCACGGCCTGAGATGGCCTGAGAGCCTGCTCAGCCGGGCGCTACGCCCGTCTTTAGCACCGCGAGGAACTCGTCCAGCGCCTGAGCGTTGGCGCTCGCGGCATCGGTCCGACATAGCGCGCCGAGCGGCTCCAGGGGGGCATCCAGCGCGAGCTTGAGTTCGACGACGCTGCCCCGCGGCAGCGGGTCGAGCACCGAACGCGGCCCGGCCGCGACGGCATCGCCACCGGCCAGCAGCGACTCGATCAGCAGCGGCGCCAGGCTCTGGATCGGGTGTTCGATCGGCACGATGCGCGCGCGCTTCAGCGCGTCGTCGATCAGCGCGCGCACCGCGTAACCCTCCGGCGCGAGCAGCCAGCGGGAGCCGGCCAGATCACTCCAGCGCACGCGCGCCCGCTGGGCCGCTGGGTGTGAGGGCGAGGTGAACACCACCATGCGGTCGGTCTTCAGCGCGACAAAGTGCTGTCCGCTGGCGAGCCGCGCCGGCCGACGCAGCAGCACCATGTCGAAGGCACCGCTTGCCAGGCCGGCGAGCAGCCGGTCGCTGCTGTCTTCGACCAGATTCAGGTGCAGGCCGGGCCGTGCCAGCAAGGCGGCCATGGCCGGGCGCAGCAGGCTGGCGACCGCGGCCGGCAGCGCGCCGATGCGCAGCGGCCGTGCGGCTTCCTGCGCGTGCGCGGCCGCGCCCTCGCTGACGACACGCAGCGCGTCGAGCATCGTGCGCGCCTGCGCCGCCAGCGTGCTGCCGGCCGGCGTCGGGCGCATGCCTCGCGCGTGGCGTTCGAACAGGCGCAGCTCGAGCAGGCTCTCGATCTCGCGCAGCATCTGCGTCGCGGCCGGCTGGCTGACATGGATCGCCAGCGCGGCGCGGCGCAGATTGCCGGCCGACGCCAGCGCCGCGATCAGATGCAGGTGGCGCATGCGCAGGCGCGCGAGCAGGCGCTCATGCAGCACATTGGGGCTGAGGGTGGTGGTGGCCATTGATAGGTGCAGCTTATCGCAAGCTGGAAAAACGACTGGCAATCGATAGCGCTTCCGGCATGCTGGCGGCCTTCTGTCCCACTGCCCTTGCGGAGTCCGTCGATGCGCCTGCCGTCCTGTTTCTTCAACGCGTCCCTGCTCGCTCTGAGCGCCCTGATCGCCGCCGCCGGCGCGGCCCATGCACAGGCGGCGGCCGCCAGCGCGCCCGCCGCCGCCCAGGCGCTCTACCCGCTGATCGCCGAGCGCTCGAAGGCGATCGAGTCGAAGGTGATCGCGTGGCGTCGCGACATCCATCAGCACCCCGAGCTCGGCAACCAGGAGCGGCGCACGGCAGCCCTGGTCGCCGCCCATCTGAAGAAACTCGGCTTCGAGGTGCGCGAGGGGGGCGCCGTGACCGGCATCGTCGCGACGCTGAAGGGGGGCAAGCTCGGCCCGGTCGTGGCACTGCGCGCCGACATGGATGCGCTGCCGGTGAAGGAGCAGCTCGACCTGCCGTTCGCGTCCAAGGCCAGGGCGGTATGGGACGGCAAGGAGGTCGACGTGATGCACGCCTGTGGCCATGACGGCCATGTCGCGATCCTGATGGGCGTGGCCGAGGTGCTGGCCTCGATGAAGGAGCGCCTGCCCGGCACCGTGAAGCTGCTGTTCCAGCCGGCGGAGGAAAAGCTGCCGAACGGCGAGATCGGCGGCTCGCGCCGGATGCTGAACGAGGGTGCGTTCGATGCGCCGCGGCCCGATGTCGTGTTCGGCCTGCACCTGATGTCGGTGGGAAACACCGGGCTGATCGGCTACCGGTCCGGGCCCATCCTGGCGGGCTCGGACGCGTTCAAGGTCGAGGTCAAGGGGCGCCAGACGCATGGCTCGCAGCCCTGGGGCGGCATCGACCCGATCGTGCTCGGCGCGCAGATCGTGCTGGGCTTCCAGACCATCGCGAGCCGGCAGGTCAATGTGAGCAAGGAGCCGTCGGTGCTGACGGTCGGCACCTTCAATGCCGGCAGTCGCTACAACATCATTCCCGACGAGGCGAAGATGAGCGGAACGCTGCGCACCTACGACGAGGAGATGCGCAAGTTCATCATGACGCGCATGGGCGAGACCGCGTCGCTGATCGCGCAGAGCGGCGGCGGCACGGCGCATGTGCATTTCGAGGCCGATGGCTACGCGCCGACCGTGAACGACGCGGCGCTGACCGAGAGGATGGTGCCGAGCCTGCAGCGCGTTCCCGGCGCGAAGGCCGAGCTGATCCAGAAGAGCACCGGCGGCGAGGATTTCTCCTTCTTCGCGCAGGCGGTGCCGGGCCTGTTCGTATTCATCGGCGCGACGCCGCCCGGCCAGGATCCGGCCAAGGCCGAGCCGAACCATTCGCCGCGCTTCTTCGTCGACGAGGCCAGCCTGCTGGTCGGCGTGCGCACGCTGACGCATCTGACGGTCGACTACATGGCGATGGCGCGGAAGTGAGGGAGCCTGCGGGCCGATCGCGGCCCGCAGGCATCCCCGATGCCGCGCTGCAACGCGATCCCCAAGGCATCGTGCTACATTTGGCCCATGCGTTTCGTCGGCAAGTTTTATTTCTTTGCTTTCTTTTGGTTCTCGCACCGCACCGGCGGAGGAGAGGCGAACGCGTAAGCAAGCAAGTCGAGCGCAACGAATCTCTAGAAACCGCCGGGGCAAGCCCCGGCGGTTTTTTTTCGTCCCATGATCGATCAGACCCGGAAAGAGCCACGCCCCATGAATGCCAAGACCACCGCGCAGCACCAGGCCGAACGCTGGTATTCGCCGCAGGACAAGACCAGCGAGACCGACGACCAACGCATCCGAGACATCACCCCCTTGCCGCCGCCCGAACACCTGATCCGCTTCTTCCCGATCTCCGGCACGCCGATGGAGCGCCTGATCACCGGCACGCGCCAGAAGATCCGCGACATCATGCAGAAGAAGGACGACCGGCTGCTGGTCATCATCGGCCCCTGCTCGATCCACGATCCGGCTGCGGCGCTGGAATATGCGCGCCGGCTGATGGTAGAGCGCGAGAAACACGCCGGTACGCTGGAGATCGTGATGCGGGTCTATTTCGAGAAGCCGCGCACCACGGTGGGCTGGAAGGGCTTGATCAACGACCCCTATCTGGACGAGAGCTACCGCATCGACGAGGGCCTGCGCATCGCGCGCCAACTGCTCTTGGAGATCAACCGCCTGGGCATGCCGGCCGGCAGCGAGTTCCTGGACGTGATCTCGCCGCAGTACATCGGCGACCTGATCTCCTGGGGCGCGATCGGCGCGCGCACGACCGAGAGCCAGGTGCACCGCGAGCTGGCCTCGGGCATCTCGGCGCCGATCGGTTTCAAGAACGGCACCGACGGCAATATCAAGATCGCGACCGACGCGATCCAGGCCGCGGCGCGCGCCCACCATTTCCTGTCAGTGCACAAGAACGGCCAGGTGGCGATCGTCGAGACCAAGGGTAACAAGGACTGCCATGTGATCCTGCGCGGCGGCAAGGCCCCCAACTACGACGCCGACAGCGTGGCCGCGGCCTGCGCCGATCTCGCGGCCGCCAAGCTGGACACCCGGCTGATGGTCGACTGCTCGCACGCCAACAGCAGCAAGAAGCACGAGCGTCAGCTGGACGTGGCGCGCGACATCGCGGACCAGCTGAAGGCGGGCAGCCGGCAGATCTTCGGCGTGATGGTGGAAAGCCATCTGCTGGATGGCGCACAGAAGTTCAGCCCCGGCAAGGATGATCCGAGCAAGCTGGAATACGGCAAGAGCATCACCGACGCCTGCCTGGGCTGGGACGACTCGCTGGCGGTGTTGGAGGTCTTGAGCGCGGCGGTCAAGCAGGCGCGCGGCTGAGCGAGAATCGACCCGTATTTCAGGAGGCAAGCGATGCGCAGCGAGATCAAGGTCGTGTTCGGTCCGGACCAGGAGTTCGACCTGGTGGTGGATGGCAACGAGGTGCTGGATTTCGAGGCCGCCCGCCGCTGGCTGGACGAGCAGTTCGTGAAGAACGAATGCGAGCCGATCCGGGGCTCGGGCAAGGTGCTGATTGCCGACAAGGTGCTTGCGGTGGCCGCGGCCGCCGGCCCGGCGGCGTTCGCAGACCCGGTTTTCGCCCTGGATTTCGCCCGTGCCACCAGCGGGGCGTTGTCCAAGGCCCTGGTGCGGGTGGATCTGCCCAAGCTGAGCCTGTCCTACTGATCTGCTCTTGAACTGCGCCGCCGCGCCCCTACCTGAGGGGCGCGGCGGCGCGGCCGCTTTTTTTCTTTCCTCACATTCACGACGAAGCCATGGAAAAACAAACCCATTCCTTCCAGGCCGAGGTCAAGCAGATCCTGCACCTCGTCACCCATTCGCTGTATTCCAACAAGGAAATCTTCCTGCGCGAGCTGGTCTCCAACGCCTCGGACGCTTGCGACAAGCTGCGCTTCGAGGCGCTGGACAAGGCCGAGTTGTTCGAGGACGCGCCGAACCTGGAGGTGCGAGTCAGTTTCGACGAGGCCGCCCGCACGGTGACGATCAGCGACAACGGCATCGGCATGAGCGCCGAGGAAGCGATCGCCCATCTGGGCACGATCGCCAAGAGCGGCACGCGCGAGTTCATGGCCAAGCTAGATTCCATGTCTGGCGAACAGAAGAAGGATCTGAATCTGATCGGCCAGTTCGGCGTCGGCTTCTATTCCGGCTTCATCGTGGCCGACCGCATCACGGTCGAGACGCGCCGTGCCGGCCTGAAGGCCGAGGAGGGCGTGCGCTGGAGTTCCGAAGGCACCGGCGACTACGAGGTCGAGACCATCGCCAAGGCCGGTCGCGGCACCGATGTGATCCTGCATCTGCGCGAGGGCGAGGAAGAGTTCCTGAAGACCTGGCGCCTGAAGTCCATCATCGGCAAATACTCGGACCATATCTCCCTGCCCATCCTGATGAAGAAGGAGGAGTGGGACGCCGAGAAGAGCGAGCAGGTCCTGAAGGACGAGTGGGAAAGCGTCAACAAGGCCTCGGCATTGTGGGCCCGCAGCAAGAGCGAGGTCACGCAGGAGCAGTACGAGGAGTTCTACAAGCAGATCAGCTACGACCAGGAAGCGCCGCTGGCCTACACGCACAACCGCGTCGAGGGCCGCAGCGAGTACACCCAGCTGCTCTACATCCCGAAGAAGGCGCCGTTCGATCTGTGGAACCGCGACAAGCGCGGCGGCGTCAAGCTCTACGTCAAGCGCGTCTTCATCATGGACGACGCCGAGGCGCTGATGCCGGTCTACCTGCGCTTCGTCAAGGGCGTGATCGACTCGGCCGACCTGCCGCTGAATGTCTCGCGTGAGCTGCTGCAGGAAAGCCGCGACGTGAAGGCGATCCGCGAGGGCTCGACCAAGCGCGTGCTGGCCATGCTGGAAGCGCTGGCCGACAGCGAGGACGCCGCCGAGAAGGCCAAATACGCCGATTTCTGGAAGGATTTCGGTTCGGTGCTGAAGGAGGGCATCGGCGAGGACCACCAGAACCAGGAGCGCCTGGCCAAGCTCTTGCGCTTCGCCTCAACCCACGCCGACGAGAACGTCTCGCTGGCCGACTACCTGAGCCGGGCCAAGGAAGGCCAGGACGCGATCTACTACATTACCGCCGACTCGCTGCAGGCCGCCAAGAACAGCCCGCAGCTGGAGATCTTCCGCAAGAAGGGCATCGAGGTGCTGCTGCTGATCGACCGCGTCGACGAGTGGATGCTCTCGCATCTCTACGAGTTCGAGGGCAAGCCGCTGCAGTCGGTGGCCAAGGGCGCAATCGACCTGGGCAAGCTGCAGGACGAGGATGAGAAGAAGAAGGCCGAGGAAGCCGCCGAGGCCAACAAGCCGCTGCTCGACCGCCTGAAGGCCTCGTTGAAGGATCGCGCCAAGGACGTGCGCATCAGCACGCGCCTGGTCGATTCGCCGGCCTGCATCGTCGTCGAGGAGGGCGACATGAGCGGCCATCTGGCGCGCCTCTTGAAGCAGGCCGGCCAGACCGCGCCGAGCTCGCTGCCGACCCTGGAGATCAACGCCGAGCATGCGCTGGTCAGGAAGCTCGACAGCAGCGCGTATTTCGACGATCTGGCCCAGGTGCTGTTCGACCAGGCCGTGCTGGCCGAGGGCGGCAGCCTGGAGGACCCGGCGGCCTATGTGCGGCGGGTCAACGCGATGCTGCTGGGCTGACTACGCATCCCAGAAGATGTATTCGTCTTCATCGGGGGGCGTGCCGGAGGCGGGCGGCTGGGGCGCCATCGCCTCCAGTTGCTCGCGCAGCTTGATCACCTGGTCGCTCCAGTAGTTGGGCGTGCCGAACCAGGGGAAGGCCAGCGGGAAGGCCGGGTCGCCCCAGCGCCGCGCCAGCCAGGCGCTGTGGTGGATCATGCGCAGGGTGCGCAGCGGTTCGATCAGCGCCAGCTCGCGGCGATCGAAGTCCAGCACCGCCTCGTAGCCTTCCAGCACGCATTCCAGCTGGCGGCGCATGCTCAGGGCGTCGCCCGAGAGCAGCATCCACAGGTCCTGCACCGCGGGGCCGGTGACGGCGTCGTCCAGGTCGACGAAATGCGGTCCCTTGTCGGGTGTCCAGAGGATGTTGCCGGGGTGGCAGTCACCGTGCAGGCGTTGCAGGCGCAACTCCGGCAAGGCGTCGAAGGCCTGCTGGATCGCGGCCAGGCAGCGTTGCACCGCATCGGCCCAGGCCGGACGGATCTCCAGCGGCACGGTCTCGTTCGCCAGCAGGAAGTCCAGCGCCGCCTGACCCGGCTGGGCGCTGGCCCAGGCCAGGCGATGTTCAAAAGGCCGGGCGCGGCCCACCGCATGGATGCGGCCCAGATAGCGCCCGATCCAGCTCAGCACCTCGGGGTCTTCCAGCTCGGGCGCCCGCCCGCCCTGGCGCGGCGTGACGGCAAAGCGCTGGCCCTGGAAATGAATCAGGGTCGAGGGGGGCGTGCCCAGGGGCCAGGGGGCGGCCACCGGAACCTCCGCCTCGACCAGCTCCTGCGCGAAGGCATGCTCCTCCAGGATCTGCGCGTCGCTCCAGCGCCCGGGGCGGTAGAACTTGGCCACCGCCACCCCGCTGAAAGAATGGCCATCCTCCAGATGCAGTTGCAGCACGCGGTTCTCGTAGGAGTTCAGCTGCAGCATGCGGCCGTCGCCGTAGAGCCCGGCAGCCTCCATCGCGTTCAGCATGAACTCGGGGGTCAGGTCGCGAAAGCCGGTGTCGGTGCTGCTCATGAGGGGCAAATGAAAACGGCGCCCGAGGCGCCGTTGGAAGGAACAGGGGGGCGAGAGTCTGCAGTCTAGCGGTGGCTGTAGCGTGGTGAGTCCACCACCACGCCAACGATGTCATTCGGCGCCTCGTCCGGATACTGCGAATCGGCGCCCAGCGGCTCGCCGAAGGGGCGGCTGTTGCGGAAGCCCGGGCGACTTCCCGCCAGGCTGTCATAGCGGCTGTCGGGCGCGAAGAAGGAATCATGGAACACTGCCGAGTCCTGCCAGAGATTCTCGCGGCCGCCACGGCGCGGCGTCTTGGCGCTGATGCTGGGGCGCGCGGCCACGGTCGGTGCCGGCTGCGGGCCGCGGTTGGCACTGCCGCCAAAGGGCACCAGCAACTGCAACTCGGCGGCACTGGGCAGGTTGTCGATCGGGCAGCGCAGGTAGCGCACGCGGCAGGCGCCCAGCACCGATTGCTTGATCTGCAGGGTACGGCTGGAGGCCTGGCGTTCGCTGTCCAGGTCGACGGCGGCCAGCACCCGGCCGTTCGGGCTGCAGATCGCGAAGCTCACATGGGTGGCGCCGAGCAGATCGAACCAGTAACGCACCTGCTTGGCCTCGGTGGGCTGGCAAAAGCGCACCAAGGGCAGCTTGGCGAGAATCACATGGTGAGGCAGGGCCTCCTTGAGCAGGCGATGGACGCGCCGCTCGTCGGTGCTGAACACGGGGCGCGCGCTCAGGGACCATTCGATGGGCAGGGGTTTGACGGTCTGGCGAGGGCGTCGCAGCGCCCACAGCAGCGCCAACGTCGCAAAGCCGAGACCGCACACCAGCGCGATGATCCACGGAACGATTGTTTGCATCCCTCGTGATCTCGAATGGTTATGAACACCTCCCATGGGTGTTCAAGCGCAGAATGTAACTGAATATCACGGCATCGCGCCCCGGGCTCACCCTGGGTTGCGGGGTGGGCATAACGCGCGGTCGGCGCCGAACGGCTTACTGTTTGGCAGCCTTGCCGGCGTCATCGAACTGGGATTTGACCTCGCCGACGCCGTCGATGATGTTGCCCAGCAGCTGGATATGGCGCTTGAACTGGAAGTCCAGTTCCGCCATATGACGCTCGATCGCCTCGCCCACATGGGAGGCCATGGTGTCCGGCGGCAGGCGCAACCAGGCCTCGGATTCGGAGCCGTCGCGCTCGACGGTGGCGCCGGCCTTGCGGGCGATCTTCAGCATCGGCGCGTTCTCGCTCAGCGCATGGATGAACAGGGTCTCGATGCCGCGGTTGCGCGCGTGCAGGGCCGCGCGCTCGAACAGGCGGGCGCCAAAGCCGCGTCCGCGCGCCTTGCCGAGCACCGAAACGCCGAACTCGGCCATCGCCGGCTGGCCCTGGCGCTGCGGCCGCGGTTCGTAGGCGAGATGGGCCATGGCCACCAACTGCAGCCGACGGTTGAAGATGCCCAGCACCTCGTCGCGCTCGAAATCCAGGCCCATCGCGTAGCGGATGATCTGCTCGTCCGAGGCCGGATAGCCGAAGCGCAGATAGCGGTCGCGTTCGGACAGGCTCAGCAAATGGTCGCGGATGCGCCGACGGTGCCGCCGCGCGAGCGAGCGGATGGGCACCCAGGACGACAGATGCTGCAGGGCTCCCCAGGCGGGGGTGGCATCTGCGGGGGGCGGCTTGCGGGCCGGGGTATTCATCGCGAGGCCTTGCTAAGTAATAACCCGCATGATACCCGCGGCAAAGGCGGCTGTCAGTGCGCGTAGGGGCCTGGGCTTGTCGGCCGACGGCGCCTTTGATACACTCGCGGGCTTTCCTGTATTTGGCTGCGGGAAAGAAGTCCCTTTTGCCGGGCTGAGAGGCCGCCTTTGACGAAGCGGCACCGAATGAGGGCAGCGGGGACTGCGATTTAGCAGAACAGCCATGCGACTGCTCCCGTCGTTCCTCGGAATGGCCGGAGTTACCGAAAGAAACTCATGAAGACCTTCAGCGCCAAGCCGGCAGAAGTGACGCACGAGTGGTTTGTGATTGACGCCACCGACAAGGTGCTCGGACGTGTTGCCAGCGAAGTGGCACTCCGTTTGCGCGGCAAGCACAAGGCCATTTACACGCCTCACGTCGACACCGGTGATTTCATCGTCATCATCAACGCCGACAAGCTGCGTGTCACGGGCAACAAGGCCACGGACAAGGTGTACTACCGTCACTCGGGCTTCCCGGGCGGCATCTACGCCACCAAGTTCAAGGACATGCAAGCCAAGCATCCGGGTCGTGCCCTGGAGAAGGCTGTCAAGGGCATGCTGCCCAAGGGCCCGCTGGGCTATGCCATGGTGAAGAAGCTGAAGGTGTACGCCGGTGCCACGCATCCGCACACCGCCCAGCAGCCCAAGGCTCTGGAAATCTAAGGAGCGGTGATGATCGGAAACTGGAACTATGGTACCGGCCGCCGCAAGTCGTCGGTCGCACGTGTCTTCATCAAGAAGGGCACGGGCCAAATCGTCATCAACGGCAAGCCCGTCGAGCAGTACTTTGGTCGTCAGACCTCGATCATGATCGCCAAGCAGCCCCTGCTGCTGACGAACAATGGCGAGGCCTTCGACATCAAGGTGAACGTGCACGGTGGCGGCGAGTCGGGTCAGGCCGGCGCCGTGCGTCACGGCATCACCCGCGCGCTGATCGACTACGACGCAGCCCTGAAGCCCGAACTGAGCCGCGCCGGCTTCGTCACACGTGATGCGCGTGAAGTCGAGCGTAAGAAGGTCGGTCTGCACGGTGCGCGTCGCCGGAAGCAGTTCAGCAAGCGCTGATCCTCAACAAAGCCGGTCGCCCGCGGGTGGCCGGGCTTTGCGACAAGGCCGCTGCCCCGCAGCGGCCTTGTTTCATTTGGGCTCGGCCCCAAATACCTCGGGCTGCAAGGTTCGCCGTTTGGGTGGACAATAGCGGGCAAGAGCCCATCTACCAGGAATTTCTATGAGCGCAGTTCTCGAAACCCAAACCGCCGGCGCCGACGACATGCCCGTGCCGCTGATCTTCACCGACAGCGCGGCCGAAAAGGTGCGGGATCTGGTGGCCGAGGAGGGCAATCCGGAGCTGAAGCTGCGCGTCTTCGTGCAGGGCGGCGGCTGCTCCGGCTTCCAGTACGGCTTCACCTTCGATGAGGCCGTGAACGACGACGACACACAAATGAGCAAGAACGGCGTCACGCTGCTGATCGACGCGATGAGCCTGCAGTACCTGATGGGTGCCGAGATCGACTACAAGGAAGACCTGCAGGGCGCGCAGTTCGTGATCAAGAACCCGAATGCCACCACGACCTGCGGTTGCGGTTCGAGCTTCTCGGTCTGAGCGCCTCCTTGCCAAACAGGAGCCGCCCACGGGCGGCTTTTTTGCGACCGGCGCTCAGGCCGGGTAGAGTGCGCCCAGCACGCGTGGACCGGCGGCGCCGGTGACGCGCGGCAGATTGCCTGTCTCGCGGCGCAGGAAGCGCTGGGCCAGCCAAGCGAAGGCCGCCGCCTCGACCTGCATCGGTGGTAGTCCTCGGGCGTCGCTGCTCAGTACCTGCAAGGTCGGCAGTCGGGCCTGCAGGCGCTGCATCAAACGGCCGTTCAGCGCGCCGCCGCCGCACACCAGCAGTTCGCTGCAAGCGGTGCCGCGCAGGCAATCGGCGATGCTGGCGGCCGTCAGCTCCAGCAGGGTGGCCTGGACATCCTGCGGGCGCGTCTGCGGCTGCGATCCCAGGTGGCGTTCCAGCCAGCCGGGGTTGAACAGATCGCGGCCGGTGCTGCGCGGCGGCGTCAGCGCGAAGAAGGGCTCGGCCAGCATGGTCTGCAGCAGCGCGGGCAGTACCTGCCCGCTGGCGGCCCAGACGCCGTCGGCGTCATAAGGCTGGCCGTGATGCCGTGCCACCCAGTGGTCCATCAGGCAGTTGCCGGGGCCGCAGTCGAAGCCGCTGGTCGAGCCGTCGCGGCCCAGCAGGCTGATATTGCTGATGCCGCCGATATTGAGCACGGCGATGTCCGCATCCGGTCGCGCGAACAGCGCGCGGTGGAAGGCGGGTACCAGCGGGGCGCCCTGGCCGCCGGCGGCGACGTCGCGGCCGCGCAGGTCGCAGACCAGGTCAATGCCGCTCAGCTCGGCCAGCAAGGCGCCGTTAAGCAGCTGCAGGGTGTAGCCGTTGCCATCGAACTCGCCGGGGCGGTGCCGGATGGTCTGGCCGTGGGCGCCGACGGCGCGCACATCACCGGGGCCATGGCCGCTCCGGCGCAGCAAGGTGTGAACCAGCTCTGCATAGGCGTGCGCCATGCGATTGGCGGCGATGGCGCAGCGATGCGCCTCGTTGTCGCCGGGGCTGTTGAGTGCCAGCAGTTCCTCGCGCAGGTCCGGCTCGAAGGGGCGGTGCTGGTGATCGAGCACCTCGATCGGTGCGCCGCCGCAGCCGGGAAAGCGCACTAGCACGGCATCGACCCCGTCCAGCGAGGTGCCGGACATCAGGCCGATGTAGAGATCGGCCATGGGATCCGTCATTACTGAGTGGTGCCGACGTCCATCGACTCGGCGGCGGCCAGCTGGGCCTTGATGCCGGTGACCTGCTGCCTGAACTGGGCCTTGGCGGTGGGCGAGAGCTGGATGGTCTCGGCGGCCTTGGCCATCACGCGCGGATCGAGCTGCTTGCCGCCCACGCGGAACTCGAAGTGCAGGTGCGGGCCGGTGGCCCAGCCGGTGGCGCCGACGGCACCGATCTTCTGGCCCTGCTCGATCTTCTGGCCCTTCTTGACGTCGATGCGGCTCAGGTGGGCATAAACCGTCGTGCGATCACCGCCGTGGCGCAGATGGATGACGTTGCCGAAACCGTTCTGCCAGCCGGCAAAGTCGACCGTGCCATCGCCGACGCTGCGCACCGAGGTGCCTGTGGGCGCGCCGTAATCCGTTCCCAGATGGGCGCGCCATGTCTGCAGGATGGGATGAAAGCGCATCGAGAAATTGGAGGTCACGCGCGAGAACTCCAGCGGTGCCGCCAGGAAGGCGCGGCGCTTGCTCTCGCCGTCCAGGCCGTAGTAGCTGCCCTTGCCGCTGGCCGGGTCGCGGTACCAGACCGAGGTGTAGCTCTTGCCGCCGTTGACGAACTCGGCGGCGATCACGCGGCCGCTGCTCTGGCCCCAGTTGATCGGTTCGCCGTCGGCGGTCATGGCCTCGAAGACGACCGAGAAGCGATCGCCCTTGCGCAGTTCGCGATGGAAATCGATGTCGGCGGAGAACATGTCGGCCATCTGCGAGGCGATGGCATCGGGGATGCCGGCCTCGTCGGTGGCGACGAACAGCGAGCTGCGCACCACGCCGCTGCCCAGGCGGGTCTGCGGCTGTAGCGGCACGGCTTCGAGCTTGGCCTCGAAGCCGTCCTGCGCGTTGCGGGTGATGCTCAGGCGGCTGAAATGGCTGTCCTGCTGCTCGGCCAGCTCGGCCGGGAAGCGCACGATCATGGCGCGAACCTTGCCGTCGGCCTCGGCGTCGAGTTGCACCATCTTGCCGACGCGGCCCTGCAGCACGCGGCGGGCCAGGGCGTCGCTGCGCAGGAAGGCGGCGGCGGCGGGGTCGAAGGCGCCCATGCGGCGCAGCAGGCTGTCGGCCGTGTCGCTGCTGCGGGTCACATCGTTGCGCACCAGACTCAGCGGGTGCGCGGCCAGCGCGGCCATTTGCTCTTCCAGATCGAGGGTCTGGGTCGGCTCGCTGATCAGGTGCTGCGGCAGGTCGGCGGCATTCGGCGCCAGCGGCGCGATACCGAAGGCGGTGATGGCGAAGCCCCCCAGCGCGATGACGACGCTGCGGGTGAGGGCCTTCGGATGGCGAGCGGCGAAGCCTTCGGCCTTGGCTACGGCTTGCTTCAGTTCGTTTTTCCAGTCAATCACGCTTAACCTGGGACCTTGTTGTTTGGCGGTCCCGCCGAGCCCGGTGGAGCGGCGCGGAACGCGGTGGACCTCGAGACGTCCACTAGAATTTGGGGCTGGCACCTCCCCCCAAACGAGGGGTGGCGAGCGCAAAACAGCGGCGAGTATAGCGAGCCGCGGGCCGCGCGAATGCCAAGAAAACCCGATGAATCAAGGCTTTACATCTGGCCTGCGCCCAAACTTCACGAACATGTCCGAATCGCGAACTCCTGCCGCCGAGCCCTCTTCCGCCACGGCCCATCCGGTCACCGACAGGGTGCGCGAGGCCATGGCCGTCTCGCTGCGCGGCGTTGACGAGCTGCTGCCGCAGGCCGACTGGGAGCGCAAGCTGGCGCGTTCGGAAGCCACCGGAACACCACTGCGTATCAAGCTGGGCCTGGACCCGACCGCGCCGGACATCCATATCGGCCACACCGTCGTGCTGAACAAGATGCGCCAGCTGCAGGATCTGGGCCACCAGGTGATCTTCCTGATCGGCGATTTCACCTCGATGATCGGCGACCCCTCGGGCCGCAACGCCACCCGCCCGCCGCTGACGCCAGAGCAGATCAAGTTCAACGCCGAGACCTATTACAAGCAGGCCAGCCTGGTGCTGGACCCGGCCAGGACCGAGATCCGCTACAACTCCGAGTGGAGCGACCCGCTGGGCGCGCGCGGCCTGATCCAGCTGGCCGCCAAGTACACGGTGGCGCGCATGATGGAGCGCGACGACTTCACCAAGCGCTATGCGGCACAGACGCCGATCTCGGTGCACGAGTTCCTCTACCCGCTGATGCAGGGCTACGACTCGGTGGCGCTGAAGAGCGATCTGGAGCTGGGCGGCACCGACCAGAAGTTCAACCTGCTGATGGGCCGCCACCTGCAGCAGGAATACGGCCAGGAGCCGCAGTGCATCCTGACCATGCCGCTGCTGGAGGGCCTGGACGGCATCGAGAAGATGTCCAAGTCCAAGAACAACTACGTGGGCATCACCGACCCGGCCAACACCATGTTCGCCAAGGTGCTGTCGATCAGCGATGTGCAGATGTGGAAGTGGTTCGACCTGCTGAGCTTCCGCAGCCTGGACGAGATCGCCCGGCTGAAGACCGAGGTCGAGGCCGGCCGCAATCCGAAGGACGCCAAGGTGCTGCTGGCCAAGGAGATCACCGCGCGCTTCCATTCCAAGGCCGCAGCGGAGGCTGCCGAGGAGGACTTCAACAATCGAGCCAGGGGCGGCATCCCCGACGACGTTCCCGAGATCACCCTCTCCGGTGAGATGGGTCTCGGTGCCCTGTTGAAGGCGGCGGGACTGGTGGCGTCGAGCAGTGAAGGCCTGCGCATGGTGGAGCAGGGCGGCGTCAAGATCGATGGTGCGGTGATCAGCGACAAGGGCTTGAAGGTTCAGCCTGGCACCTTCGTATTGCAGGTCGGCAAACGCAAGTTTGCCCGCGTGACCCTGAGTTGATCCGGAATCGGCCATGAGAAAGGGCGGCCATGGCCGCCCTTGTCTCTTGCCGGCCGAGCGGGCTCAGACCGAGTAGGTGCTCGACGCCGTGCGGCCGCCGCTGCCGGTCCAGTTGGTGTGGAAGAACCGGCCGCGCGGCTGGTCCACGCGCTCGTAGGTGTGGGCGCCGAAATAGTCGCGCTGGGCCTGCAGCAGGTTGGCGGGCAGGCGCGCGCTGCGCAAGCCGTCGAAGAAGGACAGGGCGCTGGCGAAGGCCGGCACCGGGATGCCCTTCTCCACGGCCGTGGCCACCACCTTGCGCCAGCTGGCCTCGCTCTTCTTGATCGCCGCCGCGAAGAAGGGCGCCAGCAGCAGGTTCTGCAGCTGCGCATCCTGGTCGAAGGCGTTCTTGATATCGCCCAGGAAGGCGCTGCGGATGATGCAGCCGCCGCGCCACATCAGCGCGATGCCGCCGTAGTTCAGGTGCCAGCCGTTCTGTTCGGCGGCCGCGGCCATCAGCATATAGCCCTGGGCGTAGCTGATGATCTTGGAGGCGTAGAGCGCCTGGCGGGTGGCCTCAACGAAGGCGGCGCGCTCGCTGTCGGCATCGCTGACCTTGCGGCTGCCGCCGCCGAACACCTTGGCGGCCTCGACGCGCAGGCTCTTCATCGCCGAGACGCAGCGGCTATACACGGCCTCGGCCATCAAGGTGATCGGGATGCCCAGATCGGCCGAGGAGATCACGGTCCATTTGCCGGTGCCCTTCTGGCCCGCGGTGTCGAGGATCTTGTCGACCAGGGGCGCGCCGTCCTCATCGGTCTTGGCCAGGATGTCGCGGGTGATCTCGATCAGATAGGAATCGAGCTCGCCCCGGTTCCAGTCGGCGAACACCGCGCTCATCTCGGCCGGTGTCAGCCCCAAGCCTTCCTGCATCAGCTGGTAGGCCTCGCAGATCAGCTGCATATCGCCGTACTCGATGCCGTTGTGCACCATCTTCACGTAATGGCCGGCACCGCCTTCGCCGACCCAGTCGCAGCAGGGCGCTTCCTTGCCGTCGGGGCCGGCAACCTTGGCCGCGATGGCCTGGAAGATCGGCTTCACATGGGGCCAGGCCGCCGGCGAGCCGCCGGGCATGATGCTGGGGCCGAAGCGCGCGCCTTCCTCGCCGCCGGAGACGCCGGTGCCGATATAGAGCAGGCCCTTGGACTCGACATACCTGACGCGCCGCGCCGTGTCGTCGAACAGCGAGTTGCCGCCGTCGATGATGATGTCGCCCGGCTCCAGGTGCGGCAGCAGCTGCTCGATGAACTCGTCCACCGGCGCCCCGGCCTTGACCATCAGCATCACGCGACGCGGGCGCTTCAGCAGGGACACCATTTCCTCGATCGAATGCGCGCCGAGCACCTTGGTGCCCTTGGCCTCATGGGCCAGGAATTCGTCGACCCTGGCGGTGGTGCGGTTGTAGGCGACCACGGTGAAACCGTGGTCGTCCATGTTCAGGATCAGGTTCTGGCCCATGACGGCCAGGCCGATCAGGGCGATGTCGGCTTGGGGCTGCATCTTGTTGTGTCGGATCAATGGAGGGCCAGATTGTCCGCCATGTGGTCCGACAGGGCGGCGGCAAGGCTTTGCGCCCCGCTACTCCACCCGCCGGGGCTCGCGCGACAGGATGCGCCCGAGCATTTCACCCAGGTCCTGCGAGGTGTTCTGTTTCTCGAGCAGGCCGCGCACGCCCGAGTCGCGCGCGTTGTTGCGCAGTTCCTCGGTAATCAGGCCCGTGCTGATCACGACCGGGATCTCGGGCCGGATGCGCGCCACCGCATGCGCGATGTCGAGGCCCGAGCAATCCGGCATATTGAAGTCGGTGACGATGAAGTCGAAGGTCTCCGGATGCTCGCGCACCGCGGCGATCGCCTGCTGGGCGTCCTGGAAGGTGCTGACGCGATAGCCCGCGCGCTGCAGGATGCGCTCGACCACCAGGATCATGGTCTCGTCGTCGTCGACATAAAGCACATGCTCGCCATGCCCCCTGATGGCTTCCGGCGCCGCCGCCTGTGCGATCGTGGCATCGGCCTGCTGTTCGACGCAGGGGAAGTACATATGGAAGACGCTGCCCCGGCCGGGCTCGCTCTCGACCTCGATCGCGCCATGATGGGCGGCCAGGATGCCGTGCACGACCGACAGGCCCAGGCCGGTGCCGCGCCCTACCGGCTTGGTGGTGAAGAAGGGTTCGAAGATGCGCTCGCGGATCTCGGCCGGGATGCCCGCGCCGTTGTCCTTGACCCAGAGCCGGGTATAGGCGCCGCTTGCCAGTCCGCCCAGGCGCTGGGCGGCGGCCTCGTCCAGCCGGACCGCTTCGAGCCCGATGTCGATGCGCCCGGCACCGTCCTTCAGCGCATGCCAGGCATTGGTGCACAGGTTCATCAGCACCTGCTGGATCTGGGTGGCGTCGGCCTGCACATGCAAGGGCACATCGGTCAGCCCGAGATGGATCTCGATGCCCGCCGGCAGGGTCGCGCGCAGCAGCTTGTAGGTCTCCTCGATCACCGGCCGCAGCTGCTGGGTCTGCAGCGCCTGCGGTTCGCGGCGGCTGAAGGTGAGGATCTGCCGCACCAGATTGCGCGCGCGCACGCTGGCCTTGTGGATCTCGTCGAGATTGCTCAGTGCCGCATGGGACTGGCCGAGCTCGCCGCGGGCCAGATCGACATTGCCCAGGATGGCGCCGAGGATGTTGTTGAAATCATGGGCGATGCCGCCGGCCAGGGTGCCGATCGACTCCATCTTCTGGATATGGCGCAGCTGCGCCTCGAACTGCTGCCGGTCCGCCTCGGCCTTCTTGCGCTCGCTGATGTCGGTCACGACGACGCGCACCATCGGGATATTGAGCTTGGCCTTGACGCGCACGCAGTCGAGCTGGGCATGAAAGCCAAGCTCGCCGGCACCGTGCAACAGCAGCTCGAGGCGCTGCCGGCTGCCGCGGTGCAGGGTGTGCAGGAAATGCTCGTACCAGCGGTCGAGGTCGACCGCCGCCACCGACTGCGCAAAGCGGGTGCCCAGCAGATGCTCGCGCCGGTCGCCCAGCATCGCGGCGCAGGTCAGGTTGAGCTGCACGATCTCCCCGTCATGCGACAAGGTCATGTAGCCGACCGGCGCGAAATCGTACAGGTCCATGTAGCGGTCGCGCGAGAGCTTGAGATCGATCTGCGCCTGGCGGTGCTTGGCGCGGATCAGGGCCTGCTCCATCTCGCGTTCCAGCACCGGCGCCAGGCGCGCCAGGTTCTGCTTCATCACATAGTCGCTGGCGCCGGCCTTCATCGCCGCCACGGCCGTCTCCTCGCCGATGGTGCCGGAGACGAAGACAAAGGGAATGTCGAGCTCGGTGGTGCGGAAGATGTTGAGCGCCTCCAGGCCGCTGAAGCGCGGCAGGCTGAAGTCCGCCAGCACCGCATCCCAGCGCGCCTGGCTCAGCGCCGCGCGCAGTGCCGCGGCGTCCTGGACGCGCTGGTAGCTCGGCCGGTAGCCGCCGCGGCGCAGGGCCAGCATGGCCAGCTTGGCGTCGTCCTCGGAGTCCTCGACAAAGAGAATCTGGATGTCCTTGCTGCTCACTCGATAACCCCGCGCGGCGGCAGTTGATTGATGGCGAGCCAGTAGATGCCCAGCACCTTGACGGCCTCCAGGAACTCCGTGAAGTCGACGGGCTTGCGCACATAGCTGTTGGCGCCCAGCGAATAGCCCGAAATCAGATCCTGCTCCTCCTTCGAGGAGGTCAGGATCACCACCGGCAGCAGCTGGGTGCGCGGGTCGGCCCGGATCGCCCGCAGCACGCCCAGGCCATCGAGCTTGGGCAGCTTCAGATCCAGCACCACCAGGGTCGGCAGCGGCGCGTCGACCCGGTCGGCGTAGGCGCCGCGGGCGAACAGGAAGTCCAGCGCCTCGATGCCGTCGCGCGCCACGGTGATCGGGTTCACCAGGTGGCTGCGCTTGAACGCCCGCAAGGTCAGCGCGGCGTCGTCGGGGTTGTCCTCAACCAGCAAGATGACCTTGTTCGCTTCGCTCATCGCCCTGCTCCGTCAAGCTGAAGAAAAATGTCGCGCCGCGGTCGGGCTGGGCCTGCACCCAGATCTTTGCGCCATGGCGGTGGAAGATGCGCTGCACGATCGCCAGGCCGATGCCGGTGCCCGAGAACTCGCTCTCGTGGTGCAGGCGCTGGAAGGCGCCGAACAGCCGGCCCGCATAAGCCATGTCGAAGCCGACCCCGTTGTCGGCCACGAAGCAGGCCCGGCGCCCCTCCTGCTCCTTGACGCCGACGCGTATCACCGGCTGCGCGGTCTTGCCGGTGAACTTCCAGGCGTTCTCCAGCAGGTTCTGCATCGCGATCTGCATCAGGGCCTTGTCGGCCTGCACCGTGATGCCCGCGTCGATCTCCCAGCGCGCGCTGCGCCCGGGCTGCTGCTGGTCCAGCGACGCGGCGATCTCGCGCGCGATCTCGCTCAGATCGACCGAGCGGATCGACAGCTCGGCCCGCGTCACCCGCGACAGGCCCAGCAGCTCGTCGATCAGCCGTCCCATGCGCTGGCTGGCGGCACGGATGCGCTGCAGCGCGTCCTTGCCGTCCTCGTCCAGCTTGTCGCCGTAGTCCTCGATCAGCGCCAGCGCGAAGCCGTCCATGCTGCGCAGCGGGCTGCGCAGATCATGCGAGACCGAATAGCTGAAGGCCTCGATCTCCTTGTTGAGCGCCGCCAGCTCCTGGTTGCTGCGCTCGATATGGGCGAAGGAGTCGCGCAGCGCATGGGTCATCGCATCGAAGTTGCGCGACATCCGGCCGATCTCGTCGGTGCTGCCGATGTCGAGCTTGTAGTCCCAGTTGCCAGCGGCGACCTCGCGCGTCGCCTGCTCCAGCCGGCCGATGGGCGCCAGGATGCTGCGACGCAGGAGCCAGGCGGCGGCGGCGATGATGGCGGCGATCAGGGCCAGGCCCGCCAGGATCACGATCACCACCCGCTGCTGTGCGGCATTGATGCGCTCGGTCGAGAACTCCGCCAGACGCGTCGCGTCGGTCACGCTTTCCTGCTGGTAGATCAGCAGCCGGCTCGCCAGTTGGGCCTCGAAGCGCTGCATCGCCGCGTCGCCGCCCGGCGCGCCCGCCTGCTCGTCGGTGGAGGCAGGCTGCAGCTCGCCGAACAGGCGGTGCGCGGCCGCATGGCGGTGGCGCAGGTCCTCGAGCAGCTTGGCCTGCTCCCGGGCGCCGAAGGCGCTGTCGGCCAGCAGGCGCTCCAGGCGCGCGGCGACCTTCTGCTCCTGCAGGCGGGCGCGCTCCTGGCGATACAGGATGTACTCGAAGGTCACCAGCCGCAGATCGCTGAGCGCGCGCGCGACCGCGGTGGTCTGGCGGAGCTGGCGCTGGGCGTCCTCGACCTCGCCGTTGGCGCGCCAGATCATCAGCGCGATGAACGCTATCGTGGCGAGCGCGGTGAAGGTGGCCAGCCGGGCTTTGGTGCTGATCTTCACAAGCGCTCCCGTTCGGCCCTAATGCACGACCGTGACCCGCTCCGGCCGCACGGCCCGCAGCGCGTCGAGATGGAGGTGCGAGAGGAAATTCGGCGCCGCGCCGGCGGGCGCGTAGCCGCGTGCCATGGCCCAGCGGGCCTCGTCCTCCAGCGTGATCAGCTGCGACTGCAGCAGGTCGACACGGAAGTCCTGGTCCTGCCAGCTGGGCGCCAGGCTGCTGGGCTCGACGCGCAGGCGCTCGGCTACCAGTTGCAGCGCCAGCTGCGGTTGCTCGCGCTGGAAGGCCTCAGCATTTAGCAGGGCGCGCAGCAGCTTCTCGAGCGTGCGGGGGTGCTGCCGCAGATAGTCGTTCTTGCCGATCAGCACATAGGTCGCGGTATAGGCATGCGGCTCGGTCAGCGAGACGGCGTCTTGGCCCAGCGCCGTCACCGCGCGGCCGCGCGTCGGCTGCCAGGCCGCGATCGCATCGAGCCTGCCGTCGGCCAGCTCGCGGTCCAGCCGGTCCGGCGCGGCGTCGACCAGGGTCACGCTGTCGGGCGCGAGCTTGTGGCGGGTCAGAAAGGCCCAGAGGTAGTACTCGCCGCTGGTGCCGCGCGTGATGCCGATGCGCTTGCCCGCCAGCTCGCCGGGCCGGCTGATCTGGCGGTCGCGCCGTGCGATCACGGCCATCTCGCTGGAGGCACTGGCCACCGAGGCGACGATGGCCAGCGGCTGGCCATTCATCACATTGACGACGAAGGGCACTTCGGCCGCCGCCGCGAGGTCGACCTTGCCCTGGGCCAACTGGTCCAGCGCGACCTTGCCATGCGTGGTCGGCACGATGCTCACGTCCAGCCCCTCGGCCGCGAACAGTTGCCGGGCGGCGGCGATATGCAGCAGGGCCGCATGCGGGGCCGAGGGCACGGCGATGCTGAGCTTCTCACCCGGCGCCGGCTTGCCGGTGGAGTACCAGGCCAGCAGGCAGAGCGGCACGAGGATCAATGCCAGCACGAGGCCGGCAATCACCCACATTCGGCGGCCGGGCGCCAGCCCGACCGCCCCGGCCTCAGGCGGAGCGCTCATTGCATCGACTCCCTTGCACGACATCGCCCGAGGGCTGGCGTCTCATCGGCCCGCCCGGACACGATCATGCAATGCATGTGTTTGCGGCAAATGTAAGGGCGCTGCCGGGGACTGGCAAGGCCTGTCCCCCGCACAGGGGAGAGTGCGCCGGGAGGGGCGGCGTCACGCCCCTTGCCGTCCGGCGCGCTTGGAGCTCTGGAAAGGGCGGAGGCTAGTGGTTCTTGACACCGGCCGCCACATGGCCGGCCGGCACATGGGCGGTGGCGTTCTCGACATGGCCGATCTGGTCGTCGAAGAAGAAGTCGGGTTCGAACTCGCGCAGGAACTCGCCCTTGGGCAGGCCGCCGAGGAACATCGCCTCGTCCACCTCGATGCGCCAGTCCATCAGGGTGCGCAGCGCGCGCTCGTGCGCCGGCGCGCTGCGCGCGGTGACCAGGGCGGTGCGGATGCTCATCGCATCCTCGCGATCCTGCTGCAGCCGGTGCAGGGCGGCCAGCACCGGCTTGAAGGGGCCGGCCGCCAGCGGCGTCAGCACGCGCTCGCGCTCATGGGCCTGGAAGGCATCCAGTCCGTTGGCCTGGAAGACCTGCTCGGCCTCGTCGGAGAACAGCACGGCATCGCCGTCGAAGGCGATGCGCAGCTCGCGGGGATGGGCACCGGAGGCGCGCGCCGACTGCGGGTAGACGCGTGCCGCGGCCACGCCGGCGGTCAGGGCCGAGCGCACGTCCTCCTCGTTGGCGGAGAGGAAGAGCTGGGCCTTGAGCGGGCGCAAATAGCGCCAGGGCGAACCGCCGCGCGTGAACACGCCGCGCTGGATGGTCAGGCCGTAATGCTGGGCCGAGCGGAACACCCGCATGCCCGAGACCGGGTCGTTGCGCGAGAGCACGACGACCTCGACCCGCGCTGGCACGCCGGCGAGGTTGAAGCCCAGCAGCTTGTGCACCAGGGAGAAGGCCACGCCGGGCTTGGCCGGCAGGTCCAGGCGCTGCTGCTGCAGGCGCATATAGGCGCGGTCGTCTTCGGCCTCGAAGAGTTCGTTCTCCTCCTCGAAATCGAACAGGGCGCGCGACGAGATGGCGACGACCAGCTGGCCGTCCAGACTTGCAGGCATGCGGCCATCATAGTGGCCGCGCCCTTGCGCTCAGTGCGTGAACCCGATCGGATTGCGCCGGGCTTCGGGCTCCGGCAGGTCTTCGCAGAGGACGGTGCTGCGACGCGCCAGCTTGGCGTTGCCGAAGGCCGTCATCCAGGCGCGCCGCATCTCGCGCGGCGCCAGCTCGGCCATGCGCTCCAGCAGCGCTGCGCTGGGGGTCTCGTCGAAGCGCCGGCCCCAGTCGTGCTGGGCGCGGATCGAGGCATAGAGCCGGGCCGCGATGCGGCGCGCGGCATCGGCATCGGGCGCCTCGATCTCGTAGATGTTGACGCGGTTCAGTATCGGCCCGGGGATGGCGCGCGCGTCATTGGCCGTGGCCACCCAGATCACCTGGCTGGCATCGACCGCCACCTCGGCGAACTCGTCGGTGAAGCTGCCGGCGGTGTCATGCTCCAGCAGGCTGTAGAGCGAGCCCAGCGGGTCGTAGCTGGCCTCGCCGCCGGCCTTGTCGATCTCGTCGACCACCATCACCGGATTCGCGTAGTCGCCGTCGACCAGGGCCTCGAAAACCTTGCCGGGCCGGGCGCCCTTCCACTGGCTGGAGGCGCCGGAGAGCACCCAGCCGGCGGTCAGCGAACTCATCGAGACGAAGCCCATGCCGGTGCCCAGCAGGGCCGCCAGCTGGCGCGCGAAATGGGTCTTGCCGACGCCCGGCGGGCCCAGCAGCAAGAGGGGCGTGATTTCCAGCGCATCGCCGCTGTCCTCGCACAGCGCGATCTGGCGCCGCACATCGTCCAGCACCGGATGGAAATTGGGCAGCTCGTCGTAGAGCTCGGACATGACCGGCAGTCCCGAGGGCTTGACCTGGAAGCGCTGCGGCCCCTTGTCCAGCATGCGCTGGTAGGTGCTGCGCAAGGCCTCATGCTCGCGCTCGTGCAGCTTGGCGAGCTTGCGCTCGACCTCGCTGACGCTGAACACGCTGCGCATCTGCGCGATCGGGATGCGCGGGCTGACACAGGCGATGGCGTTCGTGCTCATGGCTCAACTCCCGTCCTCCGGGCTCAGGACTCAAGTCTATTCAAGCAAAGCCCGGGCGCGCGCGGTGTAGGAGAAAACCCCGGATCGTCGAATAGTGCCGTTCGCCGCGGCTTATTTGACCCAGGTGTTGAGCTGGATGATCGGCAGCAGCACCGCCAGCACGATCAGCAGCACGATCGCGCCCATCGCGACGATCAAGAGCGGCTCCAGCAGGGTGGCCGCCGCCATCGCGCGGCGCTGCACCTCGGTGCCCAGCTGGCGCGCGGCGCGCTCCAGCATCTCGGGCAGGGCGCCGGTCTGCTCGCCCAGGCGCGCGAACATCGCCAGGATGCCCGGGAAGCGCTTCTTGCCGGCCAGCGCCGAACCCAGCGGCGCGCCCTCGCGCACCTGCACCAGCGCGTCCAGCGCATCGGCGCGCATCGCGCGGTTGGAGAGGGTCTCGGCGGCGGCCTGCAGGGCCTTCAGGATCGGCACGCCGGCACCGGCCAGCATCGCCAGGGTGGCGGCAAAGCGGGCGCCGTTGTAGCCGCGCGCCAGCCGGCCCAGCAGCGGCAGGTTCAGCGTGGCGGCATCGAAGCGCTCGCGGAAGGCGGGCTTGCGCAGCGCCCAGGACAAGGCCGCGAAGCCGCCCGCCAGCAGCGCCAGCATCAGCCAGCCCCAGTGGCGCACGAAGTCGCTGACGGCCAGCATCGCCACGGTCAGGAAGGGCAGGGCGCGCTTGCTGCCGGTGAACACGGTGGCGATCTGCGGCACCACATAGGTGACCAGGAAGATCACGATCACCAGCGCGATCAGCGAGACGATGGCCGGGTAGGCCATTGCGCCGATCAGCTTGGCGCGCAGCTCCTGGCGCTGCTCCAGATCGTCGGCCAGGCGCTCCAGCACCGCGCCCAGGGCGCCGCTCTGCTCGCCGGCGGCGACCACGGCCCGGTAGACCTCGTCGAACTCGCGCGGCGCGCTGGCCAGCGCGCGCGCGAAGGTCGCGCCGGCGTTGACCTCGGCCTTCAGCTGGGCCAGCAGCTCGGCCTGGCGCTGGTCCTCGCTCTCGTCGGCCAGCGCGGTCAGCGCACGCTCGATCGGCAGGCCGGAGCCCACCAGGCCGGCCAGCTGGCGGGTCCAGACCGAGAGCGTGGTGGCGCTGAACACGCGGCGCTTGAAGCTGAAGCTGCCGCGCCCTTCGGCGCCATGCTGCTCGACCGGCTGCACGCTCAGCGGCACCAGCTGCTGCGCGCGCAGCTGGGCACGCGCGGCGCGCGCGTTGTCGGCCTCCAGCAGGCCGGTGCTGCTGCGCCCGGCGGCGTTCAGGGCTTCGTATTTGAAGGCGGGCATGGCTTAGTTGCGCCTAGTCACGGGTGACGCGCAGCACCTCTTCGGCCGAGGTGATGCCCTCGTCGATCAGGCGCTCGCCATCCTCGCGCATCGAGCGCAGGCCCTTGGCACGCGCCGCCGTCTGCAGCTCGCCTTCGGAGACGCGCTGGTGGATCAGCGCGCGCAACTCGTCGTCCACCACCATCAGCTCGTAGACGCCGGTGCGGCCCTTGTAGCCGGTCTGGCCGCACACCGGGCAGCCCACCGGGTGCCAGCGGCCGTCCGGCCCCTGGCGCCGGCAGGCCGGGCAGAGCTTGCGCACCAGGCGCTGGGCCTGCACGCCCAGCAGGCTGGAGCTGAGCAGGAAGGGCTCGACGCCCATGTCCATCAGCCGGGTCACGGCGCTGGGCGCGTCATTGGTGTGCAAGGTGGCCAGCACCAGGTGGCCGGTCAGCGAGGCCTGGATCGCGATCTGCGCGGTCTCGTAGTCGCGGATCTCGCCGATCATGATCACGTCCGGGTCCTGGCGCAGGATGGCGCGCAGGGCCTTGGCGAACGTGAGGTCGATCTTGGCATTGACCTGGGTCTGGCCGATGCCGGGCAGCTCGTACTCGATCGGATCCTCGACCGTCAGCACATTGGTGGTCTCGGTGTCCACCTTCTGCAGCGAGGCGTAGAGGCTGGTCGTCTTGCCCGAGCCGGTGGGGCCGGTCACCAGCACGATGCCGTGCGGCTGCTGCACCAGCTGCTGGAAGGCGGCGAGCACATCGCCGCTCATGCCCAGGCCTTCCAGCGTGAACTTCGACTCGGTCTTGTCCAAGAGGCGCAGTACCGCGCGTTCGCCATGCGCCGAGGGCAGGGTGGAGACGCGCACGTCGATGGCGCGGCCGCCGATGCGCAGCGAGATGCGGCCGTCCTGCGGCAGGCGCTTCTCGGCGATGTCCAGCTCGGCCATGATCTTCAGGCGCGAGATCAGGGCCGCATGCAGGCCGCGCTTGGGCTGCACCACCTCGCGCAGGGTGCCGTCGACGCGGAAGCGCACCGCGCTCGCGCGCTCATAGGGTTCGATGTGGATGTCGCTGGCGCCGTCCTTGGCGGCCTGGGTCAGCAGCGCGTTGAGCAGGCGGATGATGGGCGCGTCGTTGGCCGCCTCCAGCAGGTCTTCCACCGCCGGCAGGTCCTGCATCATGCGCGACAGGTCCACCGCGCTTTCCACCTCGCCGACCACCATGGCCGCACTCGACTCGCTGCCGGCATAGGCGCTGGCGATGCGCTCGGCCAGGGTGCCCTGGGCCTCATGCTCCAGCCGGTCCAGCGCATAGAGGCGCTGCACCTCGGACAGCGTGGACAGCGCCACCTCGGGCGCGGCCCACAGGGTCAGCTGGGTGCCGTCGTCCTCCAGCAGCACGGTGTGGGCCTTGGCATAGGCATAGGGCAGGGGGTGGCGGATGGCCATGGCGGCAGCCTCGCGCTCAGTTCGACGAGGGCGCCGAGGCCGGCACCGGCACCGGCGTGGCCGCCGGCGAGTCGATCCGCGGCACGGCCGGCACCGAGCCGGGCAGCGCCGGCAGCACCGGCGCGCCGGTGTCGGGCAGCATCACCTTGGGCTTGGGCGCGGCCTCCTGCTGGGTGGCACGGATCACCTCGTAGCGGTCCAGCGTCAGCTGGTCCAGAGTCTTCTGGTCGCGCATCACCACGGGGCGCAGGAACACCATCAGATTGGTCTTGACGCGCTTGCGGTTCTCGCTCTTGAACAGATTGCCCAGCACCGGGATGCTGGCCAGGCCCGGCACGCGGTCCTCGCCGTCCTGGTACTCGTCCTTCAGCAGGCCGCCCAGCACCATGATGGCGCCGTCGTCCACCACCACCGAGGTCTCGATCGAGCTCTTGTCCGTGGTGGGGCCGGCGCTGGAGCTGCTGGTGGCGGCGATCACCGAGGAATTCTCCTGGTAGATCGTCATGCGCACCGTGCCGCCCTCGCCGATCTGGCTCTTGATCTTCAGGGTCAGGCCGACGTCCTTGCGGTCGATGGTCTGGAAGGGATTGACCGAGCCGGAGCCGGTGCCGGTATTGGTGAAGCTGCCGGTCACGAAGGGCACGTTCTGGCCGATCACGATCTTGGCCTCCTCGTTGTCCAGCGCGACCAGGTTCGGCGTGGAGAGGATGTTGGCGCCGGTGTTGGCTTCCAGGAAGTTGGCGATCGCGCCCAGCGTGTAGAAATCGCCGATCTTCCGTAGCAGGCCGATGTTGAGGCCCTGGTTGACGCCGCTGGAGATGGCCGTGGAGATGCCCGTCAGGCCGCCGGCCGTGGCGGCCGAGAGGTTGACGATGTTGGAAAAGCCGCTGCCGAAGTTGGTGCCCAGGCCGCCGATCGTCGAATCGCCCTTGTTGCCTGAGATGCCCTGCCATTGGAAGCCGAACTGCGCGGCCTTGCTGGCGTCGACCTTGACGATCATCGACTCCACATAGATCTGGGCCCGACGCGAGTCGAGCTGGTCGATCACGGCGCGGATCTGGCGGTACAGCGGCTCGGGGGCGGTGATGATCAGCGAGTTGGTCGAGGGATCGGCCTGCACGAAGCCGCCGGTGGACGGGCCCGCGGAGGCGGCCACCGGCGTGTTGGCCACGCTCGAGCCGCTGGCGCTGCTGCCGCTGCTGCCGCTCAGGCTGCCGGTGTTGAGCGTGCCCTGGCTGGCTGGCGTGAGGGCCGAGCTGCCCAGGCCGCTGCCGCTGGCGGCGCTGCCGGTCGAGCTGCTGCCACTGCTGCTGCCCGCACCGCCGCCAAAGGCGGCGCGCAGCACGGTGGCCAGCTTGGTGGCGTCGGCATTCTTCAGGTAGACCACGCGGATATTGCCGCTGGCGTTGTTGTCCAGCGCCGGCTGGTCGAGCTTCTCGATCATCGCGCGGATGGCGGCGATGCGCGCGGGGTTGGGCGCGCGCAGGATCAGGGCGTTGCTGCGCGGGTCGGCCAGCACGCTCAGCGCGCCGCCGCTGACGCCCGGTGCCGCGCCGGCCGTGCCGCCGCCGCTGCCGTCGGCCAGGCGCTGCACCAGGGCCGCGATGTCGGACGCCACCGCATGCTTGAGCGGCACCACCTCGATGTCGGTGCTGCCCGGCGTGTCCATCGCCGCGATGATGCGCGAGATGCGCTGCAGGTTCTCGGCGTAGTCGGTGATCACCAGGCTGTTGTTGCCCGGATTGGCGTTGATGGTGTTGTTGGGGCTGATCAGCGGGCGCAGCACCGCGACGAGATTGTTGGCGTTCTCGTGGTTGAGCTTGTAGATCTGCGTGAGGATCTGGTCGCCGCGCTGCTTGCTGTCGCCGCCCACCACCACCGAGCCGGTCTGCAGCTTGGCATCCGCCTCGGGCACCACCTTGTAAAGGCCGCCGGCCTCGACCACCGTGAAGCCCAGCCCGCGCAGGCCGGCCAGGTAGCTGAGATAGGCCTCGCGCACGCTCAGGGGTTGCTCGCTGTAGAGCGTGATCGTGCCCTTGACGCGCGGGTCGATCAGGAACTGGCGGTCCATCATCGCCCCCATCGCGCGCGTCACCGCCTCGATGTCGGCATTGACGAAGTTCAGGGTCACCGGGGTCTGGGCGCGCAGCGCGGGGCCGCGGGGCGGCGCCGAGGCCGGGCCTTGCGCGAATGCCGGCAGGGCCAGGGTCAGTGCAGCGAGCAGGGGCAGGAGCTTGGCGGTCATGCTCTATCCGATCGAAATGAGGGAGCGCGCACCCTGGCGACGTCCGATGATGTTCAGGAGATTGTTCAAGGCCTCTTCGCGCTCGGGCGCGGCCTGGGCCTCGCCCTGGAAGCGCACCCGGCCGCTGCTGAGGCTGCCCTGGCCATTCAGCAGCAGGGCGCCGTCCAGCGTGGTCAGGCGCAGGGTCGAAACCCCTTCCTGGCCCGGGTTGGCGGCGATGCTGAAGCGGTAGCTGCCCAGCGGCGCCAGGGTCGCGACGCGCGAGGACATGTTGACGAAGTCCAGGTCCAGCTGGCCCAGCTGGCGCCAGCGGCCCTGGGCCCATTCGAGGCTGAAGTCGCGTGCCGCCAGGCGCATGCCGCCGCCGAGCTGCAGGGTGTTCCAGGGCGTCCCGAGACCGCCCAGCAGGGCCGCGGGGAAGCGGGCCAGCCAGTCGCTGCCGCTCTGCGGCAGGCTGACCGAGAAGCGCCCCAGGCCGGGGCGGATCAGCAGCTGCAGCTCGCCGTTGATGCAGCAGGCCTGGCGTGCCGTCAGCAGCAGGGCCATGCCGCGCAGGCCGATCTGCCAGTCCACCCGGCCGGGCAGCACGCTGGCGTCCCGGCTGCCGGCGCCGCCGGTGAGCACCAGCAGGCCGGAGCCGTTCCAGACGCTGCCGCGCGTCTCGGCCAGCAGCAGATGGCCGTCGGTGGCGCGGGCCAGGCCATGGGCCAGCCAACTGGCCGGCGCGAATGCCAGCAGGGCCAGCAGGGCGCCCAGCAAGGCGCCGGCGATGCTCCAGCGCCGCGAGGGGTGCGGGTGATGAGGGCGGGCCGCGCCCGAGCTGTTGATCATGGTGCGGCACCCAGTGCCAGCACGATCGAACCGGTGAAGCCGTTCGCCCCGCGCTGCAGGCTGGCCTCGATCGGACGGGCGCGGGCGGCGCTGCGCACCTCGCCCAGCCAGGTCTGCAGGTCCTCGCTGTCGACACCGTTGAGGCTCAGCACGGCGCGCTCGCCGGTGATGCTCAGCCGCGCCGCCGCGCCCAGATGCTCGCTGGCCGCGCGCAGCGCCTGCTGGGCCTGGGCCGCCGGCACGGCGGGCAGCTGGCGCAGCTCGCGCGCTTCCAGCGCCATGGCCTGCATGGACTGCAGCTGCAGGTCCAACTCGGCCAGTTGGGCCGGCGCCTGGCGCAGGGTCCGCAGGGCCGGGCCGACGGCCAGGCTCCAGACCAGCAGCAGCAGCAGCGCCGTGCCGGCCAGCTGCAGCAGAGCGCGCTCGCGCGCGCCGAGCGCCAGCCAATGCTGCTGCAGGGCCTGCCAGCGCTGGCCGGCGGGGCTGTCGGCATCGAGACCGAGAAGTTTCTTGCTCATAGGGTGCGGGCGCGGCTGAGGCTCATGCGGCCGTCGGCCAGGTCGAGCTGCCAGCCCTCGCTTTGCAGCTGGCGGCGGAATTGCTGGATCTGGGTCTCACTCCAGCCATTGGCGGATATCTGCAGGCGGCCGGTCTCGAAGCTCAGCGCGTCGATCGGGCCGCGCTCGCTGGGCCAGGCGGTGGCGGCCGCGGACAACAGGGTCTCGAGATCCTGCTCGCCGGCGCGGCCGGCATTGGCGCGCAGCAGCTCGGTCTCGCGCCGCATCTGCACCGGCGCGTCGAGCACGGCGCGCACCTGCGGATGGGCGCCGCGCAAGGTGCTGGCCAGCGCCGCGCGGCGTTCCTGCAGCTGGCGCTGCTGCTGCCAGGACCACAGGTTCAGGCCCAGCAGCTGCACCGCGACCAGGCCCGCAAGGCCCCAGCGCACCGGCCGCCAGCGCGGGCTCTGCAGGCCGCGCCAGAACTCGCGCAGCGCGCGGATGCCGCGGGTGCGCGGCGCCAGCTCGAACTGGCGCAGATCCCAGGGCGAGCGCAGCGCCTGCAGGGCGCGCTCGGCCTCGGTCAGCGGGGCGACCGTGGAGCCCAGCCAGCGCTCGGCGGCCGGAATCACGCCGGGCGTGCCGGTCCAGCCGGCGGACTGCACGGTGGCGGGCGGGAACAGGTCGCGGGCCAGGCTGCCGGCCAGGCACAGCGTGGCCGAGCCGTCGGCATGGCTCCAGTTCAGCTGCAGGCCGCGCGCGCCATCCTCGAAGAAATGGCCGCGCGCCTGGCCGCCGATCTGGCTTTCGGGCCAGCTCAGCGGCGTGACGCGGTCGACGAAGAGCTGGGCCCGCTCCAGCTGCGCCAGCTGCTCGGCCAGCGCTGCGCGCTGGGTCACCGCCACCCAGGCCGCTTCGCCGCCCAGCATCTCGGGCTCGATGGCGAAGTGCAGGCTCTCGGTGTCGTCCAGCAGGGCCTCCTCCAGCAGGCCGGCCAGCGCGGCGCGCAGCTTGCTGCGGCCGATGCGCGGCAGGGTCAGGCGTTGCCAGGCGATGTCGGCATCGGCCGGCACGGCCAGCACGCTGTCGGCGCGCGGCAGCAGGGCGGCGGCGGCACGCCCCTGGGCCTCGACATGCTTGCCGTCCAGGGTCAGCACATAGTCGTATTCGCGCGCGCCGTCGTTCGGAGCGACGGGCGCGGTCAGGCCCTGGGCGCGCATCCGGCTGCGCTGGGGCAGGAGAAGGATCAGGGTGCTCATGGCATGAATCGGTGGGGCATTCTAGGAGGAGGTGACGGGCCGGCCGCGCGAGGTGCGCATCAGCCGCCGGTTTCGGCGATCAGGTTGACGCGTTGGCGGCTCAGCACCTGCATGTCGAGATCGCGCCGCCAGATCAGCGAACGTTCCTCCAGCAGGCGCTCGTCCAGGCGCAGCCGGCCGCTGACGATGAAGTAGGACGAGCCGACCGAGGCGCGTTCGGCGCTCAGGGCGACGCTTTGCGGCAGCTGGGCCTTGGCCTGTTCCAGATTGCGCAGCGGCGAGGACTGGCGCGCCTGTACCAGACGCTGGGCCGAGGCCAGGTCCATGCCGTCGAACAGTGCGGCGATCACCTCGCGCGGCGCGGTGTTCAGGTTCACCGGCGTGGGGCGCGGCAGCAGGGTCACCAGGGGGCGCAGGCGCTCGATGGTGTCCGCGCTCAGGCCCAGCCAGCGCAGCTGGTCCAGATCGCGCGGCTTCAGCGCGACGCCCTCGGCATCGGACGAGCCGGCAAAGGCGGCGCGCAGCTGGCTGGCGATGCGGCCGGCGGTGTCGGTCGGCACCGCGGCGCTTTCGCACAGTCGCTCCAGGGTGCGCAGCTCGAGGGCCGGCGTCTCGGTGCCGCCCAGCAGGTTGCGCAGGTTGTAGCGCGCCTGGGCGTCGCTCAGGCTGCCGGACAGGAAGGCCTCGGGCCCCTCGCCGTCGACGACGTTGTCGCGGTCGGCCGCCAGGAAGGTGGACAGCCGCGACTCGGCCAGTGGCACGGCCCAGACCTCGCCAAGATGGTCGACCGGCTCGTTGCGGTTGGCCCGCGCATCCTCGCGCAGGATCAGGCGGGCCCAGTCCAGCGCGCCCTGCAGCACCCAGGCGGCCTGCGCGCGCGCGCGGTCGGCGGCCTCGATCTGCACGGCCCGGTACTGACGCCACACCATGGCCCCGGCCAGGCTGGCGACCAGGGCGACGATCAGCATCGCCGTCAGCAGGGCGGCGCCGCGCTGCGGCCGGCGTCTCATGATTGCGGCCCCAGCAGGACCTGGCGCGTCAGGCTGCCGGCCAGCTGGCCGCCGGGCGCGAACTGCAGGACCATGCGCACGCCGCGGGGCAGCACGCGGGCTTCCGTCGTCTCCACGCCGGAGGCCGCCGAGGCGGCGGGCGCGGCCACGTCGCCGCTGGACTGGGCATTGCTCCAGGCATTGCCGCGATAGAAGAACATCTGCCAGCCGTCCAGTCCGTCCAGCGCCGGCAGCAGCTGGCCTTGGGTGGCCAGCCCCTGCTGGCTGCTGGTGTAGGCCTCGGCGAGCGCGCGGCGAGTGGTGAACACCGGGCTGGCCCAGCGATAGAGCTGGCCGTTGCGCAGGCTCCAGCTGACCAGCTGCAGGCCCGCGTCCTGGCGCCGCGTGATGCGCAGGCTGGCGCCGTCGAAGCTCAGCGGGTCGACCACCTCGCCGTCCTGCAGGGCGCCGAGGTCCTGCTCCCATTGCACCAGCACGGCCTGCAGGCGCTCGCTGCGCTCCAGGCTGCCCTGGCTGATCTCGCGGCTGCGCAGCATGCCGTCGATGCCGCGCCAGGACATCACCGCGATGCCGGCCAGGATCAGCAGGGCCACCAGCACCTCGACCAGGGTGAAGCCCGGCGCATGGCCTTGTCTGGCGGGCGCCATCAGTACCGTCCCATGATGGTGGTGAGCGAGAGCAGGGGCACGCCGTCGGCATTGGCCATCAGCGCATC
Source organism: Roseateles sp. GW821-FHT09B06 (assembly GCF_059418245.1). NCBI lineage: Bacteria > Pseudomonadati > Pseudomonadota > Betaproteobacteria > Burkholderiales > Sphaerotilaceae > Roseateles > Roseateles sp. GW821-FHT09B06. The sequence continues at coordinate 67,565 of NZ_JBWKPM010000007.1, read as the reverse complement.
GATGCGGCGGAAATTGGGGTTGGGCGTGGGCCGTATCTGCAGTTGGCCGTGGTAGTCGCGGCCCAGTTGCTGGCAGCTGAAATCGCTGTCGCCGACGCCGGGGAACTGGCCGGAGAGGCGCAGCTCGGTCAGCTGGTTCTCGGCGCACCATTGGGCGGCGCTGACCTGGAGCAGGCGTTCGGCATTGTCGGTCAGGGCGCCGGCCGCCTTCAGGCCGGCGGCCAGGGTGATGCCGACGATGACCAGCGCCACCAGCACCTCCACCAGCGTGAAGCCGCGCGCGCACCGGCGACTCATGACGGTTCCTCGCTCTCGGTATGGAAGGGCCCCAGCCCGTCGCTGACCAGCAGCAGGCGCTGATTGCCGAGCGACAGGCGCAGGCGCTGCGCACCGATCACCGGCTCCGGCCCCAGGCGCACGCTGGCGGCGCCGGCGATCTCCACCGCCACCGGCTCGCCCAGCCAGCGGCTGGGCAGCTGCATGCGCGCCGGCAGGCCCTGGAAGCGGAAATGCGCGTCGGGATTGTCCGACACCGGGCGCCATTGCACCGCCAGTCCGGCGGCGCGCGCTTCCGCGCGGGCGGTCTCGAACAGGGCCGCGAGGCGTTCGGCCTCGCGTTCCAGCTGGGCGCTGGCCGGATCGCGCAGCGCCAGGCTCAGGGTGGCGGTGGCAATGGCGATCAGGGCCACCACCACCAGCAGCTCGATCAGCGTGAAACCCCGGCAAGGCGATGGCCTTCCCGCCACCCATTTGAAACGGAGGTCTTCCCCAGCGAACGGTGCCGATCCGGCCTTGCCGGGTGGCCGGCGTTGCCCCCTGGAGGGGGCCGGTGCAGCCGGTAGGGGGTGGGTCACCTTACTGCCAGGAGCCGATGTCGGCGTCCTTGCCTTCACCGCCGGCCTGGCCGTCGGCACCGAAGCTGTAGACATCGATCTCGCCCTTCACGCCCGGGTTGACGTACTGATAGGGCCGGCCCCAGGGGTCGTTGGGCAGCTTTTCGACATAGGGCTTCCAGTTGGCCGGTGCCGGGCCGCTGCCGGGCTTGCGCACCAGCGCCTCCAGGCCCTGTTCGCCGGTGGGGAAGCGCTGGTTGTCGAGCTTGTAAAGCTTGAGGGCCTGCATCAGGTTGTTGACGTCGGTGCGTGCCGCCGTGACGCGCGCGTCGTCGGCGCGGTCCAGCACATTGGGCACGACCAGGGCCGCCAGCACGCCGATGATGACCAGCACGACCAACAGCTCGATCAGGGTGAAACCGGTAGTCCGGTTCGCTGGACCGCGCGCCAGCAGGCGCTTGAGGGAGGGGCGTGTTTGCATGGAGAGGCTGGCGGTGGGGGCCGATCGACTGAATCGCTGAATCATAATCGGCACATGCTTGCTCGATTGTTGGCTTTCGTGGTCTGGGCCTTGCTGGCCTGTGTCAGCGTTTTCTGGTGGCTGAAGCTGGGTGCCCGGCCGCTGCCGGTGCCGGCGCAGGCCGTGCCGGCCGTCGACGCCGCCGGCCCGCGCGCCAATCTGTCGCGGCTGCTGGGCGAGCCCCAGGCCGTCGCGGCGCCGCTGGCTGTGGCCGCCGGCGAGGGACGCTACAAGCTGGTGGGCCTGGTAGCGCCCAAACAGGCCGGCACCGCGCATGCGGGGGAGGGCGTGGCCATGATCGCGGTGGATGGGGCGCCGCCGCGTCCGGTGCGGGTCGGCGCTGCGGTCGACGGCGAGATGCGCCTGCTGGCCCTGGACGGCAACTCCGCCGCCCTGGGCAGCCAGGGTGTTGTGAGCCTGAAGCTGACCCTGGCGCCGCCGGCGCCGGCCAATACCGGCAGCCTGCCGGTGGTGCGCAGCGAGCCGCTGCCCGGCCAGGAGCCCGCGCCACCCGCCGCGGCCGTGACGCCGCCCCCACCCTCGGCGATGGTGCCGGTGGCCCCGCCGGTCCAGCAGCCGCTGCAGCCGGCCGAGGCCGGTCCGCCGCGCCGCGAGACGACGCGCTGATCAGAGCTTGCTCGCCGGTCCGCCGACCGGCGGGGGCAGGATCGGCAGGGGTTGGGAATCGGGAGGGGCTGCGGCCGGCTTGTGAGCGAGCTCGGGCAGTTCGCTGAGCAGGGCGGCCGCGCTGCGGATCAAGGGCCAGGCCAGCGCGGCGCCGGTGCCGTCGCTGCCCTCCATGCCCAGTTCCAGCAGGGCCGAGGCGTGGAACAGGGCCAGCGCCTCGTCCAGCCCGCGGTGACCATGGCTGCGGCAGAACACCGCGTAGTCGGTGACCGGCGCGGCGATCAGGGAGGCCACCTTCAGTGCCGCGCAGGCGGCCAGGCCGTCGACGATGATCAGCTGGCGCTTCGCCGCGGCCACCAGCATCGCGCCGGCCATCACCGCGATCTCGAAGCCGCCCAGCGCGGCCAGCACGTCCAGCGGCTCGCGCAGTTCGCGATGACGGCCCTGGGCGTTTTGCAGGATCAGCAGCAGATGGGCCAGGCGGTCCTGGCGCATGTCGGGGCCGGAGACGATGAAGTCGCGCAAGGGGTTGCCGGTCAGGGCGGCGAGCAGCAGGGCCGCGCTTTCCTCCGAGCCCTGGCCCAGACCGGCGCAGGCCAGCGCATTGCCGCTCAGGCTGTTCACGATTTCCATGCCGACGCGCAGGCCGGCATGGGCCTGCTCCAGGCTCATGGCCGGACCGACGCGGGCGTTGCGCGTGCCATGTGCGATCTTGCGCGCCAGCAGCTTGGGATGCGGGCCCAGCGGCTCGGCCACGCCGCAGTCCACCACGCTCAGCTGCAGGCCCTGCAGCCGTGCGAACACGGCCACCGGCAGGCGTTGCTGCAGGGCCAGCATGGCCTGCTCGCGCGTGCTGCGGCCATGCAGCAGGTCGATGCCGTCCACGGCGAGGCCATGGTCGGCCGCAAACAGCGCCAGCGTGGGATCGCGAAAGCGCGGGCTCAGGGTGTTCTGCACCAGCCCCAGGCGCACGGCCAGCGGTTCCAACTCGCCCATGCCGCCGGCGATGGCCGCACGCCGGTCGATGCGTTCGCGCAGGGCCCGTTCCAGTTCGGGATTGGCGGTCGGCGAGATCAGGGACTGGTGGATGGGCATGGCAGGCCTGATTCTGGGGTCAAGCCGGGCGCGGCGTCATCCGCGGCGGCCCTAGCGCAGGAAGAGCTTGTAGACCGGGTTCTGGCTCTCGTCCTCGAAGGGGTAGTTGAGCGAGCCGATGAAGTCGCGCAAGGCGGCGCTGTCGCCCCTGGGTACCTGGATGCCCACCAGGATGCGGCCGTAGTCGGCGCCCTGGTTGCGGTAGTGGAACAGGCTGATGTTCCAGTCCGGATGCATGCTGGCCAGGAAGCGCATCAGCGCACCGGGGCGCTCGGGGAAGGTGAAGCTGTACAGGCGCTCGTTCCTGGCCAGTTCGCCGCGGCCTCCGACCATGTGGCGCAGGTGCTGCTTGGCCAGTTCGTTGTCCGTCAGGTTCTCGTTCGGGAAGCCATGCTTGACGAAGAGCTTGCTCAGCTTGTCGGCCTCGTCGGGCTTGCTGATCGAGATGCCGACGAAGATATGGGCGGCCTCGGCATCGGCGATGCGGTAGTTGAACTCGGTGACGCTGCGCGGCCCCAGCAGTTCGCAAAAGCGCAGGAAGCTGCCGCGTTCCTCGGGGATGGTGACGGCGAACAAGGCCTCGCGCTGCTCGCCGACCTCGGCACGCTCGGCGACGAAGCGCAGGCGGTCGAAGTTCATATTGGCGCCGCTGGTGATGGCCACCAGGGTCTGGCCCTTGGCGCCGGTCTTGGCGACGTACTGCTTGATCGCGGCCACGCCCAGGCCGCCGGCGGGCTCGAGGATGCTGCGGGTGTCCTCGAACACGTCCTTGATGGCGGCGCAGACGGCGTCGGTGTCCACGGTGATGAAGTCGTCCACCAGGGCCCGGGTGATGCGGAAGGTTTCCTCGCCGGCCAGCTTGACCGCGGTGCCGTCGGAGAACAGGCCCACGTCGCTGAGTTGCACGCGCTTGCCGGCCTTGACCGAGCGGATCATGGCATCGGAGTCCTTGGTCTGCACGCCGATCACCTTGATCTCGGGGCGCACCGCCTTGATATAGGCGGCCACCCCGGAGATCAGGCCGCCACCGCCGATGGCTACGAAGATCGCGTCGATCGGCCCGGGGTGCTGGCGCAGGATCTCCATCGCGATCGTGCCTTGGCCGGCGATCACGTCGGGGTCGTCAAAGGGGTGGACGAAGCTCAGGCCCTGCTCGCGCTCCAGTTCGATGGCGCGGCCATAGGCGTCGGTGAAGCTGTCGCCATGCAGCACGACCTCGCCGCCCAGGGCCTGGACGGCATCGATCTTGACCTTGGGCGAGGTGACCGGCATCACGATGACGGCGCGACAGCCCAGACGCTTGGCCGACAGGGCCACGCCCTGGGCATGGTTGCCGGCCGAGGCGCAGATCACGCCCTGAGCGCGCGCCTCGGGCGAGAGATGGGCCATCTTGTTGTAGGCGCCGCGCAGTTTGAAGCTGAAAACGGGCTGCTGGTCCTCGCGTTTCAGAAACACCTTGTTGGCCAAGCGCTTGGAGAGATTCTTGGCGGCATCGAGAGAACTCTCGATGGCGACCTCGTAGACCTTCGCGTTCAGGATGCGCTGCAGATAGCTGTTGTCACTGTGAATCAATGCGGGCTTGCCAAGCTGCTTCCGAGGCTTGCGGCGCGAAGGGGCTGGGCCGGCCATGACATGCTCTCCAATGCTGACTATTGCGGTGCAGCATCATAAGCGAGGGCCTGGAGGGCTAATTTCACCGTTATGGTGCGTAATCCGACGAGGACGAAAAAAAGCCCGAGTCCTTGCGGGCTCGGGCTGAATCCACCATGGAGGCGGTGGAGGAGACAACCGGTGCGACGAAAACCAGATCCGGGGACCGTTCGCTAGAATTGCTATTCTCCAAAACGGTGCATAACGAGGGATCTATGCTTCATTTTGGCAATAACCTTGTTCGGCATATAGTCGCATACGTTTGCGACTCGTTTTCGTCTGACTGATTAGAATTCTAATGCCGGTTCATGTTGCGCTGCAATATGTTTTTGTCCTGCGGGTGAGAAATTCACGGCCGCCGCCGGCGGGGAATGAGTGGCATCACAAGGAATCCCGATGGAATGCACGATCAATTGGATGGGGGCCGACGGTATGGCCTTTGTGGCCGAAACCGGCAGCGGCCATATGCTGGCGATGGACGGCTCCCCGGATGGTGGCGGCCGCAATCTCGCGCCGCGGCCGATGGAAACGGTGTTGGCCGGCACCGGTGGCTGCACCGCCTATGACGTGGTGCTGATCCTCAAGCGCGGACGTCAGGACGTGCAGGGCTGCCGGGTGCAACTGAAGGCCGAGCGGGCGCCCAGCGACCCCAAGGTTTTCACCAGCATCCACATGCATTTCGTGGTCACGGGCAAGGGCCTGAATCCGGCCGCGGTGGAGCGGGCGGTGGCGCTGTCGCACGAGAAATACTGTTCGGCCAGCATCATGCTGGCCAAGACGGCCGCGATCACGACCTCGGTGGAGATCGTCGAGGTCTGATCAGATGTGATGAGCGGTCAGGGTCATCACCTTGGCCGCCGCGCGCATCAGGCCCTTGACGGGCATGGGCAGTTCCCGGCCGCCGGCGGCCAGCGCCTCCTCGGCATGACGGGCTTCATCCTGCTTCATCTGCTCGACGATGGCGCGCGAGGTTTGGTCGGACGCGGGCAGGCGGTCCAGATGACCGGCCAGATGCGCTTCCACCTGGCGCTCGGTTTCGACCACGAAGCCCAGACTCAGCTTGTCGCCGGCCAGCCCGGCCAGGGTGCCGAAGGCAAAAGCTCCGCCCCACCATAGCGGGGCCAGGTAGCTGGTGTGGCTGTTCAGTTCCCGCAGTCGGTCGCGCGTCCAGGCCAGGTGGTCCACCTCTTCCTGGGCGGCGTGCAGGAAATGCGCGCGCAGCGCCTCGTCCTTGCAAATGAGGGCCTGGGACTGGTACAGCGCTTGGGCGCAGATCTCGCCCACATGATTGACGCGCATCAGCGCGCCGGACAGGCGCTGCTCATGTTCGTCCAAGGGAGGTGCCGTCGCCGCCGGCGCCGGCGCCGGCCGCGCACTGCCATGGTGACCGAATACCGTACGCAGGCCATGATCCAGGCTGGCCAGCAGGCGGTCGGGGGCCGAGAGTCGGGATGATGAAACACGCATGCACAGAGTTTAAGAGGCCTGGGCTGCCCGGCACGTCGTTTGCTTTTTCGCAATCTCTTGCCCAGCAAATGTGCTCCACGCAAATGACGTTTTTTTGAGTTTCGCGCCTCGTTGCGCTCCGACAACGAAGCCTTCGCTTTTCACCGTCCGCATCTGGTCATCCAGGGTTTGCTCTGGTGCAATACGTCAACTTCCGCTCAGGAGGTTGGCCTGATCGGCCCTGTCAGAAGGGCTTCCCGGATCGGGACCTCTTACTCAACCAAGGAGAATCGAATGAAGAAATCCCTGATTGCGCTGGCCGTGCTCGGCTCGATGGTCGGTGCTGCGGCAGCTCAGTCGTCGGTCACGCTGTTCGGTATCGTTGATGCCAACGTGCGCTACAACAAGGGCGGCGGTGCGACTACCCAAACCATGGGCAACAACGGCCTGGCCAGCAGCCGTCTGGGCTTCCGTGGCGTCGAGGACCTGGGTGGCGGCCTGAAGGCCAGCTTCTGGATCGAGCACCGCTTCAATTCGGACAACGGCAACCTGACCAGCAGCCGTTTCTGGCATGGCCGCTCGACCGTGAGCCTGTCGGGCGACTTCGGTGAGGTCCGCATGGGCCGTTACCTGACCCCGAGCTGGAACGCCTACGCCGACTTCGATCCGTTCGGCACCAACGGCGTTGGCGACATTGCCAACCTGTACTCGGTGCTGGGCAGCGGTGCTGACACCAAGACCCGTGCCGACAATATGGTTGGTTACTTCCTGCCGGGCAACCTGGGCGGCTTCTACGGTGAAGCGGCCGTGGCCGCCGGCGAAGGCTCGGTGGGCGGCAAGTACGTTGGCGGCCGTGTGGGCTATGCCCAAGGCCCGATCAATGTGAACGGCGGCGTCAGCAAGACCGAGACCATCACCGGCGATTTCAAGACCGCCACCGCTGCCGGTTCGTACAACTTCGGCCTGTTCAAGCTGGTCGGCATCTACAGCCAGAACAAGTACGACATCAACGGCGGCACCACCCGCAAGCAGAACCTGTACACGATCGGCGCGACCATGCCTCTGGGCAGCGGCACGCTGCGCGCCAGCTACACCACGGCTGACGCCAACAATGCAGCGAAGGCCGCCAGCTTCGGCGACGCCGACCAGTTCGCCGTCGGTTATGTCTATGACATGTCCAAGCGCACCGCTCTGTACGGCACGGCCGCGATGATCAAGAACAAGGCGACCGCCAAGTTCATCGTCGCCGGCCAGAACGCTGCCCTGATCAAGAACAACTACGACAACGGTGCCGTTGAAGTGGGTATCCGCCACGCTTTCTGATGATCGGCCCGCTTCGGCGGGCCTGTCTCGGAATCGAGAGCCGCCTTCGGGCGGCTTTTTTGTGGGCGTGAGGCCGCCCGGATGGCGGGGGCGGTGAAGAGCGGATGTCGGCGCGTGGAGATTCCACGGTCACGACGCCGTTCGCGGGCGGCGGCATCGATTGGCCTGCATATCTGTCTAACCGTCTTGCCGACCTCTGGCGAGTCGGGCTGGGTGGGTGTTGTGCGCCGAACAACACTTCGCCAGCAATGAAAAAGCCGCCCGAAGGCGGCTTGGCTGGCTGACCGTGATGCGGTCTTGGCGCTCAGAAGCGGTGCCGAACGCCGACCATCGCGCCGCCGCGCTTGGTGGCATTGTTGCCGTAGGCAACATGACCGTCGAACTTGGTGTAGTCCATCTCCAGATAGGCATCGGTGCGCTTGGAGAAGGCGTAATCCGCAACGACGGCGAAGTAGTCGCCCTTGCTCTTCTGCGGACGCAGCGGGCTGTAGTGGGTCTGGGTGGCATACCAGTAATGCGCGCCCAGATTCAGCTGGGTGGTCAGCTGATAGGTGGCTCCGGCCGAGATCATGTCGCGCTTCTTCACGTCGTTGGCGGCCGCGTTCAGCACAGGCCCCAGCAGGCCGGCCGTGTAGGCGGCCCCCAGCAGACCGCCGCTGTCGAACTTGTTCTGTGCCCAGGACGCATTGATGTACCAAGGACCGGTGGTGTACGAGCCGCCGAAGGTGGTGCCCTTGACCTTCTTGCCCAGCGTGTCCTCGACCTGCAGGAAGGCGCCACCCACCGCGATCGGGCCCTGGGCATAGCGCAGCAAGCCGCCATGAGACTTGTTCTGCGAGTTGCCTTCGCCGGCGGAGACCTGGAGCTCGCCGCGGACCGGACCGAACTCGACCAGGTACTTGACCATATTGTCCTGACGGGCGCCCATCGACAGGCCGATCTCGGGCTTGTAGGCCTCGATATAGGGCGAGTACCGGAAGGAGGCGTAGGTCGAGGTGTAGATGTCGAACAGGATGTTGTACTGGCGGCCGAGGGTGACGCGGCCGAAATCGCTCGACTGGATGCCGACCCAGGACTGGCGCCAGAAATCGGCCGCGGCGACCGTGCCGGTGTCGGAGTTCAGGCGATGCTCCAGGTTGGCAATGGCCCGCAGGCCGCCCCCCATGTCCTCGGAGATATTGACGCCCAGGCGGCTCTGCGACATGCCGCCGGGAGTCATGGTCTTCTTGGCGACACCCGGATTGGCATTGCTGGTCCAGCGCAGGCCGGCATCAACGATGCCGTACAGGGTCACGCTGGACTGCGCCCAGGCGGCGCTGGTGCTGGCTGCCAAGATACTCAGAGCCAGTACGGCCTTGTTCATCGATGTCTCCTTTATTTGTGATAGGGGTCCGAGACTGATTCTGTGCGAAGAGCGCTAACAAGATTGCCGCTTGTTGCAACAGGCCAACAAGAGCAAACCCTGCTCGCACCTGGCGCCTTGGTGACACCCGATCCGGCGGTACGACGCCCGTCGGCGCGCTGCGATACTCGCGGCCCCTGCCGATCTTGGTGGGCAAGGCGCCGTAGCCGATCCATGTTCTGCACCGCCCCGCGATGAATCCCCTGCGTCTGTTCTGCCTGTCCACCCTGCTGCTGACGGCCTGCGCGCAAACGCCGCAGGTTCCGCTACCCGCCGAGCGGCCGCCCGAGCTGGACGGCTGGGTCATGCGCGAATTGCCCGGCAAGCGCAGGACGAACTACAGCCTGGCCGAGCGCGGCGGGCGGCCCTGCGTGCTGGCCCATGCCGAGCGCTCGGTCAGCATGTGGCGGCGGCGCCTGCAACTGGACGTTCGGCAGGTCGAGCGGCTGGAGTTCGACTGGTGGATTGCCAGCCATCAGCAGAACGCCACCGTCGCGGCACCCGAAACCGACGACGCCCCGGCGCGGCTGCTGCTGGCCTTCGACGGCGACGTGGCGCGGCTCTCGGCACGCAATCGCATGCTGTTCGAACTGGCCGAGACCGTCAGCGGCGAGGCGCCGCCCTTCGCGACCCTGATGTATGTCTGGGACGCCAAGGCGGCGCCCGAGACCCTCGTGGTCAGCGCGCGCAGCGACCGCATCCGCAAGATCGTCGTCGGCTCCGGGTCGGCCGAGCCGGCGCGCTGGCGCCGCTTCGAGCGCGACATCGCGGCCGACTACCGGCGCGCCTTCGGCGAGGAGCCCGGCTCCCTGGTCGGTGCGGCCTTCATGACCGATGGCGACAACACCGGTACGCGTGCCGAGGCCTGCTATGGCGCCATGGTGTTCCGCGACGCTCAGCAGCGCAGTCTGCCGGGCAGTCTTGTTTTCTGAACCGGGCCGTCTTTTCATCAGGGCTTTCCCGGTTTGTCGCGCGGGCGGACTTGTCCATGATGGCGCCCAGACGGCAGGACGCCCCTCGGTGGTGCGGCGCTGCCGGAGCATGCGCTGAGGGGCTGCCTTGCTGTGACCAGCTGCCAAGCTTGGCGCGCGACGTGAACGTCTGCGGGCGTGTCGCCGGGGTGGCCTGAATCATGCATGCGGCAAGCAGCGCTGCGCCGGGCCTCACTCATCAATCGCCGACCAAGACATGCTAGTTTTTATTCTGAGACGCCTCGCGCAGGCCATCGTCGTGATGCTGACGGTGGCCTTCATCGCCTTCATGCTGTTCCAGTATGTCGGCGACCCGGTCACCAATCTGCTGGGTCAGGATGCCACGCAGGAGCAGCGTGAACAGCTGCGCCGCGACCTGGGCCTGGACGATCCCTTCCCGGTGCAGTTCGCCAAGTTCATCGGCAACGCGGTGCAGGGCGAGTTCGGCCTGAGCCTGCGCCAGGGGCGCAAGGTTTCCACGCTGATCGTCGAGCGCTTCCCCGCCACCTTGGAGTTGGCCACGGCGGCCGGTGTGATCGCCCTGCTGGTGGGCATCCCGCTGGGGGTCTACGCGGCGCTGCGGCGCGGCCGCTTCGCGTCGCAGCTGCTGATGACCTTGTCGCTGCTGGGCGTGTCGCTGCCGACCTTCCTGATCGGCATTCTCCTGATCCTGATCTTCGCGGTGAACCTGAAATGGCTGCCGAGCTTCGGGCGCGGCGACGTGGTCGCCTTCGGTACCTGGACCACGGGCCTGTTGACCTGGGACGGCCTCAAGCACCTGCTGCTGCCCGCGGTCACGCTGTCGGTGTTCCAGCTGACCCTGATCATGCGCCTGGTGCGCGCCGAGATGCTGGAGGTGCTGCGCACCGACTACATCAAGTTCGCGCGCGCCCGCGGCCTCTCCGACCGTTCGGTCTACTTCGGGCATGCGCTGAAGAACACCCTGGTGCCGGTGATCACGATCACCGGCCTGCAGCTCGGCTCGCTGATCGCCTTCGCCATCATCACCGAGACCGTGTTCCAGTGGCCCGGCATGGGACTGCTCTTCATCCAGGCCGTGCAGTTCGCCGACATTCCGGTGATGGCCGCCTATCTGTGCCTGATCTCCTTCATCTTCGTCACGATCAACCTGCTGGTCGACATGCTCTATTTCGCGGTCGATCCGCGCCTGCGCATCGAAGGCAAGGCCGGAGGCCATTGAGATGGCAGCCTTGGCCGACAACGGCGCCTACCAGCGCCTCTTCGCGCTGCGCGGCGAACTGACCGCCTTGCGGCGCGAGCTGCATGCGATGCCGGAACTCGGTTTCCAGGAGACGCGCACCGCGGCGCGCGTGGTCGAGGCCTTGCGCGTCTGCGGCGTCGACGAGATCCACACCGGCATCGGCCGCACCGGCGTCGTGGCCCTGATCCATGGCCGCGGCGGCGCCGGTGGCCGCATGCTGGGCCTGCGCGCCGACATGGATGCGCTGCCGCTGCAGGAGGACAACGACGTGCCCTGGCGCTCCGCCACGCCGGGCCTGATGCATGCCTGCGGCCACGACGGCCATACCGCGATGCTGGTCGCGGCGGCGCGCCACCTCGTCGAGACGCGCCAGTTCGACGGCACCGCGGTGCTGATCTTCCAGCCCGGCGAGGAGGGCTATGCCGGCGCGCGCGAGATGATCAAGGATGGCCTGTTCGAGCGCTTTCCGGTCGAGTCGGTTTATGCGATGCACAACTGGCCGCTGATGCCGGCCGGACGCATCGGCCTGAACACGGGCGCGATGATGGCGGCGGCCGACCAGATCGAGATCGTGCTGCAGGGCCGCGGCGGCCATGGCGCGCACCCTCACTTGGCCATCGACCCGGTGCTGATGGCCGGCCATGTGATCACGGCGGTGCAGAGCCTGGTGTCGCGCAATGTCGCGCCGATGGACCAGGCCGTCATCAGCCTGTGCTCGATGCAGGCCGGCGATGCGGGCGCCTTCAGCGTGATCCCGCGCGAGGCGCGCCTGAGCGGCACCGTGCGCAGCTTCCGACCGGAGGTGCAGCAGTTGGTCGAGGAGCGGCTCAATGCCCTGATCGAATCGCTGGCCCTGGGTTTCGGCGGCCATGCGACGGTGAATTACAAGCGGCTCTACCCGGCCACCATCAACACGGCGCCCGAGGCGCTGTTCGCGGCCCGGGTCGCTCAGTCTGTGGTCGGCGAGGCCAATGTCCAGACCGACCTGCCGCCGAGCATGGGCTCGGAGGACTTCTCCTTCATGCTGCAGGCCAAGCCCGGCGCCTACCTGCGCATCGGCCAGGCCGCGACCGATGGCAGCGGCAATGCCTGCGGCCTGCACAACCCTCGCTACGACTTCAACGACGAGATCCTGCCGCTGGGCGGCGCGCTGTTCGCCGCCCTGGTCGAGCAAGGCCTGCCCCTCGCCATCGCCACGCCACCCGGAGTTCCTGCTCAATGAGTTCCCGTCCCCCAAGCTCCACCGCCGCCGCGGTGGCCGCCCCGAGCGCATTCAGGCGCTTCTTCGACGGCGACGTCTGGCATTCTTTCACCCGCTCGCCAACCGCCATCGTTGCGGCGCTGATTGCCACCGTCTGCGTGTTCTGTGCCGTGTTCGCCGAGTTCGTCGCGCCGCACAACCCCTTCGACCTGGCCTCGCTGGAGCTGATGGATGCGCGCCTGCCGCCGGCCTGGGAGGCCGAAGGCTCGACCAAGTACCTGCTGGGCACCGACGACCAGGGGCGCGACATCCTCTCGGCGCTGATGTACGGCGCGCGCATCTCGCTGTTCGTCGGCCTGGCCTCGGTGCTGCTGTCGATGCTGATCGGCGTCGGTCTCGGCCTCTTGGCCGGCTTCGTCGGCGGCAGGGTGGACGCCTTCATCATGCGCGTCTGCGACGTGATGCTGTCCTTCCCCTCGATCCTGATCGCGCTGCTGATCGATGGCGTGGGCCGCGCGATGTTCCCCAATGCCCATGACACGCTGGCCTTTGCGGTGCTGATCTTCGCGATCGCCTTGACCGGCTGGGTGCAGTACGCGCGCACGGTGCGCGGCTCGACGATGGTGGAGCGCAACAAGGAATATGTGCAGGCCGCGCGCGTGATCGGCGTCAGCCCGCTGCGCATCATGCGCAAGCATGTGCTGCCCAATGTGCTGGGGCCGGTGCTGGTGCTGGCCACGATCCAGGTCGCGGCGGCCATCATCACTGAGGCGACCCTGTCCTTCCTGGGCGTCGGCGTGCCGCCGACCAGCCCCTCGCTCGGGACGCTGATCCGCGTCGGCAACGACTTCCTGTTCTCCGGCGAATGGTGGATCACGATCTGGCCCGGCGTGATGCTGGTGCTGATCGCCTTGTCGGTGAACCTGCTGGGCGACTGGCTGCGCGATGCGCTGAACCCTCGCCTGAGATGATCCACCCCCTACGCGCTTCGCGCGCCCCCTCGAGGGGGCGGCGCCGACCGCCCGGCAAGGCCGGATCGGCGGCACCTGCTCGGCAACTGAAGACCACCCCATGACCGCACCCCTGCTTGAAGTCCGCCATCTGCGCGTCGAGTTTCCGACACGGCGCGGCACCCTGCTGGCGCTGGACGACATCAACTTCGACATCGCGCCGGGCGAGATCCTGGGCGTGGTGGGCGAATCCGGCGCCGGCAAGTCGCTGACCGGTGCCTCGATAATCGGCCTCTTGGATCCGCCCGGGCGCATCGCCGGCGGCGAGATCCTGCTCGCGGGCCGGCGCATCGACAACCTGCCCTACGACGAGATGCGCAAGATCCGCGGCCGCCAGATCGGCGCGGTGTTCCAGGATCCGCTCACCTCGCTGAACCCGCTGTACACGGTGGGCCGCCAGCTGATCGAGACGATCACGACGCACCTGAACCTGAGCGAGAGCCAGGCGCGCGCCCGTGCGATCGATCTGCTGAAGCAGACCGGCATCCCGGCCGCCGAGCAGCGTATCGACCAGTACCCGCACCAGTTCTCCGGCGGCATGCGCCAACGCGTCGTGATCGCGCTGGCCCTGGCGGCCGAACCCAAACTGATCGTGGCCGACGAGCCGACCACGGCGCTGGACGTGTCGATCCAGGCGCAGATCATTTCGCTGCTCAAGCGCATCTGCAAGGAGCAGGGGGCTGCGGTGATGTTGGTGACGCACGACATGGGCGTGATCGCCGAGACCTGCGACCGCGTGGCCGTGATGTATGCGGGCCGCGTGGCCGAGATCGGGCCGGTGCACGATGTGATCCACAAGCCGGCACATCCCTACACGGTGGGCCTGATGGGCTCGATTCCCGCGATGGACGAGGATCGCGAGCGCCTCTTGCAGATCGACGGCGCGATGCCGCGTCTGAACACGATTCCCGCGGGTTGCGCCTACAACCCGCGCTGCCCCAAGGTGTTCGGCCGTTGCCGCACCGAGCGCCCCGAACTGATGCAGGTGCAGGCCACGAAGGCCTCCTGCTGGCTGCATGCCGAAGCCCACAAGGAAACCGCCGTATGAGCCGCCCGCTGGTCGAAGTCCGGGATCTGGCCAAGATCTTCGATGTCTCGCCACCCTGGCTGAACCGTGTCGTCGAGCGCAAGCCCAGGGCCTTCGTGCATGCGGTCGATGGTGTCAGCTTTAGCATCCAGAAGGGCAAGACCTTGGCCCTGGTCGGCGAATCGGGCTGTGGCAAGAGCACGGTGGCGCGCCTGCTGGTGGGGCTGTATAAGCCCACGCGCGGCGCGGTCAGCTTCGACGGCGCCGATACCGCCCAGACCCTGGCCGCCGGTGGTCCCGGGGGCGCCCAGGCGCTGCGCCGGCGCATGCAGATGATCTTCCAGGATCCCTACGCCTCGCTGAACCCGCGCTGGAAGGTGCAGGACATCATCGGCGAGCCGCTGCGCGAGCATGGACTGATCAGTCGGCCGGAGGAACTGAAAACGCGTGTCGGCGAGTTGCTGCAGTCGGTGGGCCTGTCGCCGGCGGACCGCGAGAAGTTCCCGCACCAGTTCTCCGGCGGCCAGCGCCAGCGCATCTCGATCGCCCGCGCGCTGGCCACCGAGCCCGAGTTCCTGGTCTGCGACGAGCCCACCTCGGCGCTGGATGTCTCGGTGCAGGCCCAGGTGCTGAACATCATGAAGGACCTGCAGCGCAAGCAGGGCCTGACCTATCTGTTCATCTCGCACAACCTGGCGGTGGTGCGCCATGTGTCGGACCAGGTCGGCGTGATGTACCTGGGGCGCCTCGTGGAGGTGGCCGACAAGGCCGATCTGTTCGCCGCGCCGCGCCACCCCTACACGCGCATGCTGCTGGACGCGATTCCCGACATCCATATGTCGGGCCGCGCCCGCACGCCGGTGCAGGGCGAGGTGCCGAACCCGCTGAACCCGCCCAGCGGCTGCAGCTTCCACCCGCGCTGCCCGCATGCCAATGCGCGCTGCAAGGCCGAACGGCCCGCGCTGCTCGAGTTCAAGGGCGTGCAGGTGGCCTGCCACGCCGTCGAGGAAGGGCGAATCTAGGGCGCCGGTCGCCTCATCAGGCCTTCGGCTGCGAGGCGGCCGCGGCCGGCGGCTTGGGCTGCTCCGGCAGTTTCAGCGGCCCTTTCTGGCCGCAGCCCGCCAGCAGCAGGGAGAACAGGGCTGCGCCCAGGACGGCGAGGGCGCGCGGACCTACACTTGTGGATGTATTCATTGCCACGAGTTTATCGGTCATGACCGCCGCCCTTGCCAGCACCCCACTCAGCGACGCCGACTATCACGCCAAGGCCAATGCCGTGCTGGCCGGGGTCGAGGCGCAGGTCGATGTCTGGCTGGAGGCCGATGTGATCGACATCGACACCCACCGCACCGGCGGCCTGCTGGAGTTGAGTTTCCCGAACGGCAGCAAGATCGTGCTGAACACCCAGCCGCCGCTGCAGGAGCTCTGGCTGGCGGCGCGTGCCGGCGGCTACCACTTCCGCCATGTGAACGGCCAATGGCTGGAGCGCGAGGGGCGGGAGTTCCATGCGGTGCTGTCGAAGTCCGCCAGCGAGCAGGGCGGCCGCGAACTGGTTTTCATGCCACGCTGAGCTTTGTGGCCCGGCGCGGCCCGCAGATCCAATTCGCCAATCTGCCAATCCGCCAATCCGACTCTGCCGGTTCAACAGGGCGGCCCCCTGAAGGCGTGCGCGGCGCTCAGGGTCAGCGCCTGAACAGGTCGAGGATGCTCTTCTTTTCCTCGGGGCTCGTGTCCTGGGACTGGGGCGCGTGGCCGGTGTCATTGCTCAGCGCCCGCACACCGCTGTTGCCGGCGTACTCGTCGTAGTACCACTCGCCGTTCAGGTTCACGACCCCCTCGGGGGCGCTGTACTCGGCCACCGGCGCATTGCGCAGCGCAAAGCCCATGTACTCGATCCAGACCGGCAGCGACAGGCCGCCGCCGGTTTCGCGGCTGCCCAGCTTGCGCGGCTGGTCGTAGCCGATCCAGACCACGGCCACCACCTCGCGCTGGTAGCCGGCGAACCAGGCGTCCATCGAGTCGTTGGTGGTACCGGTCTTGCCGTAGAGATCGGTGCGCTTGAGGGCCGACTGGGCCCGCGCCGCGGTGCCGCTGCGCGTGACCTCCTGCAGCAGGCTGCTCATCAGGAAGGCGTTGCGCGGTTCGATCACCAGCGGGCTCTGTTCGGCCTCGGCCGTCGGGGCCTGGTAGAGCTGGCGGCCGGAATTGTCCGTCAGGCGCGCGATCAGGCGCGGTGCCAGCAGATGGCCGCCGTTGGCGAATACGCCATAGGCCTGAGCCATCTGCATCGGCGTGACCGAGCCGGCGCCCAGCGCCATCGTCAGGTAGGCGGGGTGCTTGTCGGCCTCGAAACCGAAACGTCCGATCCAGTCCTGGGTGAAATGCACGCCGCTGGACTGCAGCACGCGGATCGACACCATGTTCTTGGACCTGGCCAGCGCGCGGCGCAGCGGCATCGGGCCCTCGAAGGTGCCGTCGTAGTTCTTCGGCTCCCAGGGCTGGCTGCCGGTGGTGGTGGCATCGAAGAACAGCGGGGCGTCGTTGACCACCGTGCTGGGTGTGAAGCCCTTTTCCAGGGCCGCCGAGTAGATGAAGGGCTTGAAGGCGGAGCCGGGCTGGCGCCAGGCCTGGGTGACATGGTTGAACTTGTTCTTGGCGTAGTCGAAGCCGCCGACCAGGGCACGCAGATTGCCGTTGCGCGGATCCATCGAGACGAAGGCGCCCTCGACCTCGGGCAACTGGGTGACGGTCCAGGGCTCCTTGCTGCCTTCCTTGCCGGTCTTCAGCACCCGGATGATGGCGCCGCGGCGGATACGGGTCTTGGGATTGCCGCGGTCGGTCAGGCCCGAGCTGGCGGGTTTGAGGCCTTCGCCGACGATTTCCACCGGCTCGCCGTTCTGCAGCATCGCCACCACCTTCTTCGGGTCGGCGCTGAGCACGACCGCCGGCAGCAACTCGTCATTGGGCGGATGGTCGGACAGGGCCTCGGCGATGCGGCTGTCCAGGTCGGCCGGCTCGGCGGGCAGGTCCACATAGGCCTCCGGGCCGCGGTAGACCTGGCGCCGCTCGTAGTCCATGATGCCTCGGCGCAGCGCGCGGTAGGCGGCCAGCTGCTCGTCGGCGCGTATCGTCAGATAGACATTCAGGCCGCGGCTGTAGGTGTCGTCGCCGTACTGGCTGAAGATCAGCTGGCGCGCGGCTTCGGCCACATACTCGGCATGGGCGGCGTTCTCGCTGATCTGGGGCCGGTAGCGCAGGCGCTGGGCCTTGGCCTCGGCATGCTGCTCCTCGGTGATGAAACCGTTGTCCAGCATGCGATCGATGATGTACTGCTGGCGCAGGGTGGCGCGGCGCGGATTGCTGATCGGGTTGTAGGCCGAGGGCGCCTTGGGCAGGCCGGCCAGCATGGCCGCCTCGGCGATCGAGATGTCCTTGAGCGGCTTGCCGAAATAGACCTCGCTGGCGGCCGCGAAACCGTAGGCGCGGTGCCCCAGGAAGATCTGGTTCATATAGATCTCGAGGATCTTGTCCTTGGGCAGGACGCGCTCGATCTTGAGCGCCAGCAGGATCTCGTAGATCTTGCGGGTGAAGGTCTTTTCGGTGGACAGATAGAAATTGCGCGCCACCTGCATCGTGATGGTGGAGGCGCCCTGGCTGCGCGAGTCGCTGATGTTCGCCAGGCCGGCGCGCAGCACGCCCAGGTAGTCGACGCCGCCATGCTGGTAGAAGCGCGCGTCCTCGATCGCCAGCACGGCGTCCTGCATGACCTTGGGGATCTGGGCCACCGGCAGATAGCTGCGCCGCTCCTCGCCGAACTCGCCCAGCAGAACCCCCTCGCTGGACAGCACGCGCAGCGGCAGCTTCGGCCGGTAGTCGGTCAGGCCGCCGATGTCGGGCAGGTTGGGGTAGGCCATGGCCAGGCCCAGGCCGACCAGCAGCAGCACCGACAGCAGGCCTGCCAGCGCCAGGCCCAGCAGCCAGGCCAGGCTGCGGCCGGCAAGCGCCAGGACGGGGTGAGGGCGGGAGGCTCGCGAGGACTCGGGTGCGGAACTCCGGGAGGTCTTTTTCTGGGCGTCGCTCATGGGCCTTTCGGATAGCGTGCGCTCATTATAGAAAGCGCCGGCGAACGGGGCTGTCGCTTGTTAGCAGCCGGTTGCAGGGGCCGTAAAGGAGGTGTTTTTCCGAGCTTTCGATTGCCGGCGGGCGTGTATGTTTCGCAACGTGGTGTTACTTGCTGTGTGGCGGGAAAGCCTCGTGGCGTCAAAGGCATTACTGCTAGCATTCAAGTAACTTATTAATAGTTGGGCGCTGCCTAAGCGCGTTGGGGGGTTCACGTCGTGGGAATACTTGACGTACTGCGTGGTCGCAAGCATCCGCCCATGATTGGCCTGGATATCAGTTCTTCCAGTGTCAAGCTGGTGGAATTGAGTCAGAGTTCCAGCGGGGAAATGGTGCTGGAGCGCTTCGCGTCCGAGCCTTTCGAGAAGGGCTGGATCACCGACGGGCAGATCGAGAAATTCGACGAGGTGGCCGATGCGGTGCGCCGCGTCGTGGCACGTAGCGGCACCCGTACCCGCGACGCCGTGCTGGCCATGCCGCAATCGGCCGTGATCACCAAGAAGATCATGTTGCCGGCGGGGCTGCGCGAGGAGGAGTTGGAGATTCAGGTCGAGGCCGAAGCCAACCAGTACATTCCCTTCTCGCTGGACGAGGTGAGTCTGGATTTCTGCGTGATCGGCCCCAGCCCGACCTCGGTGGGCGATGTTGAGGTGCTGATCGCGGCATCGCGCAAGGACCGTGTGCAGGATCGCCAGGGTCTGGCCGAGGCGGCCGGGCTGCGGCCGATGGTGCTGGACATCGAATCTCATGCCTCGCGCATGGCGATGGGGCGCCTGATCGCCGCGTTGCCGAGCGAGGGCAAGGACGCGCTGGTGGCCTTGTTCGAGATCGGCGCCGACACGACAAGCCTCAAGGTGCTGCGCGACGATGAGATGTTGTACGACCGCGATCAGGCCTTTGGCGGCTCGCAGTTGACGCAACTGATCTCGAGGCAATACGGGTTTTCCTTTGAAGAAGCCGAGCAGAAGAAACTCTCGGGTGATTTGCCCGAGGATTTCGAACAGGCGGTGCTGATTCCCTTTGTGGACAGCCTGTCGCAGGAAATCGGCCGGGCGCTGCAGTATTTCTTCACCAGCACGCCACACCACAAGGTGCATTACGTGATGCTGGCCGGCGGTACCGCTACCCTGGGCGGTTTGAAGGAAAAGGTCACCGAGCTGACGGGGTTTGCCTGCATGGTCGTGAATCCCTTTGAAAACATGGTCCTGGGTTCGGCGGTGCGTGAACCCAAGCTGCGCCGTGAGGCGCCCGCCTACCTGACCGCCTGCGGTTTGGCGATGCGGAGGTTCTTCCAGTGATCCTGATCAACCTGCTTCCCCATCGGGAAGAAAAGCGCAAGCACCGCAAGCAGGCCTTCTTTGCCGGCATGGGCTTGGCCGCCTTGGTCGGCGCCGGCATCGTGGCCGCGGCCTACGCCTTGCTGCTGCATCTGACCGACGAACAGCAGAGCCGCAATCGCTATCTGGGCAATGAGATCGGCCGTCTGGAGGCGCAGATCAAGGACATCGCCAATCTGCGTGCCGAGATCGATGCGCTGAAGTCGCGCCAGAAGGCGGTCGAGGACCTGCAGACCGACCGCAACACGCCGGTGCATCTGCTCAATGAGTTGGCCCGGCACACCCCGGAAGGCATCTACCTCACCGCCATCCGCCAGGCCGACAAGGTGGTGACGGTGACCGGCATTGCCCAGACCAATGA
Source organism: Roseateles sp. GW821-FHT09B06 (assembly GCF_059418245.1). NCBI lineage: Bacteria > Pseudomonadati > Pseudomonadota > Betaproteobacteria > Burkholderiales > Sphaerotilaceae > Roseateles > Roseateles sp. GW821-FHT09B06. The sequence goes on along the minus strand of NZ_JBWKPM010000007.1, from coordinate 47,421 downwards.
GCGGGTATCGGAGTTCTTGCGCAATGCGTCGCGCAGCTCTGAATGGCTGGAAAAGCCAGAACTGGTCGAGATCAAGCTCGCCAACGTGACCGCGAACACCCGCGACCAGCGGCGCCTGTTCGAGTTCTCGATGCGGGTTTCCATCAAGAGCCCGGCGGCCGAGGCGCCGGAAGGGGCCGCCAGTGCGGCCCCGGTCAAGCGATCCTGACGAGCCGGGTTCCCATATGGCGAGCAAGAAATCCTCTTTGAATATCGATCTGAACGCCTGGTTCGAGGGCGTGGCAGGTCAATTCCGTGGCCTCAATCCCAACCAGCCGGGGCAATGGCCGCTGCTGCCGCGCATGACGGCCTTCGCGGTCGTGATGTTGTTCGCGGTTGTGGTCGGCTGGTTCCTGTTGCTGTCGGACGAGCAGGCCAATCTGGACGCCGAGCGGGCCAAGGAGCCCGCCCTCAAGGATGATTACCGAGCCAAGCTGGCCCAGGCCATCAACCTGCCCGAACTGCGCAAGCAGAAGAGTCAGGTCGAGGAATATGTGACACAGCTGGAGAAGCAGTTGCCCGGCAAGGCCGAGATGGATGCGCTGCTGTCCGACATCAACCAGGCCGGCCTGGGGCGCGGGCTGCAGTTCGAGCTGTTTCGCCCGGGCCAGGTGGTGGTGAAGGACTATTACGCCGAGCTGCCGATCGCGCTGCGCGTGTCGGGGCGGTATCACGACGTCGGCTCTTTCACGGCCGACGTGTCGAATCTGTCGCGCATCGTCACCTTGCACAACCTGATCGTCGTGATGCCCACCGGCAAGGAGGCCGTGGGCAGCAACCTGAGCATGGAGGCCACCGCGCGCACCTACCGCTATCTGGACGCTACCGAGGTGGCGGAGCAGCGCAAGGCGGCTTCGGCCAAGAAGAACGGGGGAGCCAAGAAATGAGGGTGCTGAGGCGCATGGATTGTCGCCCACTGCCACGTTCGCTCGCCGCGAGCATGCTGCTGGGTGTGCTTCTGGTCGGTTGCGCGGCCGATCTTGGCGAGTTGCAGGAATGGATGGAGCAGCAGAAGCGTGAGGCGCGTCCCAGCGTGACGCCCCTGGTGCCGCCCAAGAAATTCCTGCCGCAGCCCTATGCGGCTCAGGGTGGGGTCGAGCCCTTCAGTCCGCAGAAGCTGAGCGTGGCGGTCAAGCAGGAGGCAAACCAGCCGAACTCGCTGCTGGCGGCCGAGATGGGCCGGCGGCGCGAACCGCTGGAGGCCTTCCCGCTCGACAGCATGTCCATGGTGGGCAGCTTGACGCGCCAGAACCGACGCTATGCGCTGCTGCGCGTCGACAACCTATTGCATCAGGTCAAGGCCGGCGACTATCTGGGACAGAACTTCGGTCGCATCATGAAGATCAGCGAGACCGATATCACCTTGCGAGAAGTCGTCCAGGACGCTGCGGGCGAGTGGATTGAACGCACCAGTACCCTCCAGCTTCAGGAGAAGGGACGATGAAGAACTTCCAGGAGATCTTGAGGATGAGTCAATGGCGCCAAAGAGCGGGCACCGTGGCGGGCGCATGGGCCTTGGCCCTGGGCTTGTGCGCGATGCTGCCCGCGCAAGCGCAGGCGCAGAACGCCATACGCTCGATCAATACCATGCAGCAGGCCGGTGCGGAGGTGCTTCGCATCGAGCTGGCGCAGCCGCTGACCGAGTTGCCCAAGGGCTTCACGGTGCAGACGCCGCCGCGCATCGCGATTGATCTGCCGGGCGTGAGCAATGCGCTGGGGCGCAATCTGGTCGAGATCAACCAGGGCAATCTGCGCTCCGCCAATCTGGCGCAGGCCGGAGAACGTACGCGCATCGTGCTGAACCTGCGCCAGCCCTCGGGCTACCGCGCCGAGTTGCAGGAGGGTGCGTTGCTGATCGTGCTCGATCCCGCGCCCGGCGTGGCGGCCAGCCCCGCGCCGAACGAGCCGGTGCACTTCGCGCAGAGCCTCAACTCCGCGCCGCAGACCCTGCAGGACATCGACTTCCGTCGCGGCGCGGACGGCGCCGGCCGGGTGATCGTCAACCTGCCCAGCAATCAGGTGGGCGTGGACATCCAGCAGCAGGGGCAGAACCTGGTGGTGGAGTTCCTGCGCTCCAACCTGCCCGAGCGGCTGCGCCGCAAGCTGGACGTGACGGACTTCGGCACGCCGGTGCAGACGGTTTCGATCGCGCAGAACGGTGATCGCGTGCGCATGCTGGTCGAGCCCAAGGGCAGCTGGGAGCACAGCGCCTATCAGAGCGACAACCAGTTCGTGCTGGAGGTGCGGCCGCAGAAGGTCGACCCCAACAAGCTGACGCAAGGCCCGGGCTATGCGGGTGACAAGCTGTCGCTGAACTTCCAGAACATCGAGGTGCGAGCGCTGCTGCAGGTGATCGCGGACTTCACGAACTTCAACGTCGTGACCAGCGACACCGTGACCGGCAGCGTCACTCTGCGTCTGAAGGACGTGCCCTGGGACCAGGCACTGGACATCATCATGCAGGCCAAGGGCCTGGGACTGAAGAAGTCCGGCAACGTGCTGTGGATCGCGCCCAAGGACGAGCTGGCCGCCAAGGAGAAGCTGGACCTGGAGTCCAAGGCCCAGATCCAGCAGCTGGAACCGCTGCGCACCCAGTCCATCCAGCTCAACTACACCAAGGCCGAGGAAGTGGCCAAGGGCCTGACCGGGCAGACGGCCGGCCAGGGCGGTGGTGGTGGCGGTGGCGGTAATCAGAACAACGCGCGCATCCTGTCGCCGCGCGGCAGCCTGATCTATGAAACCCGCACCAACCAGCTGTTCGTGACCGACATCCCCTCCAAGCTGGAGGAGATCACGGCCATGATCGCCAAGATCGACATCCCGGTGCGCCAGGTGCTGATCGAGGCGCGCATCGTCGAGGCCGACGACCGCTTCGGCCGCTCGTTGGGCGTCAAGCTGGGCTCGCAGGACCTGCGCGGTCTGCAGGGGGGCATTCCGGGCTACAACGTCGGTGGCAACAACTACCTGACGATCGGCGGCAACTCCAATGCCGTCGCTGCCCAGACCAATCAGGGCGTGGCGCAGAACTACGGAAACAGCAACTTCGTCAATCTGCCGGCCAACGTGTCGTCCGACCTTTTCGGCGGCGCCAGCGCGGCCTCGTTCGCGCTCTCGCTGTTCAGTGCCTCGGCCAATCGCTTCCTGAACCTGGAGCTGTCGGCCCTGGAGGCCGATGGCAAGGGCAAGATCGTGTCCAGCCCGCGCGTCATCACGGCGGACCAGGTGCGCGCCCTGATCGAGCAGGGCGAGGAACTGCCCTATCAGGTGGCCACCTCCAGCGGCGCCACCTCGATCCAGTTCCGCAAGGCCAATCTGAAGCTGGAAGTCACGCCCCAGATCACGCCCGAGGGCAATGTGATCCTGAGCGTGGATATCAACAAGGACAGCCGCGGCACCCTGACCCCGCAAGGTTATGCGATCAACACCAAGCATGTGCAGACCCAGGTACTGGTGGAGAACGGCGGCACCGTGGTGATCGGCGGCATCTTCACGATGGACGAGCGCGAGGACGTGTCGCAGGTGCCGCTGCTCGGCGATGTGCCGGTGCTGGGCCATCTGTTCAAGAGCCGGGCGCGCGTCTCCAGCAAGACGGAGCTGTTGATCTTCTTGACGCCCAAGGTCGTCAACGATCGCGTGACCGTTCGCTGAGTACAAAGGGAGAATGCCGCGGCCTTCTAGCCTCGGTGTAGCAGGAGTTTTTTGATGAGAAGCTTGTGGGATTCGAAAATGGCTGCGGCGCGTGCGCTGGCAGTTGTGGCTCTGACGGCGCTGGTAAGTGCCTGCGGTGGCGGTGGCGGTGATGCCGGCGACCCTGTGCTGGGCGGCGGTGGCACGACGACCGGCGTGGCCGAGTTATCCATCGTGCTGGACAAGAGCAGCGTGCCCAACGACGGCAGCGTGCCCGTCACGGCAACCGTCACGGCGCTCGACAAGAACCGCGTGGCGGTCAAGAACGTCACGGTGGGTTTTGCGGCCGATGCCAATGGTGTCGTTAAGCCGGCCGGCACGATGACCGACGACAAGGGTGAGCTGAAGGCAACGATCGAGATCGGTTCGGACAAAACCAACCGGACCATCACCTTGACCGCGACCTCCGGCAGTGTCTCGAAGACGGCCAGTTTCACGGTGGTGGATTCGACCACTACCGAGCCGGTCGCTACGGCGCTGTCGATGTTGCTGGACAAGCGCACGGTCAACAACTCCGGCACCGATGCGGTCACCGTGACCGTGACAGCGACCGGGACGGGCGGCAAGGTGGTGGCCGGCATCCCGGTGACCTTCGAAGTGGACAGCGGCGCCACCTACGTGCCCTCGGGCACGGTGACCAATGCCAGCGGTGTCTGGACCGCCGTTGTCAAGATCGGCGACGACAAGTCCAACCGACTGATCAACCTGACGGCCAAGAGCGGCACCTTGACCAAGACCGATCGCTTCCAGGTGACGGGCGTCAAATTGGCACCGACGGCGCTGCCGGCCACGGTTGTACCGGGAGCGGCCGCTGCCATCGAGTATCGCGTTTCCGATGTCAATGGCTCGCCGATCCGGAATATCGCGGTCAACGTGTCGGCGCCGGGCTTGAGCGCGGTTACCGGGACGACCGATGACAATGGCCTGTATGTGCACAACTACACCGCTCCGGCCACGGCCGGTACCCTGACCTTCACGGCGACCGCCGCCGGGGTTTCGGCATTGCAGAGCGTGGTCGTCACCGGCGGCACAACGACGATTCCGCCGGCGAGCATGCCCGTGGTGACCTTGCCGGTGCCGGTGACCGCCACGCCCAATGTGCTCAAGGTCAATACGACGACGACCAACAACCAGGCGCAGATCAAGGCCTTGTTCCTGGGTGCGAACAACACCCCGGTATCCAATGTTCGGGTGCGGTTTGACTTCAACGGTGCCGCAACCCCCAACGGCAGCCTCAGCTCCGGCAACACCTTGGTCTATTCCGATGCCCAGGGAGCCGCGGTGACCAGCTACAAGGCCGGGGCGGCGGCAAGCCCGACCGACGGTGTCGTGATTCGGGCCTGCTGGGACTACAACGATTTCGCGGTCGGAACCTGCCCCAACTCAAGCACGCAAACCTTGACGGTGGTGGCCGAAGGTCTGGCGGTAACGATCGGTACCGACGACACGATCGAAGAAGGCAGCACGGGCCTGACCTATGTCAAGCGCTTCGTCGTGCAGGTGGCGGATGCTGCTGGCAATCCCGTCGGTTCGCAGCAGGTCACGCCCTCTGTCGATGCACTGGCCTATGGCAAGGGCTTCTATTCATGGAGTCAGGCCGCGTCGGCCTGGGTGTTGACGAGGTTCCTGGCCTGCGCTAACGAGGACTTGAACCGCAATGGGGCACTGGAGGTCGGCGAGGACCGCAACAGCAACGGCATGCTGGAGCCGCGCAAGTCCGACGTGACGGTGAGCATGGTCAATTCCGACAGGACCGACACCTCGGGCCAGGCGGTGCTGAAGATCGAGTATCCAAAGAGCCATGCCGGCTGGGTGCAGGTGCAGATTTCCGTGGCGGCCGATGTCCGTAGCCCGCCGGCCATCTGGACGGCATGGCTGCCCGTCGAGGCGACGGCCCTCAAGCGGGAAACGCCGCCCCCCGCGTTTGTGAGCAGTCCCTACGGTGTGGCCGCCAGCGGATCTTGTCTGGTGGCCGACTGAGGGCCGCGGCGAGCGGTAACTTCTTGAAGATCGCCCTGGTCGCCATGCCCGGCGGTGGCAAGTCCACCGTCGGGCGCCACTTAGCGCGGCAACTGGGCATCCCTTGCCTGGACTCCGACACCGAGATCGAAAAGCGGCTTGGCGGCGAGAGCATCAAGAGCTTCTTCGACCGCAAGGGCGAAGAGGCTTTTCGCATTCTCGAGTCCGAGGCGATCGCCGAGCTGATGGCGCGGGATCAGGAGATGGTACTGGCCACCGGCGGTGGCGCCGTGTTGCGCGAGGCCAATCGCGCTGCGATGTCGAGCGGTGCCACGGTGTTCTATCTGCGCTCCTCGCCCGAGGAGTTGTTCCGCCGCCTGCGCCACGACACCCAACGGCCGCTGCTGCAGGTGCGCGATCCGCTGAAGAGGCTGCGCGAGCTCTATGCGCAGCGCGACCCGCTGTATCGCCTCACCGCCCACTATGTGCTGGAGACCGGGCGCCCTTCGGTGCATGGCCTGGTGAACATGATCCTGATGCAGCTGGAGCTTGCCGGGCTGATCAGCCCCGAGCGGGTGGCCGCCACGGTCGGTGCCGAGCGCGTCTGAGCGCCTCGTACACTCGGGGGCATGAATGCCGCCTTGCACTCGCCGTCCCCCGTCCATGTTCCGATTGCGCTGGCCGAGCGCAGCTATGACATCCTGATCGGTTCCGGCCTGCTCGACCGGCCGGCCACCTGGCAGGAACTGCCACGCGCTGCAGCGGCGCTGGTGGTCTGCAACGAAACGGTGGCACCGCTGTTTCTTGAGCGCGTGCGCAAGCAGCTGGCAGCCCACTATGCCCGTGTCGAGGCGGTCATCCTGCCCGATGGCGAGCGCTACAAGGACTGGGCCTCGCTGAACCGCATCATCGACCATCTGCTGGCCACGGCTAGCGACCGCAAGACGGTGCTGTTCGCGCTGGGCGGTGGCGTGGTGGGCGACATGACCGGCTTCGCCGCGGCGGTCTATATGCGTGGCGTGCCCTTCGTGCAGGTGCCGACCACCTTGCTGGCCCAGGTCGATTCCTCGGTGGGCGGCAAGACCGCGATCAATCACCCGCTGGGCAAGAACATGCTCGGCGCCTTCTACCAGCCGGCGCGCGTGATCGCCGACCTCGATACGCTGGACACGCTGCCGCCACGCGAACTGGCTGCGGGCCTGGCCGAGGTGATCAAGTACGGTCCGATCGCCGATGCGGACTTCCTGGCCTGGATCGAAGCCAATCTCGACGCGCTGCTGGCGCGTGACAAGGCGGCGCTGGCGTACGCCGTGAAGCGCAGCTGCGAGATCAAGGCCTGGGTGGTCGGCCAGGACGAGCGCGAACAGGGCCTGCGCGCCATCCTCAATTTCGGCCACACCTTCGGCCATGCGATCGAGACGGGCCTGGGCTATGGCGAATGGCTGCATGGCGAGGCGGTCGGCTGCGGCATGGTGCTGGCCAGCGACCTCTCGGTGCGGCTGGGCCTGATGCCGCCGGAGTTCCTGGTGCGCATGCAGCGCCTGATCGAGCGCGCAGGCCTGCCGGTGTGCGCCCCCCGGCTCGGTGTCGAGCGCTACCTGGAGCTGATGCGGGTGGACAAGAAGAGCGAGGGCGGCGAGATCCGTTTCGTCGTGATCGAGGGCCTGGGCAAGGCTGGCATGCGGGGCGCACCCGATGCCCTGGTGGCCGAAGTCCTGAATACCCACTGCGACTGAGACGAACGCCGACATCACGATGCCGCTCGCCCGCTACGCCTGTGACCCCCTGAACAGCCGTGGCCGGCGCTTCGCCGAGCCGGCCGTGCCCACGCGCAGCGAGTACCAGCGCGACCGCGATCGCATCGTCCACAGCACGGCCTTCCGGCGTCTGGTCTACAAGACCCAGGTGTTCCTGAACCACGAGGGCGATCTGTTCCGCACCCGGCTGACCCATTCGCTGGAGGTGGCGCAGCTGGGCCGCTCGATCGGCCGCAGCCTGGCCCTGGACGAGGACCTGATCGAGACCATCGCGCTGGCCCATGACCTGGGCCACACGCCCTTCGGGCACGCGGGTCAGGACGTGCTGGACGAGTGCATGAAGGACCATGGCGGCTTCGAGCACAATCTGCAGAGCCTGCGCGTCGTCGACCAGTTGGAGCAGCGCTATCCCGCCTTCGATGGACTCAATCTCACGTTCGAGAGCCGGGAGGGCATCCTCAAGCATTGCAGCCGCCGCAATGCGGAACTGATCGAGGCCCGCGAGCCCGGTGGCGTGGCCACGCGCTTCCTGCTTGGGCGGCAGCCCAGCCTGGAGGCTCAGCTCTGCAACCTGGCCGACGAGGTGGCCTATAACGCGCATGACATCGACGACGGCGTGCGTTCCGGCCTGCTGGAGCTGGAGCAGTTGGAGGCGGCCGTGCCCCTGGTGCGGCGCTATCTGCGCGAGGCGCTGGCCGAGCATCCGGGCCTGGCGCCGAAGCGCCTCTTGGCCGAGACCATCCGCCGCATGCTCTCAAGCCAGGTCTACGACATCATCGATGCCAGCCGCGCGGCGCTGGCCGAGGCCGCGCCGGCCGACGCGGATGCGGTGCGTCATGCCGCGGCGCCGCTGCTGCGCTTCAGCCCCGAGATGCGCCGCGCCAGCACCGAGCTCAAGCGCTTCCTGTTTGCCAGCCTGTACCGGCATCCCCAGGTGCAGGAGACCCGCACGCGGGCCGAGCGGGTGTTGCGCGAGCTGTTCGAGATCTATCGCAGCGATCCCGCGCAGCTGCCGGCCGATCATGCGGCCGAGCCCGACCTGCCGCGCGCCTGCGCCGACTACATCGCCGGCATGACGGACCGTTTCGCGCTGAAGGAGCATCAGCGACTCACGGGCAAGGCTTTGTTCTGATTTAATTGGGGTCAGACTCGATCCGATTCCCATGGCACGACTTGCCCGGCTGGCTCTTGCCGGCCTCCCTCACCACCTGATCCAGCGCGGCCTGAACCGCCAGCCCATCGTGCTGGACGATACCGACCGCGAACGCCTGCTGGCCGAACTGCGCGAGAGCGCGGCCTTGCACAAGGTGGCCATCCACGCCTATGTGCTGATGGACAACCATCTGCACCTGCTGGCCACGCCCGAAACGGCCGAGGGCCTGAGCCGCATGATGCAGTCGCTGGGGCGGCGCTATGTGGCGGCCTTCAACAAGCGCCATGGTCGCAGCGGCACGCTGTGGGACGGACGCTTCCGCGCCGCGCCGCTGGAGCCGGCCGGCTATCTGTTGGCCTGCATGCGTTACATCGAGCTGAACCCGCAGCGCGCGGGCTTTCTGCTGGCCGCGCCGGAGGACTACCCTTGGTCCAGCGCCGCCCATCACCTGGGGCGGCGGCGCGACCCGCTGGTGTTTGATCACGCCTTGTTCTGGGCCCTGGGCAACACCCCGTTCGAGCGCGAGGCCGGTTGGCGGGCCTGGCTGGAGCAGGGCGTGGCGCCGGACGAACGGCAGCGTCTGCACGAGGCGGCGCAGAAGGGCTGGCCACTGGGCTCGGCAGGTTTCTTGCAAGGCCTGGCGCAGGACACCGATCGGCCGCTGCAGCCGCGCCGCCGCGGCCGACCGTCCCGCGTTGTTTGACTGTGTCCCTATTTTATTCAAGCAATCTGTGTGCTTCCTGCAATAAAAGAGTCTGACCCTATTTATTGCCAATTGCAGGCTTTTGTGCGCCGCAGTAATCTTCGCCTCCCAGCCCAAGGAGAGCAGCATGAGCCAGGCCGACCAGATCCAGCAAGAAATCCAAGACCTGAGTGCCCATGGCCTCTACAACCCGGCCAACGAGAAGGACGCCTGCGGGCTGGGCTTCGTGGCCCATATCAAGGGACTGAAGGCGCATTCCATCGTCCAGCAGGGTCTGAAGATCCTGGAGAACCTGGACCACCGCGGTGCGGTGGGCGCCGACAAGCTGATGGGCGACGGCGCCGGCATCCTGATCCAGATCCCGGACGACTTCTACCGCGCCGAGATGATCAAGCAGGGCATCGAGCTGCCGCCGCCCGGCGAATACGGCGTCGGCATGATCTTCCTGCCCAAGGAGCATGCCTCCCGTCTGGCCTGCGAACAGGAACTGGCGCGCGCGATCAAGGCCGAGGGCCAGGTCCTGCTGGGCTGGCGCGACGTGCCGGTGGACCGGGACATGCCGATGTCGCCGACGGTGCGCGAGAAGGAACCGATCATCCGCCAGATCTTCATCGGCCGCGGCACCGATGTGATCGTGCCCGATGCGCTGGAGCGCAAGCTCTATGTGATCCGCAAGACCGCCTCCAGTGCGATCCAGGCGCTGAAGCTGACCCACAGCCGCGAGTACTACGTGCCCAGCATGAGCTGCCGCACGGTGATTTACAAGGGCCTGCTGCTGGCCGACCAGGTGGGCAGCTATTACAAGGACCTGGCCGACCCGCGCGTGGTCTCGGCCATCGCCCTGGTACACCAGCGCTTCTCCACCAACACCTTCCCCGAATGGCCGCTGGCCCACCCCTACCGGATGGTCGCGCACAACGGCGAGATCAACACGGTCAAGGGCAACTTCAACTGGATGCGCGCCCGCGAGGGCGTGATGAAGTCGCCGGTGCTGGGCGACGATCTGAAGAAGCTCTATCCGATCAGCTTCGAGCATCAGAGCGACACCGCCACCTTCGACAACGCGATCGAGCTGCTGACGATGAGCGGCTACCCGCTGGCCCATGCGGCGATGATGATGATCCCGGAGGCCTGGGAGCAGCATGAGCTGATGGACGAGCGCCGCCGCGCCTTCTACGAATACCACGCGGCGATGATGGAGCCCTGGGACGGCCCGGCCGCGATGGTGTTCACCGACGGCCGCCAGGTCTGCGCGGCGCTGGACCGCAATGGCCTGCGTCCGGCGCGCTACTGCGTGACCGACGACGACCTGGTGGTGCTGGCCTCCGAGTCCGGCGTGCTGCCCATCCCCGAGAACAGAATAGTCAAGAAGTGGCGCCTGCAGCCGGGCAAGATGTTCGTGATCGACCTGGAGCAGGGTCGCATCATCGACGACGAGGAGCTGAAGAACCAGTTCGCCTTCGCCAAGCCCTACCGCCAGTGGATCGAGAACGTCCGGGTCAAGCTGGACGATGTCGAGGTTGCCGACGCCAAGCCGCTCGCGTTCGAGACCCCGCTGCTGGAGCGCCAGCAGGCCTTCGGCTTCACCCAGGAAGACATCAAGTTCCTGATGGCGCCGATGGCCACCAACGGCGAAGAAGGCATCGGCTCGATGGGCAACGACTCGCCCTTGGCCGTGCTGTCCTCCAAGGACAAGCCGCTCTACAACTATTTCAAGCAGCTGTTCGCCCAGGTGACGAACCCGCCGATCGATCCGATCCGCGAGGCCATCGTGATGAGCCTGAACAGCTTTATCGGCCCCAAGCCCAACCTGCTGGACATCAACGCGGTGAACCCGCCGATGCGCCTGGAGGTGACCCAGCCGATCCTGGACTTCCAGGGCATGGCGCGCCTGCGCGCGATCGAGGCGCACACGCATGGCAAGTTCAAGCCCTATGAGCTGGACATCACCTATCCGCTGGCCTGGGGCCGCGAGGGCGTCGAGGCCCAGTTGGCCTCGCTGTGCGCCGAGACCGTGGATGCGATCAAGAGCGGCCACAACATCCTGATCATCAGCGACCGCCATGTGTCGGCCGAGCGCATCGCGATCCCCGCGCTGCTGGCGCTGTCGGCCGTGCACCACCATCTGGTGCGCGAGGGCCTGCGCACGACCGCCGGCCTGGTGGTCGAGACCGGCACGGCGCGCGAGGTGCATCACTTCGCGGTGCTGGCCGGCTTTGGCGCCGAGGCGGTGCACCCCTATCTGGCGCTGGAGACCCTGGCCGCGATGCATGCCGAGCTGCCGGGCAATCTGAGTGCCGAGAAGGCGGTCTACAACTACATCAAGGCCGTGGGCAAGGGCCTTTCGAAGATCATGTCCAAGATGGGCATCTCGACCTATATGTCCTACTGCGGCGCGCAGATCTTCGAGGCCATCGGCCTCAAGAAGGACTTCGTCGAGAAATACTTCCGCGGCACCGCCACCCAGGTGGGTGGCATCGGCGTGTTCGAGGTGGCCGAGGAGGCGATCCGCCTGCACAAGGCCGCCTTCGGCGACGACCCGGTGCTGCACACGATGCTGGAGGCCGGTGGCGAATACGCCTGGCGCAGCCGCGGCGAGGAGCATATGTGGACGCCGGACGCGATCGCCAAGCTGCAGCACAGCGCGCGCTCGGGCAAGTTCGACACCTACAAAGAGTACGCCCAGATCATCAACGACCAGAGCAAGCGCCACATGACCTTGCGCGGCCTGTTCGAGTTCAAGTTCGATCCGAGCAGGGCGATTCCGGTCGAGGAGGTCGAATCCGCGGCCGACATCGTCAAGCGCTTCGCCACCGGCGCGATGTCGCTGGGCTCGATCTCGACCGAGGCCCATGCAACGCTGGCCGTCGCGATGAACCGCATCGGCGGCAAGAGCAACACCGGCGAGGGCGGCGAGGATCCGGCGCGCTACCGCAATGAGCTCAAGGGCATCAAGATCACGGCCGGCACCAAGGTCAGCGACGTGATCGGCAACAAGGTGATCGCGGTCGACTACGAGCTGAAGGAAGGCGACAGCCTGCGTTCCAAGATCAAGCAGGTGGCCTCCGGCCGCTTCGGCGTGACGACCGAATACCTGGTCAGCGCCGACCAGATCCAGATCAAGATGGCCCAGGGCGCCAAGCCCGGCGAGGGTGGCCAGTTGCCCGGTGGCAAGGTCAGCGAGTACATCGGCATGCTGCGCTATTCGGTGCCGGGCGTCGGCCTGATCTCGCCGCCGCCGCACCACGACATCTATTCGATCGAGGACCTGGCCCAGCTGATCCACGACCTGAAGAACGTCAACCCCAAGGCAGACATCTCGGTCAAGCTGGTCTCGGAAGTGGGCGTGGGCACGATCGCGGCCGGCGTGGCCAAGGCCAAGGCCGACCATCTGGTGATCGCCGGCCATGACGGCGGCACCGGCGCCTCGCCCTGGAGCTCGATCAAGCATGCCGGCACGCCCTGGGAGCTGGGCCTGGCCGAGGCGCAGCAGACCCTGGTGCTGAACCGCCTGCGCGGCCGCGTGCGCGTGCAGGCCGACGGCCAGATGAAGACCGGCCGCGATGTCGTGATCGGTGCCCTGCTGGGTGCCGACGAGTTCGGCTTCGCCACCGCGCCGCTGGTGGCCGAGGGCTGCATCATGATGCGCAAGTGCCACCTGAACACCTGCCCGGTGGGCGTGGCGACGCAGGACCCGGTGCTGCGCGCCAAGTTCACGGGCAAGCCCGAGCATGTCGTCAACTACTTCTTCTTCGTCGCCGAGGAAGCGCGCCAGATCATGGCCCAGCTGGGCCTGCGCAGGTTCGACGAGCTGATCGGCCGCAGCGATCTGCTGGACATGAAGAAGGGCATCACGCATTGGAAGGCCAAGGGCCTGGACTTCGGCCGCGTGTTCCACCGTCCGAACGTGCCGGCCGATGTGCCGCGCATCCATGTGGATGTGCAGGACCACGGCCTGGACCGCGCGCTGGACGTCAAGCTGATCGAGAAATGCCTGCCCGCCTTCGAGAAGGGCGAGAAGGTGCAGTTCATGCAGCAGGTGACGAACGTGCGCCGCACCGTGGGCGCGATGCTGTCGGGCGAGCTGGTGCGCCGCAAACCCGAGGGCCTGCCGGACCAGAGCATCTTCATCCAGATGGAGGGCACCGGCGGCCAGAGCTTCGGTGCCTTCCTGGCCCAGGGCATCACCTTCTACCTGATCGGCGACGCCAACGACTACACCGGCAAGGGCCTGTCGGGCGGCCGCGTGGTGGTGCGGCCGTCGATCGACTTCCGCGGCGACGCGACGAAGAACATCATCGTCGGCAACACCGTGCTCTACGGCGCGACCCGCGGCGAGGCCTTCTTCCGCGGCGTGGCCGGCGAACGCTTCGCGGTGCGCCTGTCGGGTGCCACCGCGGTGGTGGAGGGCACCGGCGACCATGGCTGCGAGTACATGACCGGCGGCACCGTGGTCGTGCTGGGCAAGACCGGCCGCAACTTCGCGGCCGGCATGAGCGGCGGCATCGCCTATGTCTATGACGAGGACGGCCAGTTCGCCAAGCGCTGCAATCCCAGCATGGTGGCGCTGGACAAGATCCTGCCCGCGGCCGAGCAGGAGGCGAGCACGGAACGGGCGATCTGGCATCACCTGGGCGACGGCGCGCAGCAGACCGACGAGGCGATCCTGAAGAAGATGATCGAGGACCACCACCGCTGGACCGGCAGCCAGCGCGCCCGCGACATCCTCGACCACTGGGCCGAATCGCGCGCCAGGTTCGTCAAGGTCTTCCCGCACGAGTACAAGCGCGCCCTGGGCGAGATCAATGCCGCCAAGGAAGCCGCCGAAACCATCGCTCACGCCAAGGCGCCGGCCGCCCCGGTCAAGGCCTGAAGCCGCAGAAAGTAGAAAGAAGAAGCATCATGGGAAAAGTCACCGGCTTCATGGAGTACGAGCGCCTGGAAGAGGGCTATGAGCCCGTCACCTCGCGGATCAAGAACTACCAGGAATTCGTCATCGGTCTGAACGCCGAGCAGGCCAAGATCCAGGGCGCGCGCTGCATGGACTGCGGCACGCCCTTCTGCAACAGCGGCTGCCCGGTCAACAACATCATCCCGGACTTCAACGATCTGGTGTATCGCAACGACTGGGCGAATGCTCTTCATGTGCTGCACAGCACCAACAACTTCCCCGAGTTCACCGGCCGCATCTGCCCCGCGCCCTGCGAGGCGGCCTGCACCCTGAACGTCAATGACGACGCGGTGGGCATCAAGTCCATCGAGCACGCCATCATCGACCGTGCCTGGGAAGAGGGCTGGGTCAAGCCGCAGCCGCCGAAGGCAAAAACCGGCAAGACCGTGGCCGTGGTCGGCTCCGGCCCGGCCGGCCTGGCCGCGGCCCAGCAGCTGGCGCGCGCCGGCCATGCGGTGACGGTGTTCGAAAAGAACGACCGTGTCGGCGGCCTGCTGCGCTATGGCATCCCGGACTTCAAGATGGAGAAGTCGCATATCGACCGCCGCGTCAAGCAGATGGAGGCCGAGGGCGTGCGGTTCCGCACCGGCGTGCTGGTGGGTGCGCTGGCCGAGGACAGCAAGGTCACCAACTGGGCCAAGGAAACCATCTCGGCCGAGGACCTGAAGACCCAGTTCGACGCCGTGCTGCTGACCGGCGGCGCCGAGGCCTCGCGCGATCTGCCGGTGCCGGGTCGCGAGCTGGCCGGCATCCATTTCGCGATGGAGTTCCTGCCGCAGCAGAACAAGGTCAATGCCGGCGACAAGCTCAAGGGTCAGATCCGTGCCGACGGCAAGCATGTGATCGTGATCGGCGGTGGCGACACCGGCAGCGATTGCGTGGGCACCAGCAACCGCCATGGCGCCAAGAGCGTCACCCAGTTCGAGCTGATGCCCCAGCCGCCGGAAGAGGAAGACCGCCCGCTGACCTGGCCCTATTGGCCGATCAAGCTGCGCACCTCGTCCAGCCACGAGGAGGGCTGCGAGCGCGAGTTCGCGATCGCCACCAAGGAATTCCTGGGCGAGAAGGGCAAGCTGACCGGCGTCAAGACCGTGCGCGTCGAATGGCAGGGCGGCAGACAAGTCGAGGTGGCCGGCTCCGAGCAGGTGCTGAAGGCCGACCTGGTGTTCCTGGCCATGGGCTTCGTCAGCCCGGTCGCCACCATCCTGGACGCCTTCGGCGTGGCCAAGGATGCGCGCGGCAACGCCAAGGCCTCGACCGACTTCACGGGCGGCTACGCCACCAATGTGGCCAAGGTGTTCGCCGCCGGCGACATGCGCCGCGGCCAGAGCCTGGTGGTCTGGGCCATCCGCGAGGGCCGGCAGGCCGCGCGGGCGGTGGATGAGTTCCTGATGGGGGGCAGCGAGCTGCCGCGCTGAGGGGGAGAGCAATTCCCCGGCACAGCCACCTGCGGGTGGCTTTTTGCATTTCAGTCACATGGCTTGCGCAAGTCTGACCACTGGTCGCTGAGCGCCTTCCGCTCGTCGCTGCCAGGTGTCGGTTCGTGCAGTTTTCACGCTTAAGGATTGCGGCACGGCAGACAATTTGTCGAAAGCAGCCTGAACCCTTCTTTCCCCAATCGGATCCAAAGCATGACCATGCGTGCAAGACCCCCGCGAATCCATGCCGGCTTCACCTTGATCGAGTTGATGATCGTCGTGGCCGTTGTGAGCATTCTGGCGGCGATCGCCTATCCGGCCTACCAGGATCAGGTCAGAAAGTCGCGTCGTTCGGGCGCGCAGTCGGTCATGCTGCAGGTCGCGCAGAAGGAAATGCAATTGCTGCTGGATGCGCGTCGCTATGTCGCGGCCGCCGATGCGGCGGCCATCGCGGCGGCCCCCATCGGCGTCGGCATCGACGCCAAGCTGGCAACCCTGTACAGCTTCAGCGTCACCGCGACCAATACCGCAGGTGCACAACCTACCTTCACCGTCACCGCAATTCCCCAAGGGGGGCAGTCCAGCGACAGCTGCGGGACCTTGACGGTCAACCATTTGGGCGCCAAGACCCCGGCGTCGGGATGCTGGTAGCCATGGGTATGCCAACTAGACCGATGCAGCGGCTCGTGGGCGGCTTCACGCTGGTGGAGCTGGTGACGGTCATCGCGATTGCCGCCATTCTCGCGGCCGTCGCGGCGCCGGCCATGTCCACCTTCATCGATAACCAGCGGGTGCGCAATGGCTCGTTCGATCTGGTGGGTGACCTGCTGTTGGCTCGGAGCGAGGCGATCAATCGACGCTCGGTGGTGGTGATCACCCCCATCAGCACGGGTTCCGACGGTTGGTCGAGTGGCTGGACCGTCAACCTGGCGACCTCCGGCGGCACCTTGGTCACCAGCCGTACCGGCGTGGCACCCAAGCTTCGATTTGATGCGAAGGACTCGGCGGCTGCGGCGCTTTCCAGCCTGAGTGTCGGCGCCGACGGACGCATCGTCGGCCTGACCCCCGTGCGCATCAACGTGACCATGGCGGAACCGGTTCCCAGCGGCGTTACGGCCTCGTGCATCGTGATCGATGCCACGGGGCGCCCCAAGAGCGACAAGGGGGCATGCTCATGAGCAACCGGCCTATCTCCGCAAGATCCCGCAATCGTGGTGTGACCCTGATCGAGAACCTGGTGGCCTTGGTGGTCACCATGTTTGGATTGTTTGCATTGCTGGGCTTCAATCTGCGCGCCTTCGTGGCCGAATCGGAGTCTTATCAGCGCTCGCAGGCCCTGGTTCTCGTGGAGGACATGGCCCAGCGCATCAAGGCCAATCGGGCGGCCGTCTCCAGTTACGCGCTGGATGCGGCCAACGCGGCCGGCGGGGGCGGCACCGCCGTATGTGCTGCCGGGGCTCGAGCGGCCACCGACCTGTGCGAATGGGGCAACCTGTTGCGCGGTGCGGCCGAGACGACGGGCGGAAGCAATGTGGGCGCTATGTCCGATGCGCGCGGCTGCATCACCGTGGCCGCGCCGGCGGCGGGTGCCAGTGGCCCGGCCTCGGCCAATGTCGTGGTGGTATGGCGCGGGGCGAATGCATCCTTGACCGCCAGCACCGCGCCCTGTGTGCCCGACGGCTTCAGTGTGAGCGATGGTTTCATGCGCTTCACTTCCACGGTTGTGAGGTTTGGAGATCTCGATGGTTAGCCTGCGCTTCAGCAAGAGCCGAGGTGACGCGTGTCTTGGCAAGCCCATGGCTCTGGCGTCCCGAGCGCATCAGCGAGGGATGACGCTGGTCGAGCTGATGGTGGCCATCGTGATATCGATGTTCATGATCGCCGCCCTGATCGTGCTGTATGTCAACAACAGCGCCGCCCGTACCGAACTCGACCGTTCGAGCCGGCAGATCGAAAACGGACGTTTCGCGATTGACATGATGCGGGACGACATTGCGTTGGCGGGGTACTACGGCGAGCTGAGCCTGCGAGATGTGGTGGATTTTCGTGAGGCGAACCCCTGCACAACGACGGCGGCCGACATGGGCTGGTCCACGGCGGCGGTGCCGACGCCCGTGCGCGTACCGGCACCGGTGCAAGGGCCGGGCGCGAGCACGACCGTTCCTGTTGCCTGGGGCTGTGCCTCCCTGAATCAGCGCGCCAACACGGGTTACCTGATCGTTCGGCGCCTGGCTCCGGTGGCGGTGGCTCCCGCGGCCACGGTGGCCAACACCTTGTATGTCCAGTCCAACGGGTGTTTGACGGGGACGACCAGTTTTCTGCTGGCAGCCGGGCCGGGCGCAGCTAATTTCGGCTTGACGGGACCGGATTGCACGACGGCGCGTCCCGCTCGAGCCTATGCCTCGCGGCTCTATTTCGTTTCGACCTGCGGCGTTTGCTCGCCCAGCGATGGGGTACCGACCCTGAAGATGCGCGAGCTGCAGGGCAACAGCATCGTCGAGCGCATCGTTTCCGATGGCATCGAGGATTTGCAGTTCGAGTTCGGGCGCGACACCAATGGCGACAGCGCGGTGGACGACTTCGTCGCGACCGGAGCCGCGACCGACTGGCCCAATGTGGTGGCGGTGCGCATCCGACTCATCTCGCGGGCCACTTCCGGCAGTCCGGGCTACACCGACGACAAGTCCTATGACCGCGGCAGCCTGTTCGCTGCCTATTCGCCGGCGTCCGGCGAGACCCAGTTCAAACGCCGTGCGTATACGGCCCTGGTATCGCTGCCCAATACCGCCGGCCCCAGGGAGAACCCATGAGACTGCCGTCCGCTCAAAGAGGCGTCACCCTGATCATGGTGATGATCTTCCTTGTGCTCATCAGTCTGCTGAGCATCTCCGTCTTTCGCGCCAGCACGACCAATTTGCGCGTGACCCAGAACATGGCCATTCGGCAAGAAGCCACGGCCGCGGCGCAGGCGGCGATCGAGACCACGATCAGCACTCCCGCCTTCCAGGCAGCGTCGGCCGCGGTACCGAGTTCCGTCAATGTGGACGTCGACGGGGACGGAACCAGCGACTATGCGGTGACCGTGACGCCGGCAGACCAATGCTCCAAGATTCGGCCCCTGCTGAACCAGGAACTGCCGCGCGAGTCCACCACCGGCTTGCCCAAGGCGGCCTGGATACGCTGCGACTCGGGCAGCGGCGGTCGAGCGGTGGGCAGCGGTGCGGGTGGCGCCGGACTGATCGAGGGCGGCACGACATCGACCCAGGTGACCGGCAATTCCTTCTGCGTCGAGACGCATTGGAATGTGCAGGCCGATGTCACGGATGCGCGCACCGGAACAGTCGTCCAGGTCAACCAGGGTGTCGCCGTGCCCTATTCGGTGGGCGAGTCCCGCGATCGCTGCGAGCGCAACAACTGATCGAGGCTCGCTCTGACCGAACATGAACATGAGGGGATTGCAATGAACAAGACATCACTCCAGCGCGTGCTGGCCGGCGCCCGCTTCGGCGCGGCTGTGTTGCTGGCGCCCCTGCTCATGTCGGCGGCCTGGGCTCAACAGTCGCCGCTGGTGGGTTACGAGGACATCGATCTCTTTGCCAACCCGCCCAGGCAAGAGGACCTGCCCAATGTGCTGCTGGTTCTGGATACCTCGGCCAACTGGTCCTCGAGTTCGGCCAATGCCTGCACGACCTATTCGGACAATACGCCCGGGCCCAAACAGGACAATCCCAACCTCGAGCAGGGCAAGAAGATCGCCATCCAGAAATGCGCGCTGGTGAACACGCTGCTGGCCTTGCCGGTCAATCAGGATGGGTCGGCACGTTTCAGGGTCGGCATCATGTATATGAATGCGCCCAATGCCGACGGGGCCTATCCGCGCATGCGCTTCCTCCCGGTCGACGCCACCAACAAGCCGACGCTGGTCCAGGCCTTGAAGAGCACCTCGATCGGGTCCAGTGCCGATCAGGGCAGCAATGCCGACTATGCGCGGGCCCTGTGGGAAGCCTACCTCTGGTACAAGGGGAACGCGCCCTACCGGGGCAAGGCGCAGACGAATGCCAGCCGCAGGCAATGGGACGGCGAGGCCTTCGGGACCGATGGCAACTACATCTCGCCCGCGGCCAACAACTGCGCGCGCAACTACGTCATCATCATCTCCAATGGTTCGCCCCAGGGGACCGAGGCCGATGTGCAGGCGCTCGTGGCCGGGGCCGGTGGCAATGCCACCAAGATCAATTACTCCAGCAGCTACATCAGCACCAACGATCAGAACAACTGGGCCGACGAGACCTCGCGCTTCCTGCGCAACGCCGACGCGAGCAGCCAGGACGGCGTGCAGAACATCATCACCTACTCGGTGGCGATCACCAGCGCCAGCCCAAGCCCATCGGAAGTACGCTCCAACAACTACATCAAGGAAATCGCCGTGCAGGGTGGGGGCCTTGGCTATGAGGCGACCAACGTCGACCAGCTGACCAATGCCCTGAATGATGTGTTCAACCAGATCCAGGCGGTCAACAGCGTGTTCGCCTCGGCCAGCCTGCCGGTGAGCGTCAATGCGCAAGGCACCTTCCTGAACCAGGTCTACATGGGCATGTTCCGTCCGGACGGACAGACCAACCCGCGCTGGGTCGGCAACTTGAAGCAGTATCAGTTCGGCTATACCGCGGCGACCCAGGCGGTCAGCCTGGTCGATGCAGCAAACCCGCCGGCGCCGGCGGTCAATCCGGTGACCGGCTTCATCCTGCCGTCGGCCCGTTCCTTCTGGAGCACGGCATCGCCCTATGCGGACTTCTGGAAGAACAAGGTCTGGCCCGGCGAGGTCAACACCGGCGGCGCCAGCGATCTGCCGGATGGACAGATCGTCGAGAAGGGGGGGGCCGCTCAGCGCATGCGCGAACTGTTCCTGACCACGGCGCTGCTGGCCAATCGCGTGGTCAAGACCTGCACCAGCAACTGCGGCGGTTTGCAGGACTTCACGACCGGCAATATCGCTCCCGCCGACCTGGGGCTGAGTGCCGGCGACACCGCGGGGCGGGACGCCCTGGTCGCCTGGGTCCGGGGCGCCGACAACCGCAGCCCCAGCGACGAGTCCGGTCCGGGCACGATGACACCCGTAGCGGGCGGCAGTGCCGTGACGGTCAATGTGCGGGGCAGCATCCATGGCGACGTGATCCATTCCAGCCCGGTGGTGATCAATTACGGCGGCACGACCGGCGTCGTGGTGTTCTATGGCACCAATGCCGGGATGCTGCATGCCGTGTGGGGGGCGAAGACCGGTACCAATGCGGGAAATGAGCTCTGGAGCTTCGTCCCCTCGGAGTTCTGGACCAAGTTCGGGCGCCTGCGCAGCAACGCGCCGGATATCCAGTTCGCGGCCACGAACATGACCCAGAATCCAACGGCCCAGCGCAAGGATTACGGAATGGACGGTCCCATCACCTTCTATCAGAACCGCGGCACGGGTGGGCAGACCTTCCTCTATGCTGCGATGCGGCGCGGTGGGCGGGCCCTCTATGCCTTCAATGTGACCGATCCCACGAGCCCGACCCTGCTGTGGAAGGTGTCGAGTGCGACGACCGGGCTCTCGGCCCTGGGCCAGACCTGGTCCGAGGCGCGGGTGACGCGCATCGAGGGTGTTGCGGATCCTGTGCTGATCATGGGTGGCGGCTATGACCCGGCGGAGGACACCACACCGGCGGGCACCACCACGATGGGCAATATCGTCGTCGTACTGAATGCCCGCACCGGCTCGGTCCTGAAGGTCTTCACCGGTATCGATCGCCCCGTTCCGGCCGCCGTGGCCACGGTCGACACCAACAGCGATGGAAAGATGGACCGGGCCTATGCGGTCGACCTGGGCGGTAGCGTCTACCGGCTGCAGTTCGCCAGCGCCACGCCGGCCGACTGGACGCTGACCAAGATCGCCGATTTCAGCGGCTCGTCCGGCACCGGACAGAAGATGTTCTACGCGCCGGCGGTCACGGCCGTGACCATGAGCGGGCAGCCGGTCTACGCGGTCCAGGTCGGTACCGGCGACCGCGAAAAACCGCTGAAGGCCTCCGGCACCGAAAATCGTTTCTACACGGTTCTGGACCGCGGCCAGACGGATGCCAAGGTGCTGTCGGATCTGGCACAGATGACGACGGCAGGCTTGAGCACCATCGCCGACGACAAGTACGGCTGCTACTACAACATGCCCAACGCGGGCGAGAAGGTGGTCAACGCGGTGACCTATACCAGCGGTTTCGCCTTCTTCGGCACCAATACGCCGTCGGCCCCGAGCAGTCAGTCATGCACCGGGAACCTCGGTGTCGCCAGGTCTTACGCGATCCCCGCCCTGTGCGGCCCCGTCACCAGCCAGACCTTGTCCGGCGGTGGCTTCCCGCCGACGGCGACTGTGGGCACGGTGCTGATTCCGCGCAATGCGAACACCAACTGCGAAACCCACCCGGAGCAATGCAATCAGGTGCCAGTCGGAATGGGCATCCCGCCGCCAGACTGCCAGGGCAATGTATCCCTGGTCAATTCGGCGATCGGCGCGACCAACATCTATGCCTGTGCCCCGGCACAACGCCTGCGCCGTGACTGGAGCGTCCGCAATCCGCGCTGAGTCTCGCTGGGCCTAAGGGCCGAGGCAGGATTGCCTAAGGAGCGCCGGGATCTTTCCCGGCGTTTTCTTTGGCGCTTTGCGTGTTGTTTGGTGATGCTGAAATGACGACGGCCTGGCGTTGCGTCTGGCTTTCTCCGCGAGAGCCCTGCGGTGGAGAAGCCGGGATGCGGGTGTGCGCAATTGCGCAGGTAAAGGAAGAGGGCCGCTTGCGGCCCGGGGGACACGGAGCCATTGCGCACACCCGCGTCCCGGCGTAACCCGGTCCTCGCAGAGGCGATCAAGGCCAGGCTGGGAGATCACGAATCAACGCGCAAAGAGCGTTTCTTTGGGGCCCAACCGCTCGCATCGCCTGTCCGAACTGGGCTGGGCGTGGATCGCCGGCCGAGGTGGCCGTGCCCTGCCGCCGATCCGGGCTCAGGATTCGATGGCGACGGGTACCGCCAGGCAGCGGCGCGTGTCCTGCCCGCCCGTGGCGTTGAGGTGGGCCGTGGCCTGTGGCTGCCGCGCGTCGAACACCACGCTCAGGCACAGTGTGGCGGGCAGGGCATGGCCGCCGCGTTGCTCGGGGCCGAAGACGACGCCGCGCAGCCCACGCTGGATCGCCTCGACAAAGGCCTCGGCAACCGCGGCACCGGCATTGCTGCTGATGTCCAGCGGGTGGCCGTCGGCATCGACGGCGAGGAGCACGCGCAAGGCCAGGCGGCTGCCCGGCATCGGGGCGTCGGGGAACTGGATCAAGACCAGGCCTTCCGGCAAGGGTTGCCAGAGCTCCTGATCCTGCGGCGCCACGGGAGGTGCCGACTCATCCGGGCGGCGCGGCCGAGGTCCCTCGAGCATGGAGGGGGCCGGAGCCTGCAACGGGCCGATCACCGGGACGGGCGGCAGCAGGCGCACCCTGGCCGTGACATCGCGATGCCCCGCTGCCCCCTCAATCGCGCGCGGCTGCTTGCCCCATTGCGGGACCAGCAGCAGACCATGCAACACCAGCGCCAGCGCAACACAGCAGGCCGGCCCTGCCAGGCCGGTGCCGCGCCTTCCGCCGGGGCTGCCGCGCATCGCTGCTCAGTCCTGGATCAGGTCGCGCCAGGAAAGACGGCGCGTGTTGCTGGCCGAGGGCTCGATCGGTGTCGGTGTCGACACCGTGCGGTTGTCCGAAAGCCGGGTCACGCTGATCACCTTGTTGTTGGGGAGCTTGATCAAGGCCGGGCGCGTCGCGATGGCGTTGCCCAGCGGCACGCTGACCACCCCCTTCGCGGTCGAGATCGGCCGGCCGGTGGCGTAGTCCAGGAAGTTGGCAAAGCTGCTGCCGCCGACCTTGCAGACATTGCCGGTGTCGATCACGTTCGAATTGACCACCAGGGTGCCCAGGGCCAGCTGCGGGTCGGTGTTGACGCGCTCCCTGGCGGCGGGCAGGTCCACATACCAGCCACCGTCGTGCGCCAGGTCGACGCTCTTTGGGTTTTCATTGGTGCGCACGGTCGAACCGGCGCTGCAGACCGCGGTGCCTTCCGGGCAGCTTGCCGACACCTTCAGCTCCTGGGCCACGAACTTGTTGGCCTTGTCGCGCGGATCGCCAAAGTCCTGCTGGTTGAGCCGGTCCTTGATGGCGTAGATGCTCTGCTGGGTAGCGTCCGACAGGTCGGTCTGGCCGAGATAGCGCCCGGTGCCGACATAGACCATGGGCACGCTGCCGACCTGGCCCAGTTCGGGGCGCGAGGTGATCGGCTGGGCCGTGCCGTCCGGCGCCTTCAGCGTGGCCAGGCGCTGTGCATCGCTGCCCGGCGCGATGCTGTCGTTGACATCGAAGCGCCAGAGATTGCCCAGGTTGTCGCCGCCGTAGACGCGCTGCACGGTATTGTCGGCATCGCCGTTGTCGACCCAGGCGCGGATATGGGCCAGCCCGCTGGGCTCACTGCTGCTCCCGGCGCCGGTGTCGAGGCTCTGCAGCAGGCTGCCGCTGGCGGCATCGACGACGAACAGGTAGCCCCGCCCGGTGCCGGGCGAGACATTGTTGTAGCCGGAGCCGAAGAAGACCGCCCAGCTGCCGTTGGCGAGCTTGCCGATCTCCGGCTTTCCCATGCTCAGTCCCAGATTGTCGTGGGTGAACTCCCACAGGGCCTTGGGTGCGGTCGGATCGGTGACATCGAGCGCGAAGTAGGCGCGGCCGCCGGCCCCGAGGCCGCTGACCAGCAGGGTGCGCCATTGGCCGCCGATATGGACCTCCTGTACCGTCGGCGTGCCGTCGACGAAGTACTCATGCTTGCTGGCGTATTCCTTGTCGGCCAGCTTGTAGAGCTTGGGCAGCACCGCCGTGGGCACATAGGCCCAGAGTTCCTGACCGGTGCTGGCGCTGAACGCATGCAGCATGCCGTCGTTGGCGCCGACATAGACCATGCCCTGGCGGCCGCTGGTGCTGCTGTTGGTCGCGGCCCGGAAGGCGCTGTAGCCGGCATCGGCGTAGTTGAACATGGCCTGTTTCACGAACACGGCCTCGGAATTGACGATGTCGCCCAGCACATCGCTGCGCTGGCGGAAGTAGCGCGACGCCTGGCTCGGATCGCCCTCGTTGCTGCGGTCGCCGCGCAGGAAGTTGAGCAGCGGCTCGCCGGCCGCCAGCGTCTGGTCCGCGGCCGTCAGGCAGTAGATGCCGACGTCGCAGAACTGGCTCAGGGCCCGGCCGGTGGCGCGCAGATGGTCCTTCGAGAAATAGGCCCGCTCGTCGGCACCGAGCTGGCTCCAGGTGAAGGGCCTGAGCTTGTCGCCCGCGCCGGCGGAGAACATATAGATCGTCCGGCTGGTGTTGGCGTTCAGCAGGGCGCGCGCCGACCAGTCCTGCTTGCTGTCGTCCACCGCGCCTGTTTCGACATTGATGCGCTGGCTCATCAGTTCGCCCGACCAGGCGCCGGAGCTGAAGTTGGAGACGAACAGCTGGTTGTCGCCGGCCGAGACATTGGGGTTGCTGGTGGTGGCTGCCGCCGAGGCCTTGGTCTGCACATCGATCGCGTTCAAGGCGGTCGCCAGGCCGGTATAGAGCGTCGTCGGGTTCGTGGCGCTGAAGTAGCTGCCGCCGCCGTTGACGGCGGCATGCCAGAGGTCATCGATGGTGGTCAGCTCGTTGCTTCTGGGCAGCGGCCAGTTGCATTTGCTGCCGCTCTCCCAGCTGCAGACACCGGTCGCGGCGTTGGGTGTGGAGCCCTGCTTGATCGCGTAGAAGTCGCCCGACGTGGCGTTCAGGTAGTCGCTGTTGAACTGCATATAGCCGGAGGCACCCAGACCCAGGGTGAAGGTGCGCATGTTCTGCACCTCGTCGGGCTCCTTGGTCTTGTCGGCGCTGTTGCCGCAGACATCCTCTCCGGAAGAGCCGCTCTTGCATTCGCTCTTGGCACTGTCGCCGGTGCGCGAGTCGGTGCGGTAGTAGTAGGCTGCCACGTCCGACAGCGTGTTGCCGGCCTGGTTGCCGTCCAGCATCGGGCGGGCCAGGGCGCCGTCCTGGTCGCCGATCTCGGTCGTGCCGTCGAACTGGGTCAGCGTGGCCGTCTCGTTCCAGAAGCCGTCGGTCGACAGGATGGTGAAATTGCGCTGGCAGGAGTACTGCATCGGATCCTTGACCGTGCTGCCGTTGAGCTGCGCGTCGTTGAGGCGCCCGCCGTAGAGCCGGCCGGCACGCGACAGGGCCGTGCGCAACGGCGTCGAGCTGCTGGGCTTGGCCTTGAACAGCTTGCCGAACCAGTTGCTCTTCTGCTTGGAGCTGCCGGTGTCTTCAAAGGTGTCCAGGTTGAGGAAGTCGGCGCCGGTGTTGTTGTTGATGCTGAGGTAGCCGACGCGCCGGTTGCTGCCGACGGCATTGGCGAAGGCGCGGCTGGCGGAGGATTTCATCGACTGCATGCGCGAGTGGTAATAGGTCCACCAGTTCGCGAAGTTGCTCATCTCCTCGTCGTAGCTGCAGGTGGTGCCGGCGCAGTCGCTGCGCTCGATGCTCTTCGGATAGCTGCTGCGCTCCGGGACGATGTCGATCCGCTCGAAGCTGCCGGCAAAGCCGGCCTTGGCGCCGGGCGAGGCCGGGACCTCGGCCTGATAGCCGGCGAAGGCCGGCGTGGTCATCGGCGTGAGATTGCAGTCGCCATGCGAGCCGGCGGCGCGGCTCAGCGAGGCCGTTGCGGTCAGATCGCCGGCGGACACCGGCGCCGTGATCACGATATTGCTGCCCGTGCCGCTGGCCGAATAACCGGTGGTCGCGGTCCTGCCGTTGATGTTGCGGCGTATGTCGGTCGCCAGGCTGTTCTCGTCGCCGTTGCCGTACAGCGAGGTCGCGACGCCGCCCATCAGGTCGACACCGTTCACCAGCACCGTGCCCACGCCGATCTTCTTGTTCCTGTTGCAGCTGCCGTTGATGTCCAGCGTGAAGACATGGGTCCGCGCCGGTACGGCCGGCGCAGCCTCGGTCGCCGGCGTGCCGGTGGTGAACACCTTGGTGGGGTAGCGCGCGTGCGCATAGACATCGGTGCGCGCCGCCTGGCAGGACCCGACCGCCGGGTTGGCGGCGCGGGCATCGGCGTCGCTGCTGCACCAGCGCAGCGCTGCGGGGTGGCTGTAGGTGGAGGAGGCCGTGGCCTGGCAGTTGCGCAGGTTCATGGCGTCGCAGTACTCGCCGGGCACGATGCGGTAGTAGTGCGGCCCCCATTTGCGGGTCTCGGTCGTCGCGTCGTCGGGCGCGCCGATGGCCATCAGTCCTTCGCCGCTGGCCGTGGTGGCGCGGTAGCTGTTGTAGAGCTCGCCGCCCACCTTGCCGGGCAGCACGTAATTGCCATTGCGCAGGCATTTCGTATAGCTGCCGTCGGTGCACCATTCGGTGTCGGGGAAGCCGCTGACCAGATTGATATTGCCGCTGTTCTGGATGCCATAGGCGTCGTTCTTCACCAGGGTCCATTGGGTCGTCGCGCTGCGATCCTGGCTGGGGTAGGCGGCGCCGGTGGCATCGATCGGCGGCAGGTAGCGGGTCGCCGGGTTGTAGGCCATGCCGTTGAAGCCGCTGCTCAGGAACGGCGGGTGGGCGCGGTCCGTGCCAAAGGGGGCCGCACCTGCCCAGCAGGCCGCCGTGCTGCTGCCACCCTGGCAGCAGCGGTTCGTGAAGCTGCCGCTGTAGGCTTCGCCGACATCGAGGCCGGCTCCCTTGGAGCGGCACAGGCCGCTGTTGACGTGGTCGGGCATGAAATCGAAATCCATCGAGCCCGAGTCGTCCAGGATGAACAGCAGATTGGCCTTGACGCTGGTGGGCGAGGAGACCACCAGCGGCGTCGAGGCGATGTCGGTGTTGGCGGCCTGGGCGGCCGGTGCGCCCAGCGCGCACAGCAGGCCGGCGATGAAGATGCGGATGGATTTCATGTCGACCTCGGGGGGCGTCGGTGAAGCCGGGCTCAGATGGCGACCACGGCCTGGACAAAGCTGAGCGCGTTGCGCGGGCCCTGAACCCGCACGGTGATGCGGTAATAGACCTGGCTGGGAAGCTGGAGCTTGATGCCGCTGGACTTGCTGCTGGTCTGGGTCGAGGCGCCGAGCGCCGCGGAGGCCTCGCAGCCGCTGTTCAGGCTGTCGCCGTTGCCATTGCAAAGCCGATGGATCACGAAGGCCACGGTGTTGCCGGCGGCGTCCATCGGCAAGGTGTTGACCCGCTGGTTGGCCAGCAGGCTGCCGCTCCAGAACGATTCCCAGCTCTGCCCGGGCGCCGGGTCTTCGCGGCGCGCGGTGTAGCTGAAGGGTTCGCCCGGGCCGGCGGCGATGTCCTGGAACAGCTTGTTGGCCGGCACCTTCTGCTTGGAGGGTGTCTCCTCCAGTTCGCGCGCCTTCTGCTCCAGCCAGGCGATGGCGGTCTCCAGCCCCACATCGGCCGACTGGGTCGCCGACTGCTGAAAGGCCAGGTTCCCGGCGACCCGGTTGCTGATCAGCACCGAGCGCATCAGGCCGATGGCGGCCAGCGACATGGCGGCCAGCACGATCAGGGACAGCAGCAGCACCACGCCGCGCTGGCGCTCGGGCTTGGGGTAGCGGCTCAGCATAGGTCGATGTCGGCAAAGCCCGGCCCCGGCACATTGCGCAGCGGCACGGTGGTCTCGAAGGTCCGATAGCGGTAATGCTCCCAGCCGTCCTGCAGCACGATCGGCGCGCTGGCGCCCGCGGCCCAGGCGGGCGTGGTCTGCAGCACCGTTTCCTTGTCGTACTGGCCGCTGCGCGCGACCACGGCCAGGCGCAAGGCCACGACGCGGGTCCAGCCGCAGGCATTGCCGGGCGTGGTCTGGTCGTAGAGATCGACGACGGCGTCGCGCGCGGTGCTGGTGTCGCGGCCGTACTGCGCCCGCAGGCTGACGATGCCGGCGGCCACCTCGGGCCAGTTGGCCGCCGCGGACGAGCGGCAGTCCCGGGTCTGGAAGTCGCAACTGGTCAGGTGCCCGTTGCGCACCGCATAAGCGGCGATGCGCGGGGTCTGGCCCCAGTTGTAGAGCGTGCCGTTGGCCGCGCCCACCATGCCCGTGGCCACCGTGACATGGGGCGCTTCGGGCTGCCCGGTGACCTGGGTCAGGATCAGCTCGCAGGGCGTGGCACGGGCGGTCGGGGCGACGACCACGCGGTCGGCGCTGCGGAAGGCCGAGGTGGTGGCCACCGCGTAGACATTGCTGCCCGGCTGCGTGTTGATGCGGTCGCCCTCGGGCGAACCCAGCCCGCTGCCGTAGGCGATCAGCAGGGTGTCGGTATCGGGGTCGCCGGCCGGGATGCTGGCGTGATTGATCGTCACGGGTGCCAGTGCGTTGAAGGGCCAGCCGGCGGGCAGGGTCAGGTTGCAGCCGAGCAGGTTGAGATTGCTTAGCCCCTGGCCGGCTTGGCGCAGATCGCGCTGCAGCACGGTCAGGGCGATGGCGCCGACGGTCTGGGCGTCGTCACTGCCGGTGGTGGTGCGCCGCGCGCCTTCGGAGACCTTGAAGACCTGCATCACGACGACCACCGCCGCCATGGCCACCACGATGCCGACCATCAGCTCGATCAGGCTGATGCCGCGCTGGCGTTGGATTGCTGCCCGTTGGATTGCTGCCTTTTGCACCCGCGACTCCCCGTTATTTGATCTCGGTGACCACGACGACGCTGCGCGGCGGTCCCGAGCTCGCGTCCTTGGGCGCTTTCCAGCGCAGCGTGATCGTCACCCGCGTGCTGGGGGTCAAGCCGGCGGCCACCGCGCTGGCGCCGGCGCCGACCAGGGCCGGCATGGGATCGATCTGCTCGACGTCGACCCTGGGCGGGAGCGCGTCCGCGCCCGGCAGGACATTGGCCACGCGCGTCTTCCAGTGCCCCAGCGCCCGCCCATTGCCGTTGCTGCCGAAGTCGTCGCGGATCCCGGCGAAGCCGCGGTTCGAGACCCGCATCTGCCCGATCAGCTCGTTGGCCAGCAAGGTCGCGTCCGCCCGGTACTTGGCCTGGGTCGACTGCTGGATGGCGTTCGCCTGCAGTCCGACCAGGCCCAGCACACCCACGGCAAAGATGAGCAGCGCGACCAAGACCTCCAGCAGCATGAAGCCACCGGCCCTCGATCCTGGGTAGGCTAGGCGCCTCATGTCAGCAGGCCTGCGGATCGCCGGCGGCGAAACGCGGGTTGCACATGCGGACCTGGCCGGCGGTCGTCACGACGATGCGCAGACAGCTCAGGTCCCCGCCATTCGCGGCGCAGCGCTGCGCGTCGGCATTGCCGACATTGATCGTGATGTTGCCGTTCGGTGCCGGGGAGAGCCGGCTCAGGCCGTTGAAGACCAGGGCGGCCGTCGTCGCCTGCACCCGGGTGTCGCCGGAACCTTCGGCGGCCGAACGAACCATCAGGATGCCCGGGGCTTCGCTGTCCGAGGGCGCGGCATTGCAGCGCCCCTCCACCGAGTCGTCGGCAGCGTCCACCACATCCACGACCCAGCTGCTGCCGGTGCCGCTGATGGCGCAGTCGTCGCCCACCGAACTGGTCAGCTGGAAGCGCACCAGGGCATTGCGTGTGGTGGCTTCCGACTTGGCGAACTGCAGGCCTGCCAGGATGGATTCCGCGGTCTGGCGGATGCGGCTGTTCTGCAGCCAGACGGAAAAGGAGGGCATCGCCATGGCCAGCAGCAGGCCGGCTACCACCAGGGTCACGATGGCTTCGATCAGACCGACGCCGCGCTGGCCGCCGGGTCGCCTCAGCATATGCCGCCCTTTTTGGTGATCCAGCAGGTGGCGGCCGTGCTCCAGCCCGAGGGGGTCGAGGTGGTGGCCTTGGCGCCCGCCTGGTTCACCGTGTAGGTGAAGCCGGCCATCGAATCCTTGCCCTCGGCCTGCAGCACAAAGGCCGTGGCGCTCTTCGAGGCGCAGGAAAAGTTGAAGTACTTGCTGGTGCCGGAATCGTTATTGCAGGCCGGCGCGCCCACATAGCTGCGGTTGTCCTGGAAGAACTGCTCCATCTGCACCTGCAGGACCGACAGGCGCGCGGTGGCTTCGGGAATCTTGCCGCGCGTCACATAGTCGGTATAGGCAGGCAGGGCCACCGAGGCCAGGATCGCGACGATGGCCACGGCCACCATCAGCTCGATCAAGGTGAAGCCCTGTTGCGGAGGGCGAAGGCCGTGCCCGGGTTTAAACGTCATGATTCTCATTTATCCGTCCCTGCCCCATTTTGTAGGCGAACGGGGCGGCGTGCGCGCCACTTATCGGGCCTGATCGGGCGTGGGCGGTCGGGCGGCGGCGATTTGTGAAATGCCGCACGAATTCATGGGGAAATGGGTCGGGTTTTTTGTGTCGCAACGTGCCGTTTGAAAGCAAATGCAAACAAACGACAGCCAAGCCACGAGCGCGGCAGATCGGCCTTGTAAAGGGCGGCTACTCGTGCTTTCCCCTATGATGCACGCTCTTTTGTCATCCAGGGGCCGCGCGGCCCTGCTATCGCGTGCCTCATGGCCCCACAACAAACGGTATCGGCAGCTTCCGCAGTTCCCCTGATCGAGTTGCGCGACGTCAGCTGCGGCTATGGCGATCGTTTGATTCTTGAGCAGGTCAATCTGCGGCTGGAACGCGGCAAGGTGCTGGCCCTGATCGGCACCTCGGGCGGTGGCAAGACCACGGTGCTGCGCCTGCTGGGGCGGCAGCTCAAGCCGGTGAAGGGCCAGGTGCTGTTCGACGGCCAGGATCTGGCGGCGCTGAACCAGGAGCAGCTCTACGCCGTGCGCCGCCGCATGGGCATGCTGTTCCAGTTCGGCGCCCTGTTCACCGACTTGTCGGTGTTCGAGAACGTGGCCTTTCCGCTGCGCGAGCACACCCGGCTGCCGGAGGCCATGATCCGCGATCTGGTGCTGATGAAGCTCAACGCCGTGGGCCTGCGCGGTGCGCGCGACCTGATGCCGTCCGAGGTGTCCGGCGGCATGGCGCGCCGGGTGGCGCTGGCGCGCGCGATCGCGCTGGACCCGGATCTGGTGCTCTATGACGAACCCTTTGCGGGCCTGGATCCGATCTCGCTGGGCGTGGCGGCGCGGCTGATCCGCGACCTGAACGACGCGCTGGGCCTGACCAGCATCATCGTCTCGCATGACTTGCACGAGACCTTCGCGATCGCCGACCAGGTGGCGATGATTGCCAACGGCCGGGTGGTCGCGCAGGGCACGCCCGATGAGCTGCGCCACAGCGAGGATCCGCTGGTGCAGCAGTTCGTCGGCGCACAGGCCGACGGACCGGTGCATTTCCACCAGCCGGCCGTGCCGGTGGCCGAGGACTTTGGCGTCGGGAGCGCGGCATGAACCTGCTGGCCAACATCGGCGGCGCGCTGCGTCTGCAACTGGTCGACATCGGCTGGAGCACCCGGCTGTTCCTGCAACTGCTGGCGCGCAGCGGCACGGCCCTGCTGCGCTTTGGCCTGGTGCGCGAACAGGTGTTCTTCCTGGGCAACCGGTCGCTGTCCATCATCGGCGTCTCGGGCCTGTTCGTCGGCTTCGTGCTGGCGCTGCAGGGCTATTACACGCTGCAGCGCTATGGCTCGGCCGAGGCCGTGGGCCTGTTGGTGGCATTGAGCCTGGTGCGCGAGCTGGGGCCGGTGGTCACGGCGCTGCTGTTCGCCGGTCGGGCCGGCACCTCGCTGACGGCCGAGATCGGCCTGATGAAGGCGGGCGAGCAACTCACCGCGATGGAAATGATGGCGGTGGATCCGATCCGCCGCGTGCTGGCGCCGCGTTTCTGGGGCGGCGTGATCGCCATGCCCATGTTGGCGGCGGTGTTCTCTGCCGTCGGGGTGATTGGCGGCTGGCTGGTCGGTGTGGTACTTATCGGTGTCGACGCCGGCTCCTTCTGGTCGCAGATGCAAGGCGGCGTGGACGTGTTCGCCGATGTCGGCAACGGCGTGATCAAGAGCCTGGTGTTTGGCGTGACGGTCAGCTTCGTGGCGCTGCTGCAGGGCTATGCCTGCAAGCCCACGCCGGAGGGGGTGTCTCAGGCGACCACGCGCACGGTGGTGCTGTCCTCGCTGGCGGTGCTGGCGCTGGACTTCGTGCTGACGGCGATGATGTTTTCGATTTGAGTTGATTTGAGATTAGGGAGAGATGGGATGCAGTCTCGTCACGATGCGTGGGTGGGCTTCTTCGTGCTGCTGGGTGGCGCGGCCCTGCTGTTCCTGGCCCTGAAGGCCGGCAATTTACTCAGCCTTGACTTTGATGAAACTTATCGGGTGACGGCCAAATTCGACAATATCGGCGGGCTGAAACCGCGTGCGGCGGTCAAGAGTGCCGGTGTTGTCGTGGGCCGGGTGGAATCGATCGGCTTTGACGACAAGACCTTCCAGGCGCGGGTCGTTTTGAATCTGCACAAGAATGTCGCCTTTCCCAAGGACAGTTCGGCCAAGATCCTGACCTCGGGGCTGCTGGGCGAGCAGTACATTGGCCTGGAGCCCGGCGCGGACGAGAAGAACCTGGCTGCCGGCGACAGCATCAAGCTGACCCAATCGGCCGTGGTGCTGGAGAACCTGATCGGCCAATTCATCAACAGCAAGGCGGCAGACATGGGCAGTGCCAACGGAGAGAAGAAATGAGCGACACGCCAGCCGCCCCCCTGTCTTGGCGCCGATTGATGTTGCTGGGTCTGCTGGTGCTCGGTCTGGCCGGCTGCGCCAGCATGAAGGGCCCGGGTTCACAGGGCCAGCAACTCGATCCCTGGGAGAACTGGAACCGCAAGGTGTTCGGCTTCAACGAGAAACTCGACGAACATGTGCTGAAGCCGGTGGCTACCGCCTACAGCGAGGTGGTGCCGGCGCCCATCCGCCAGAATGTCGACAACTTCTTTGGCAATCTGCGCGATGCCTGGTCGGCGGTGAACCTGTTCCTGCAGGGGCGCTTTCAGACCGGTGTGCAGCAAACCATGCGGGTGGCGGTCAATTCGACCTTGGGCTTCGCGGGCCTGCTGGACATTTCCTCCGAGGCCGGCCTGGAGCGCCACAGCGAGGACATGGGCACGACCTTCGGGCGCTGGGGCGCCGGGACCGGCGCCTACATCGTCTGGCCGCTGCTCGGTCCCTCCTCGGTGCGGGACTCGATCGCCATGCCGCTGGACTGGATGGCCAGCCCTTCCGTGGTGCTGGACGATGGCCGGGCCAAGGTGGCGCTGACGGCGCTCAGCACGGTCAATGCCCGCTCCAACTTCCTGCGCGCCGGCGAGATGCTAGACGGCATCGCACTGGACAAGTACACCTTCATCCGCGATGCCTACCTGACACGTCGTGGCAGCATCGAGCGGGAAAGCAAGGACGATTACGAAGTGCTGACGCCTACATCCCCGACGGCGAGCCCCCAGGCCGGCCAGTGAACCGGCGAGCACCCCTGCGCGTTGTGGGGTGGTCTGCCTCAAAAGTGAAAGGAAACCCATGTCTGTTGTCTCCAAGCGCGCGCTGATGCGCGGCCTGCTGGCCCTGGGCCTGGCGGGGGCCATGTTGCCTGCCGCGCGTGCTGCCGATGCCAGCGCCCCCGATCTGCTGATCCGCCAGCTTTCGCTGGAAACCATCGAAGCGGTCAAGGCCGACAAGGGCATCCAGAACGGCGACGTCCAGAAGGTCATCGCCTTGGTGGACGCCAAGGTCATGCCGCATGTGAATTTCCAGCGCATCACCGCCACGGCCGTCGGCCGCTACTGGCGCCAGGCCAGCCCAGAGCAGCAAAAGCGCCTGCAGGACGAGTTCAAGTCTCTGCTGATGCGCACCTATGCCGGCGCGCTGACCCAGGTGAAGGAGCAGACCATTGCGCTGAAGCCGCTGCGCGCCAGCCCCGATGACACCGAAGTGGTGGTGCGCACCGAGGTGCGCGGCAAGGGCGAGCCGATCCAGCTGGACTACCGCCTGGAGAAGGTCGGCAGCATCTGGAAGATCTACGACGTCAATGTGTTGGGCATCTGGCTGGCCGATCAATACCGCAGCAGCTTCGCCCAGGAGATCGGTGCCAACGGCATCGACGGCCTGATCAAGGCCCTGGCCGACCGCAACGCAAAGGCCGCGGCCGGCCCGGCCGCCAAGTCCTGAGCGCCGCCATGTCAGCGGCGATGCTGAAGTTGCCGGCCAGCATCCGGCTGGAGCAGGCGCCGGCCCTGTGGGCCGGCCTGCAGGCCAGCCTGCGCGCCGAGGCCGCGCAGGTCGGCAACGCCGCGGGCCAGACCGTGCGGCTCAATGCGGGCGAGCTGCGCGAGTTCGACTCGGCGGCGTTGACCCTGCTGCTGCAGGCGGCACGGCTGTGCGGCCTGCAAGGCCTGACCCTGGAGGTGCACGGCGCGCCGGACAAACTGCGCGAGCTGGCACGCGTCTATGGCGTGGCCGAACTGCTCTGGCCCGCCGCCGTGCTGCCGGATGGCGCCTGAGCGTCAGGCGGCGTAGCGCTTGCTGCGCAGATTGCGCTTGATCTCCTGCATCAGCGGGCGCAGCCTGGGGCCCAGCTGCAGCGCCACGCCGGTGGTCAGGATGTCCACTGCGGTCAGGTGCAGCAGGCGCGACACCATCGGGCTGTAGCGGTCGAAATCTTCCGGATGGTCCACGGCCAGCAAGACCTGGCCCGGCGCCTGCCCCATCGCCGCCAGCGGCGAGCCGCTCGCGGTGATGATGATGGTGGTGGCACCCTTCTTGCGCGCGATCTCGGCCGCATCCATCAGGTCGCGGCTGCGCCCCGAATTGCTGATGATCACCGCGCAGTCGCCCGGCTGCAGCATGGTTGCGCTCATCAGCTGCACATGGCCGTCGCTGCAGGCGATGGTGTTGACGCCCAGGCGGAAGAACTTGTGCTGTGCATCCTGCGCCACGATGCCGGAGTTGCCGACGCCATAGAACTCGATGCGCCGGCCGTTGCGCCCGGCCTCGGCGAGCGCCGTGATGGCGCGCTCGAAGGCATGGCCGGCCGCGTCGTTGCGGTAATGCAGCAGCGCGGCGACGGCGTTGTCCACCACCTTGACGATCAGGTCGCCGGGCTTGTCGTCCTCGTCCACCGCCCGATGCACGAAGGGCACGCCCTCGTTGACGCTGCCGGCCAGCTTGAGCTTGAAGTCGGCCAGGCCGTCATAGCCGACGCTGCGGCAGAAGCGCACCACGGTGGGCTTGGAGACATGGGAGCGGTCGGCCAGCTCGCTGACCGGCAGGCTGGCGAAGGCGCGCGCATCGCTGAGCAACAGCTTGGCCACCCGCTGCTCGGCGGGGGGCAGGGCGGGCAGGGCCGCCTTGATGCGTTCCAGCATGCTCATGTCTGCCCCTCGGCTGCGGCGTGCCGCAGTCGGTCCCCCGAGGGGACGGCCGCTTGCCTGGGGCGGCCCGGCGCCGCGCGGCTACCCATCATTGTTCCTCCGCCCAGGCGAAACCGTCGCGCGCCACCAGCGCGCTGGCGGCCGGCGGGCCCCAGGAGCCGGCCGTGTAGGTGCGCGGCCCCGAGCTGTCGCGGGCCCAGGCATCCAGGATGGGTTCGACCCAGCGCCAGGCCTGCTCCTGCTCGTCGCTGCGCACGAACAGGTTCAGACGCCCGGCGATCGCATCCAGCAGCAGGCGCTCGTAGGCGCCGACACGGTTGGCCGCGAACGCCTTGTCGAAGTCCAGGTCCAGCGAGACCGGCGAGAGCGCCTCGCCATGGGCGCCACCCTTGGCCGCCAGCAGCTGCAGCTCCAGGCCGTCCTCGGGCTGCAGCTTGATCACGAGGCGGTTCGGCTGGTTGACGCCCGGAAAGATCGGATGGGGCACCGGGCGGAAATTGACGACGATCTGCGCGTCGCGCGCCGCCAGGCGCTTGCCGGTGCGCAGGTAGAAGGGCACGCCGGCCCAGCGCCAGTTCTGCACCTCGGTGCGCAGCGCGACGAAGGTCTCGGTGGCGCTTTCGGCCGGGATCCTGCCTTCGTCGAGATAGGACACCACGGCCTTGCCGTCCACCGTGCCGGCGCGGTACTGGCCGCGCACCACGTCGCGGGTGACGGAGTCGGCGGTGAAGGGCTTCAGCGAACGCA
This sequence comes from Roseateles sp. GW821-FHT09B06, assembly GCF_059418245.1. NCBI lineage: Bacteria > Pseudomonadati > Pseudomonadota > Betaproteobacteria > Burkholderiales > Sphaerotilaceae > Roseateles > Roseateles sp. GW821-FHT09B06. The sequence continues at coordinate 10,648 of NZ_JBWKPM010000007.1, read as the reverse complement.
GCACCTTGAGCTTCTCGTCGCGGATCGCATCGGCGTCGTTGGTCGACGGCGGCTCCATCGCGATCATCGTCAGCAGCTGCAGCGCGTGGTTCTGCACCATGTCGCGCAGCGCGCCCGTGCCGTCGTAAAAGGGGCCGCGCGTGCCCACGCCCAGGCTTTCGGCCAAGGTGATCTGGATGTTGGCGATGCTCTCGCGGCGCCACAGCGGCTCGAACAGCGCATTGCCGAAGCGCAGCGCCATCAGGTTCTGCACCGAAGGCTTGCCCAGGTAATGGTCGATGCGGAAGGCCTGCTCCTCGCAGAACACCGCGCTCACCACCTTGTTGATCTGCTGGGCGCTGGCCAGGTCATGGCCCAGCGGCTTCTCCAGCACCACGCGCACGCGCGGCTCGTTCAGGCCGGCCGCGCCCAGCTGCTCGCAGATCTGGGTGAACAGATGCGGGCTGGTGGCGAGGTAGAGCACCACGGTGTCGGCCTGGCGTTCGGCCAGCCATTCCTTCAGGCGCTGGTAATGCTCGGGCTGCGACAGGTCCATGCGGCGGTAATGCAGCAGGGCGGCGAAGCGCTCGAACTCCTCGTCGCTGGGGCGCTTGGGGCCCTCGACCTCGCGGAAGCGCTCCTTCAGCCATTCGCGATAGCGCTCGTCGGGCATGTCGTCGCGCGCGACGGCCAGGATGCGGCCGCCCTCGGGCAGCTTGCCGTGGCGGAAGGCCTGGAACAGGGCCGGCATCAGCTTGCGCCAGGTGAGGTCGCCGGTACCGCCGAAGAACACGAGATCGAATGACATGCGCGGAGCTTTTTCGAATGTTTCGTTGATGTAACGAAGTTACCGGATTTATGATGCACGAGTTTCTTGAAGGGGTCAATCCGGACCGCCCAGGCGGTTCTAATAGGGACTGTCACCCACTGGACGTACCGATCATGAACCAGCTCGAACAACTGAAGACCCACACCACCGTCGTCGCCGATACCGGCAACTTCCTGCAGCTGGCCCAGTTCGCGCCGCGCGACGCGACGACCAATCCCTCGCTGATCCTGAAGGCGGTGCAGTCGAGCGATTACGCGCCGCTGCTGAACGACACGGTGGCCACGCACAAGGGCCTGGCGCTGGACGAGATCGTCGACCGGGTGCTGGTGCGCTTCGGCCTGGAGATCCTGAAGGTGGTGCCGGGCCGCGTCTCGACCGAGGTGGATGCCCGCTTGTCCTTCGACAAGGCAGCCACCACCGCCCGCGCGCGCCGCATCATCGGTCTGTACGAAGCCGCCGACATCCCGCGCGAGCGCGTGCTGATCAAGATCGCCTCCACCTGGGAAGGCATCCAGGCCGCCGCCGAGCTGGAGCGCGAGGGCATCCATTGCAACCTGACCCTGCTGTTCTCCTTCTGCCAGGCCGTGGCCTGCGGGGCCGCCGGCATCCGGCTGATTTCGCCCTTCGTGGGCCGCATCTACGACTGGTACAAGAAGAGCGCCGGTGCCGCCTGGGACGAGGCAGCCCAGGCGGGCGTCAACGATCCTGGCGTCAGGTCGGTGACCCAGATCTTCAACTACTACAAGAAGCACGGCATCCAGACCGAGGTGATGGGCGCCAGCTTCCGCAACGTGGGCCAGATCCAGGCGCTGGCCGGTTGCGACCTGCTGACCATCAGCCCCGATCTGCTGGGCCAGCTGCAGGCCAGCGAGACTCCGCTGCCGCGCATGCTGGACGCGGCAGCCGCCCGCCGGGCCGACATTCCCGCGGTCTCCTTCGACGAAGCGGGCTTCCGCTTCGCCCTCAACCAGGACGCCATGGCCACCGAGAAGCTGGCCGAAGGCATCCGCCTGTTTGCCGTCGACTCGGCCAAGCTGGACCAGATGATCGAAAAGGCGCTTTGATGGTGTATTCGCGTTGTGACCACAGCCCGGCCTGGGGCGCGCTGCAGGACCTGTATCTGAAGCAGGGCCGGGGTTTCGACCTGCGCGAGGCTTTCGCGAGCGATGCGGGCCGCTTTGCGGCCTGGTCGCTGCAGGCGCCGGAGGTGTTCGCCGATCTGTCCAAGAACCGCATCGACGCGGCCACGCTGGAGCTGCTGCTGCAACTGGCGCGCGACTGCGATCTGGAGTCACAACGCGAGGCGATGTTCAGGGGCGCGCCGATCAACCACACCGAGGGCCGCGCGGTGCTGCACACGGCGCTGCGCGCGCCGGCCGGGCAGGGGCTGTTCGGCGACGAGGTGCAGGAGGCGCTGGCGCGCATGCTGGCCTTTGCCGAGGGCGTGCGCGACCAGGCGGCCAGCGGCATCCGAGACATCGTGCATATCGGCATCGGCGGCAGCGATCTGGGCCCGGCGATGGTGGTGCAGGCGCTGGACGCCTATACCCAGCCGGGGCAGCGCCTGCATTTCGTCTCCAACGTCGACGGCCACGACCTGGCCGCGGTGCTGCGCGGCCTGGACGCGAGCCGGACCCTGTTCGTGATCGCCTCCAAGACCTTCACGACCCAGGAGACCCTGGCCAACGCCCGTACCGCCAAGGCCTGGTTCCTGAAGAATGGCGGCGGCGACGTGGCGCGCCATTTCGTCGCCACCAGCAGCAACACCGAGGCCGCGGCAGCCTTCGGCATCACCACCAGCTTTGGCTTCTGGGACTGGGTGGGCGGCCGCTATTCGCTGTGGTCGGTGATCGGCCTGCCGATCGCGATCGCGATCGGGGCCGACAACTTCCGCGCGCTGCTGGACGGCGCGCATGCGATGGACGAGCATTTCCGGCAGGCGCCGCTGGCGCGCAACCTGCCGGTGCTGCAGGGCCTGATCGACATCTGGTACCGCAATTTCCACGGCTTCACCAGCCGTTCGGTGGCGCCCTACCACCAGGGGCTGCGCCGCCTGCCTGCCTATCTGCAGCAGCTGGAGATGGAGAGCAACGGCAAGGGGGTGGATCGCGAGGGCCAGGTCTTGCCCTATGGCACCAGCCCGGTGGTCTGGGGCGAGGCCGGCACCAACGGCCAGCATGCCTATTTCCAGATGCTGCACCAGGGCACGGACGTGATCCCGGTCGAATTCATCGCGGTCAAGCATCCCAGGTACGGCGACCCCATGGGGGGCGAGCTGGCCGCGCTGCTGCAGGACCAGCACCGGAAACTGCTGGCCAACTGCCTGGCCCAGTCGCAGGCCCTGATGCAGGGCAAGGCGGTGGAGGAGGCGCTGCAGGAGAAGGCGCCGACCGCGTCGAAATCGCTGGGCGCGCTGACCGTGGCGCGACACCGCAGTTTTCCGGGCAACCGGCCCAGCACGACGCTGCTGCTGGATGTCCTGAGCCCGCGCTCGCTGGGCGCGCTGATCGCGCTCTACGAGCACCGCATCTTCGTCACCGGCGCGCTATGGGGCATCAACAGCTTCGACCAATGGGGTGTCGAGCTCGGCAAGGCCCTGTGCAACAGCCTGCTGCCGCGGCTGGCGAGCGGTGATGTCGTGGGCCTGGACGGATCGACCGCCGGTCTGATGGAGAGGCTACGCGCATGATGAACGTGGTGTTCGATTTCGGCGGCGTGCTGTTCCGCTGGCACCCGCCCAGTTTTCTGGCGCGCGTCTGGCCGCATCGCGTGGCCGATCTCGAGGCCGGCAAAGCCGTGGCAGCCACCTTCTTCCAGCATTACGCCGGCGACTGGGGCGCCTTCGATCAGGGCCTGATCGGCGCCGAGGAGGTGAGCTCGCGCATTGCCGAACGCACCGGCTGGCCGCGTGATGAGGTGACTCAGGTGGTGGCGGCGGTGCCCGACGAGCTGCAACTGCTGCCCGAGACGGTGGGTTTGATCGAGGACCTGAAGGCGGCGGGCCACCGCTTGTTCTTCCTGTCCAACATGCCCGAGCCCTATGCGGACCATCTCGAGCGTCACCATCCGCTGCATCGGTGGTTCGAGACGGGCCTGTTCTCGGGCCGGGTCAAGCGGTCCAAGCCGGGGCCGGAGATCTACCGGCTGGCGGTCGAGCGCTTCGGTGTGGCGCCCGAGAGCTGCCTGTTCCTGGACGACCATCCGGCCAATATCGAGGCCGCTCGGTCGGTCGGCTGGCAGGCCCTGCACTTCACGACGGCCGAGGCCGCACGGCCGCAACTGCGCGAGCTGGGCCTACTGCTCTAGGTCCTGGTCATCGCTGGGCGGCGCGGCCTGCACGCGGAAACTTTCGCTGGCCCAGGCGCCCAGGTCGATCTGGCGGCAGCGCTCGCTGCAGAAGGGGCGCCATTGATTGCTGGGCGCGAACACGCTGTCCCCGCCGCAGGTGGGGCAGGGCACGATGCGGGGTTTGGGGGCGGGGGGCTTCTGCTCGCTCATGCACAAAGGGTCAGCTCGAAGCTGGCATCCTGCTGCGCCGGCTTGAGGCGGCCTTCCTCGTCCTGGCGCATCAGGCGGATATTGATCATCAGGCGGTGGCCGCTGATCTCGGGAATCAGGCCCAGGCTCGGGTCCAGGCGCATGCGCAACAGCTGGTAGGTCTTGCCGGCCGGCAGGCTCTGCTGGAACTGTCCGCCCTGGGCCGCCACCTTGTGGGGGGCGCCGGAGTCACGCAGCAGGCCCAGCAGCACCTGCAGGGCCTCGGCCAGCGGCATCAGGCTCTGGGTCCATTGCATCAGGTCGTTGCGGCGGCGCACCGGCAACAGCTGCTGCCAGCTGTAGTAGGCCGGCAGGTCGAACTCGCAGGTGCCGCCGGGGATGCTGATGCGGCTGCGGATGCTCATCAGCCATTCGTTGGCCGTGAGCGCGTGGCCGGCCTTGCCGTTGAGCTGGTTCAGCCCGGTGAAGGCGTGGTCGATGCGGCGTATCACCTCGTCCAGCGCCTCCTCGGCAATGGCCGGGTTGCCGCGATAGCTGTTGAGCTGGGCCTTGTGGCGCTCCAGTTCCTTCAGCAGATCGGACTTCAGGTCGGCGCGCGAGGCCACATCCATGATCTCGAAAATCGTGACCAGGGCGAAGTGGTGGTCCAGTGGCGTCTCGCGGGCAATCAGCTGACCAAGTCGGTCGAACAGATGCTCCAGGCGCAGCATCGTGCGGATGCTTTCGTTGAACGGGTATTCGTAGAGGACCAAGGGGGCCATTCCTTGCATGCCGGCTGACAGTGCCGAGCTTGGGGTCGATTGTTTCACAAGCGACCGGCGCCCCGTGTAGGTCTTAGCCCCAGCGTGCGGCCAGGGTCAGGACTTGCGCGCGCAGCGCGTCCAGGCTCAGCCCTTCGTTGTAGATGATGGCGTCGGCCGCGGCGCGACGCAGCGTGCGCGCGGCTTGCTGGCGCAGCACGGCCTCGACCGCTTCGCGCGTCCAGGCGGAGCGCGCCATCACGCGCCGGATCTGGGTGTCTTCCTCGCAGTCGACCACCAGCACCCGGTCCACGCGCGGGCGCCAGCGGCCCGATTCCACCAACAGCGGCACGTCGAAGACGATCGACACGCCCGGGCCGGCGGCCGCGGCCCGGGCCTCGGTCTCGGCGCCGATCAGCGGGTGGAGGATGGCCTCGAGGCGCTGCAGGGCGGGCGGATCGGCAAACACCGCGGCACGCATGCGGGCCCGGTCCAGGCTGCCGTTGGCCGCCACCATGGCGCTGCCGAAGGCGGCCGCGATGGCCGGCATGGCCGCGCCGCCGGATGCGGTGAGCCCGCGCGAGATCGCATCGGTGTCGACCAGCGCGGCGCCCGCTTCGGCCAGCAGGGCGGCCACCGTGCTCTTGCCGCTGCCGATGCCGCCGGTGAGACCGATGCGCAAGGTCATCAGGCCCAGCCCAGCCAGGACAGGACGCGCTCCGGACCGGCAAACAGCACGACCAGGCCGCCGCCGGCCAGGAAGGGGCCGAAGGGCACATAGCGGCCCTCGCGCAGCGCGCTGCTGAGCTTCATCGCGATGCCGACGACGGCGCCGATCAGCGAGGCGCCCAGCACGATGGGCAGCACCATCTGCCAGCCCAGCCAGGCGCCCAGCGCCGCCAGCAGCTTGAAGTCGCCGTAGCCCATGCCTTCCTTGCCGGTGGCCAGCTTGAACAGCCAGTAGACCGACCAGAGCGACAGGTAGCCGACCATGGCGCCGGTCAGCGAACTGCTGAGGGAAACGGGAATCCATCCGAGCAGGGCCGCCGCCAGGCCGGCCCACAGCAGCGGCAGGGTCAGCGAATCGGGCAGCAGGGTGGTGTCCCAGTCGATTGCGGCCAGTGCCACCAGGCAGGCGGCGAAGCCGCACCACAGCAGGCTGCTGGGTTGGGCACCGAAACGCCAGGCGACGGCCGCGAACAGCAGGCCGGTGGCCAGTTCGATCAGCGGGTAGCGCGCCGAGATGCGGGCCTTGCAGGCCGCGCAGCGGCCGCCCAGTCGCAGCCAGCCGAGCAGCGGCAGGTTCTCGTGCCAGGCGAGCTGATGGCCGCAGGACGGGCAGCGCGAGCGGGGTCGGGAGATGCCCAGGGCGGGCATTTCCCCCAGCCGACGGCTCAGGTCCTGCGCGGCGCCGGCCAGCTTATCGGCCTGCGGCTGGGCCAGGCCGCAGCGCTGCAGCTCGGCGCTGTCGCCCAGTTGCTCGCCGGCCTCGGCCAGCCATTGCCGCTCCATCATCAGCGGCAGGCGGTGTGCCACCACGTTCAGGAAACTGCCGATGCACAGGCCCAGCACGCCCAGGCCATAGGGCGACAACAACCATTCAAGCTCTTGCGTCATGGATAGGGGATGGGAATCAGACCACTTGGCCGAGCTTGAAGATTGGCAGGTACATCGAGACCACGATGCCGCCGATGATGGTGCCCAGGATCACGATGATGAAGGGCTCCATCAGGCTGGACAGCGCCTTGACGGCCTCGTCGACCTCGTCCTCGTAAAACTCGGCGGCCTTGGACAGCATATGGTCCAGCGAGCCCGACTCCTCGCCGATCGCGGCCATCTGCAGCACCATGGTCGGGAAGATGCCGGTGCTCTGCATCGAGGTGGTCAGGGCCGAGCCGGTGGAGACATCGCGCTGGATCTTCTCGGTGGCCTCGGAGAACACGGCATTGCCGGAGGCGCCCCCCACCGAGTCCAGCGCTTCGACCAGCGGCACGCCCGCAGCGAACATGGTGGCCAGCGTGCGGGTCCAGCGCGCCACGGCCGACTTGTAGAGCAGATCGCCGAACACGGGGATCTTCAGCAGCAGCCGGTCCATGGCCTTCTGCATCTTCTCCGAGCGTTTCCAGGACTGGATGAAGAAATAGATCCCGCCGCCCAGCGCGCCGAAGATGGCCCACCAGTAACTGACGAAGAACTCCGACATCGCGATCACCATCAGGGTGGGCGCGGGCAGATCGGCACCGAAGGAGGTGAACACCTCCTTGAAGGCAGGGATCACGAAGATCATGATGATCGCCACCACCACGAAGGCCACCGCCAGCACGGCGATCGGATAGGTCAGGGCCGACTTGATCTTGTTCTTGATCGCGACCGTCTTTTCCTGATATATCGCCAGCCGGTCCAGCAGTGCCTCCAGGATACCGCCCGCCTCCCCGGCCTCGACCAGATTGCAGTACAGCGCATCGAAGTACATCGGATGCTTGCGGAAGGAGGCCGACAAACTCGTGCCCGTCTCGACATCCTGGCGGATCTCGTTGAGCAGCCGGGTCATGCGCGCATTGGTGCTGCCGCGCGCAACGATGTCAAAGGACTGCAGCAGGGGCACGCCGGCGCGCATCATCGTCGCCAGTTGGCGCGTGAAGACCGCGATGTCCTTCTGCTTGATGGCCTTGCCGCCGCCGGCGCGGCGCTTCTTGACCTTGTTGACCAGAATGCCCTGGCGGCGCAAGGTAGCGTTGACCATGGCCTCGCCGCCGGCCCGCAGTTCGCCGCGCACGGTCTTGCCGTTGCGGTCCTTGCCTTCCCACTCGAAGACAAAGTCCTTCACGTTTTTGGCTATCGCGCTTGTTGCCATATCACCTCCAGCGGGGGGAGCCCGTCCCGTTGCTTATTCGTTGGTGGCCGCCAGCACTTCTTCAAGTGTGGTGACGCCCGCTCTCACCTTGACCAGGCCGGACTGCCGCAGGTCACGCACACCTTCGGTACGCGCCTGGACGGCAATGTCCATGGCCGTTCCCTCGGCCAGGATGATGCGCTGAATCGCCTCGGTGACCGGCATCACTTGGTAAAGACCGACACGTCCTCGATACCCATTGTTGCAACTCGAGCAGCCCACGGCCCTGTAGAGCTTCCAGCTACCGTCCAACTCATCTTCGACAAAACCGGCGCGCAGCAGGGCCTCGCGGGGATACTCGGCTGCTGCCTTGCAATGTTCGCAAAGGCGGCGCGCCAGACGCTGTGCCGTGATCAGCAGCACGCTGGAGGCGATGTTGAACGGGGCCACGCCCATGTTCAGCAAACGGGTCAACGTGGTCGGCGCGTCATTGGTGTGCAAGGTGGACATCACCATATGGCCGGTCTGTGCGGCCTTGATGGCAATGTCGGCCGTCTCCAGGTCACGGATCTCGCCGACCATGATGATGTCGGGATCCTGGCGCAGGAAGGACTTCAGGGCCGCGGAGAAGGTCAGGCCGGCCTTGTCGTTGACGTTGACCTGGTTGATGCCGGGCAGGTTGATTTCGGCCGGGTCTTCGACTGTCGAAATATTGACGCCCGGCTGGTTCAGGATATTCAAGCAGGTGTAGAGCGACACGGTCTTGCCGGAGCCGGTTGGACCCGTGACCAGGATCATGCCGTAGGGACGGCCGATGCAGGCGAGCAGCCGTTCCTTCTCGATCTTCTCGTAGCCCAATGCCTCGATGCCCAGCTTGGCCGAGGAGGGATCCAGGATACGGATCACGATCTTCTCGCCGAACAGGGTCGGCAAGGTGCTGACGCGGAAGTCGATGGCCTTGCTGCCGAACTTCAGCTTCATGCGCCCGTCCTGCGGTACGCGGCGTTCGGCGATGTCCAGGCGCGAGATCACCTTGATGCGCGAGGACAGCTTGTCCTTGATGGCGATCGGTGGCTGGGTGATTTCGCGCAGTTCGCCGTCCACGCGGAAGCGCACACGGTAGTGATATTCGTAGGGCTCGAAATGCAGGTCGGAAGCGCGCATATTGATGGCGTCCACCAGCATCTTCTGCAGGAAGCGCACCACCGGCGCGTCCTCGACGTCGGAGATGTCGGCACTCTCCTGCTCGGGGGAGGCATCCTCCTCGGCAATATCGAAATCAAAGTCGCCGCCGGCGATCGATTCCAGGGTTTCGGCCGCGCTCGCGCCGGTGCCCTGCAGATGCTTGAGCAGTTTGTCGTACTCGACGATCACCCACTCCGGCGCCAGTTGGGTGGCGAACTTGATGCGTTCCACCACCTCTTGGTCGGTCGGGTCCGCGCCGCCGATGAACAGGCGATTGCCACGGCGCCCCAGCACAACAACCTGATACTGAAGGGCCAACTTGCTGTCGATGACGTTGCCGGGCATGCGCTGCGCATCCATCGCACCCAGGTCCACCAGCGGGATTGCCAGAGCGGACGACAAGGTATGGGCAAGATCGAAGGATGAGACGGCATTGGCCGCCATGACGGCGGCCACAAAGCTGGTCTTCTTCTCGCGCGCCTGGCGTGCCAGGTCCTCTGCCGTCTTGGCGGGCAACTTGCCCGCATGCACGAGCACACGTGCGACGCCCGACAGGGCGGAGTGGGGCGGCTCGATCAGGGATGTGTCCACATTCATCGACGGTTGCGCTGTTGCCGGGTATCAAGAAGGACGCTGCCGACGCAGCGGGTCATCATTGCCCAGGGATTTTCCACTGTAAACCGAGCCGTACCCGGAGCGCATGTCCGACCGTGCCGAAGCTCACGATTCCGTGATGGGTGGCCTTGACTGATGTTTGTAGGCATCAGGGCGGGAGCCCCGGGGTGGGCGTTGGAGGCTCAAACCGGTCATCGGCCGTTGGGCGGGCAACTTAAGCGAATACTGCGGTGCTGTTGGCAGCCATGACCTGCGGATGTGGCGCGTTGCTGTTCAAGCGGACGGGGGCTTGGCCCTTATAGATGCGCGGTGAGAGGTCCTCGCAAGATGCCTGCGAATGCGGCGATGCTTGAGGCGCGGCGTCTGGGGAGCATCGGGGCCGCATGAAGGTGGGGCGGGGGCGGACATGGTTCTGCCGCTAATTTGCCGCCACGTAGGCTGGAAATAACGAAGCCCCTGTGTCAGGGGCTTCGTGGATCCTCGACTTGCAAGGAAATTCTGGTCGGGGTGAGAGGATTCGAACCTCCGGCCTCTACGTCCCGAATGGGTCATGACTTCTATTTTTGAGCTTCCGCGTGCTCCTAGAAAATAGCCAAGTCATTTTAAATCAACAACTTGCGTTTGGCTTCGTGTTGTTGCGCGTAGCTGCGTGCAGTGGCAGAAATGCCCAATCTGCCACTGATTTGCCACTGATTTCAGCTTCCGGAGGGCCGGTGCTAGCGGCCCTGATGCGCGCCTGTTTTGACTAAAACACATGGATAGACCCTGGACCGTAACTGTCAGAGGTCAACATTGTTGATTTCCGGCAAGAACTGACCCTCAACCGTCACTGATTTCCGTTCAAACCTGACCCACGTATGAACCCTAGCCTGCCGCAAATTGCGGCAGGAGTATTGGAGTGATTGACGTGGCGACACTAAGTGTCATCAGGAGATGGGCGCTGCGGGAGCGGCTGTCCATCCGCGAGAT
>NZ_JBWKPM010000006.1:0-226188 GCF_059418245.1 Roseateles sp. GW821-FHT09B06 | reverse complement strand
GGGTTGGCAGCGGGGTTGGCGGCGGCCGAGCCTGCGCCGGCGCGCTCTCGGGCGGCGCCGGCCGCAGTGCCGCCAGCAGGCCGGCGTGCAGCGCCACGGCCAGCGCCGCCGCCGCTGCCAGGCGGGCCGGCCGTCGGGTGCGATGACTCATCGGACAATGCTGCCATCCGGGGTCTTGCGCGCAAGTCCACTTGCTTTCCATCCTCATCCTCCTCTTTCTTCTTTTCTTCCAACGATGAAACTCGCCACCTACAGGGACGGTTCGCGCGACGGCCAGCTGGTCGTGGTGTCGCGCGATCTCAGCCAGGCCCATTACGCCAGCGGCATCGCCACCCGGCTGCAGCAGGTCCTCGACGACTGGAACTTCCTGTCGCCGCAGCTGGAGGAGCTCTACGTCGGCCTGAACCATGGCAAGCTGCGCCATGCCTTCAATTTCGACCCCAAGCAGTGCATGGCGCCGCTGCCGCGCGCCTACCAATGGGCCGACGGCTCGGCCTACCTGAACCATGTGGAGCTGGTGCTGCGGGCGCGCGGCGCCGAGATGTCCGAGAGCTTGCGCGGCGAGCCGCTGATGCTCCAGGGCGGCAGCGATGACTTCCTCGGCGCCATGGAGCCGGCACGCTTCGTGTCCGAGGCCATGGGCATCGACTTCGAGGCCGAGCTCGCGGTGATCACCGGCGACGTGGCCATCGGCGCTTCGCCCGAGCAGGCCCTGGAGGGCGTGCGCCTGCTGGCCCTGGTGAACGACTGGAGTCTGCGCAACCTGATCCCGGCCGAAGCGGCCAAGGGTTTCGGCTTCTTGCAGAGCAAGCCGGCCACCGCCTTCGGCCCGGTGGCGGTGACACCCGATGAGCTGGGCGAGGCCTGGCAGGGCGGGCGCGTTTTCTTAAGCCTGCAGTCGCAGTGGAATGGCCGCAAGGTCGGCCAGTGCGACGCCGGGCCCGAGATGAACTTCCACTTCGGCCAGCTGATCGCGCATCTTGCCAAGACGCGCAACCTGCGCGCCGGCGCCATCGTCGGCTCGGGCGCGGTCAGCAACCAGGACTCGAGCAAGGGTTACAGCTGCATCGCCGAGAAGCGCGCGATCGAGACCCTCGAGCAGGGCGAGCCCAAGACCGGGTTCATGAAGTTCGGCGACTCGATCCGCATCGAGATGAAGGGCCCGGACGGACAGAGCCTGTTCGGCGCGATCGACCAGGACGTGGTGCCGCTGCACGAGCCCGAAACCCGGACCGGCGCATGAGCAGAACTCCGATCATCATCGACACCGATCCGGGTCAGGACGACGCGGTCGCGATCCTGCTGGCCCTGGCCAGCCCCGAGCTGGAGGTGCTGGGCATCACGACGGTGGCCGGCAACGTGCCGCTGGCCCTGACCAGCCGCAATGCGCGCATCGTCTGCGCGCTGGCCGGGCGCGCCGAGGTGCCGGTGCATGCCGGCGCCGACCGGCCGCTGCTGCGGCCGCTGGTGACGGCCGAGCATGTGCATGGCCAGACCGGGCTGGATGGCCCGCCGCTGCCCGAGCCGCCGCAGCCGCTGGCCGAGGCGCATGCGGTGGACTTCCTGATCGACACGCTGATGCGGCGCGCGGCCGGCACGGTGACCTTGTGCCCGCTGGGGCCCCTGACCAATATCGCGCTGGCCCTGATGCGCGAGCCCCGCATCGCGCCGCGCATCCGGCAGATCGTGCTGATGGGCGGCGGCTGCTTCGAGGGCGGCAACATCACGCCGGCGGCCGAGTTCAACATCTACGTGGACCCGCAGGCGGCCGACCTGGTGCTGCGCAGCGGCGTGCCGATCACGATGGCGCCGCTGGATGTCACGCACCAGGCTCTGACCCTGCCGCACCGCGTGGCCGCGATCCGTGCGATCGGCACGCCGCTGGCCGAGACGGTGGCGCAATGGCTGGAGTTCGCCGAGCGCTTCGACGTGCAGAAATACGGCCAGGCAGGCGGCCCGCTGCACGACCCCTGCGTGATCGCCTGGCTGCTGCGCCCCGAGCTGTTCAGCGGCCGCGACTGCCATGTGGCGATCGAGACCGCGAGCCCGCTGACCCGCGGCATGACGGTGATCGACTGGTGGGGCGTCACCGGCCGGCCGGCCAATGCCCATGTGCTGGGCGGCGTGGATGCCGAGGGCTTCTACGCGCTGCTCACCGAGCGCCTGCGGCTGCTGCCAGCCTGAAGCGACGGCGCAGCCGGAAGGGCACGCCGGGCGCGGGCTCGACGAAGAGGCAGAGTTCCTCGCAGCGCAGGGGCAGGGCCAGCGCGGCGGCGAAATGCAGCCGTGCCGCGTCCACCAGCGCCGCCGAGGGCCTGCGGTCGCTGAGCGTCAGATGAAAGCGCCAGCGCTGCAGCAGATGCGGGTAGCCCCAGCGCGCCAGCAGGGCCAGCTGCTCGGCGTCCGGGCCATGCGCGCGGCGGCGCGCGGTCTCGGCCGCGTCGGGCGGCGCGCGCCAGGCGTCCAGTTCCCGCACGCAGGCATCGGCCAGGCGCCACAAGGGGTGCTCGCGCGCCAGCGCCTGGCGCGGCCGCAGGGCCAGAAAATCGGACAACGGCGCCACCTCCAGGGCTGGCATCGCGAAGGCCGGCGTGGCGGCGGCCAGGGTCTCGATGGCGGCCAGCAGCTCGGCCTCGCCCTGCTTCAACAGGCGCATCGGCGGCTTCAGGGTGGCATGGAAACCGTAGCGCCAGGGTTCGCCGCGTTCGGGCGGCGGCGCGCGCCGATCGTCCGGATCGTCCGGATCGCGGCCCAGCCAGGCGCAGCCGGCCCGCCACAGCGGGTGCGCGGCCGGTGGCGCGTAGTAGAGCGCATAGCGTGGGCTGTCGCCGGGGGTGTCGGCCATCGGGGCCGCATTGTCGGGTATCGTCGCCGCATGGAGAGATTGATTGGCAACGCCCGCCTGGTGCTGGCCGGCGAGAGCTTTCTGGGCCATTTGCTGCTGCGCGAGGGGCGCATCGCCGCGGTCGGCCGCGGGCCGGCCCCGGCCGCCGCGCGGGCCGAGGACTGGGGCGGCGACTGGCTGCTGCCGGGCCTGGTCGAGATCCATACCGACAATCTGGAGCGCCATGTGATGCCGCGGCCCAAGGTGGTGTTCCCGATGCTGGGTGCGCTGCAGGCGCATGACGCCGAGATCGCCGCGGCCGGCATCACCACCGTGTTCGATGCGATCGGGGTCGGCGATCCCTATGGCCAGGGCTTTCGCGCGCGCAGCCAGGCCGGGCTGCTGGTGGCCCTGGACCGCTTGCAGGCCGCCGGCGCGCTGCGCGTCGATCACTGGCTGCATGTCCGCTGCGAGCTGCCGGCGCCGAATGCGCGCGAGCTGTTCGAGGCCTTCATCGGCAGCCCGCGCCTGCGGCTGCTGTCGCTGATGGATCACACGCCGGGTCAGCGCCAATGGGCCGACCTGGACCATGCGCGCATCTACTACACCGGCAAGAAGGGCTGGAGCGACGCCCAGTTCGATGCCGAGGTGGCCCTGGCGCCGCAGCGCCAGGCCCTGCACGCGGGGCCCAACCGCGCCTGGTTCGCCGATGTGGCGCGCGCGCAAGGCCTGACCCTGGCCACCCATGACGACACGACCGAGGCCCATGTCGAGGAGGCGCAGGCCCTGGGCGCGACGATCAGCGAGTTCCCCACCAGCCCGGCAGCGGCGCGCCGCGCCAGGAGCCTCGGCCTGGCCACGGTGGCCGGCGCGCCCAACGTGCTGCGCGGCGGTTCGCATTCGGGCAATGTGGCGGCGCTGGAGCTGGCGCGCGCGGGGCTGCTGGACATGCTGTCCTCCGACTATGTGCCGACCAGCCTGCTGCAGGCCGCCTGGCGGCTGCAGCGTGAGGCCGGCTTCTCGGTCAGCGAGGCCTTGCAGCTGGTGAGCCTGAAGCCGGCGCGTGCCTGCGGGCTCGGCGACCGCGGCGAGATCGCCGAGGGCCTGCGCGCCGACCTGCTGCGGGTGTCCGAATTCGATGGCCTGCCGCTGGTGCGCGAGACCCTGGTGGCCGGCCGACGGGTGATGTGAGAGATATGTTGCGGACCAAGGAGATGGATATGCAGCGACGCGATATGTTGAGCCTGGCGATGCTGGGCCTGCCCCTGGGCGCGGCCCATGCGGCTGCCATCAGCGAGGGCGATGCGGCCAGCGGCATCCGCACGGCGCTGGAGCGCGGGGCGGTGGCGGCGGTGGGCCTGCTGGGCAAGCCCGACGGCTTTCTGGGCAACCCGCTGGTGCGCATCGAGCTGCCGGGCTATCTGAAGGATGGCGCCCGCCTGCTGAAGGCCACCGGCCAGGGCAAGCGCGTGGACGAGTTGCTCACGGCGATGAACCGTGCCGCCGAGGCGGCGGTGCCGGAGGCCAAGAGCCTGCTGGTGGCGGCGGTGAAGAATATGAGCGTCGAGGACGGTCTGCAGATCCTGCGCGGCGGCGACGATTCGGCCACCCGCTTCTTTGCCGACAAGACGCGTGCCCCGCTGGCCGAGAAGTTCCTGCCCATCGTCACCCGCGCCACGCAGCGGGTGGCGCTGGCCGACAAGTACAACGCGGTGGCCGGCAAGGCCGCCGGCCTCGGCCTGGTGCGCGGCGAGGATGCCAATATCCAGCAGTACGTGACCGGCAAGGCGCTGGACGGCCTGTACCTGATGATCGGCGAGGAGGAGAAGAAGATCCGCAAGGACCCGGTCGGCACTGGCAGCGCCATCCTGAAGAAGGTGTTCGGGGGCTTGTAGGCCACCCCCTGCGCGCTGCGCGCGGCTCTGGTCCAATGCGGCCATGGAGTCTGCCCCGATCACCGACCGCGCCAGCGCCATCGCGGCACGCCGCCAGTTACAGGCGCTGGCCGCCGAGCGCGGCATCGCGCTCAGCGAGCCGCCCGACGAGCCCGACAACTGCTGCGACAGCGGCTGCGAGGCGGCCTGCGTCTGGGAGACCTTCTACGCCGAGATGGGCTACTGGCGCGACGAGGCGCTGCTGCGGCTGGACACATGGCAGGTGGTCGATCGGCGAGAATGAAAGGCATGACTTGGCGGCAATGGATGGGCTCCCGCTGTCGCCATGTCATCGGGCTTGGCGAGATCGGGCCGCAGGGTGGGTGGGGTCGGGCTGCGAGCGCTGATCGCGCAGGCTGCTTTCCGGCAAAGTCGCCACCGCGCCGGCGCACGGCCCCGAAATCACGTGGACGAACCATCGCCGCTCAGCGCCGGGCGCAATGCCAGGGCCGGCGAGCTCGCTCACCAACGCGACATGGCTGCCCGGCGGCGCCGCGCATTCATGTCCGGCCACCCGAGCGACGACCGCGCTGTTCAGCGTGGCATAGAGCACAACATCGGGAACGCGCATTGCCTGCACCTCGGCGGCGTGAAGGAGCGCCAGCCACGACAGGAGCAGCCCGCTACTGCTGCAAACTGTCGTGCCGGCGGTCCTCATGGCCCCGCTATTCCTCGCCGTCGAGATAGACATAGCCGCCGTGTCCGCCCAGGCCGCAGTCGGCGCCGGTGACCGACAGCTCAATCTCGTCACCGGCGCTGCTGGACAAGCCCGTGACAACGACCGTTTGCCACGGGATGGCCTTCCAGTTACCGCCCTGATAGCTCTGCCATCCGGTGAAATTCGGGTCGCTCGTATAGAAGCGGCGGTTGTACAGGATGGTTCCCTTCGTCACGTTGCGCACCGTGACTTCGACATAGGGCTGGTCCTCCGGGGTGTGCTGTGGGTCTTCCAGTACCGCGGCCCATTGGAAGCGAAGCTGGGGATTGCCTGTCGTCGGTACCGTGGCGCGCTGTGAAACGTAGGTGATGTGGTAGCCGTTGTCTTCGTCATTCACTCGCAGGGCGTGATTGCCGAACACCGACAGAGGAAGATCGGCTGCGATGCTGTCAAATCCGGTCCCTACCACCGTTGCCTTCGTGGGCGTGAAGGCCACACCCAGGCGCGAGGTGCTGGCGCTCCATCCACTGATGTCGCCGGCCTCGAAGCCGAAATTGGTGAAGAAATTCTTGCCCGCAGCGCGCACCGAGAATCGGCCAAATGCGGTGAAGCCGGTCGTCAGGCTCTTTGCGTGCTCGGTCACGAGCAGCATCACTTCGACCTTGCTCTCCAGCTTGGTCGGGAAAGTGATGCTGAACTTGCCGTCTGCCGCAATCGGCAATCCATCGCCCTGCGTCACGCCGTCCTTGTACACATGCAGGAACAAGGGCTTGGTGCTGCCGGCCGGGCGGGTGACCTGTCCATCGACCGTCTTGCCGTCCTCGTATGGAATCTCCAGGCTCAGCGCCGCCTTCATGTCGAGCACCCTTGAGGCCGAGTCCTTTGGATCGGTGACTTGCAGATTCTTGAAGTAGTCGGCCAGCTTGCCGGATTTCCAGTCGCTCATGATCTGGGCGAACTGCGCCGGTGCGGCAAACGTATCGTCGGACGCGTAACCGATGTAGTCGAACATCTTGGCCGGGTAGCTCGCAGCGCGCGAGTAGGTGCCGAAACCCGCGTCGAACGTCCAGGGGTAGTTGACCGCTGTCTTCGGGAAGTTCGAGTCGTAGATACGGAAGGCCTTGGCCACGGCGTCGTAGCCATGGACGGTGACCGAGTGACCACCGTCGGTCTTCGTGTTCGAGTGCATGACCAGGTGCAGGGGCTGCCCCGTGACGATCATCGACTGCAGCATCAGCCGGCCGGTATCCACGGCGCGCGGGATCACGATGCTGCCGGCAACGCTGTTCCACTTGCTGACGATCACGCCATAGGTCATGGCGAGTGCCGAGCGTGTGATCTCGTCGTCCGCCGGCTGCTCGGTTGCGCCCTCCTGGGCGAACGAATACAGCGGCAGCGTCGTGCCGTTGCGGTAGTAGTAGGTGGAGATCGACGCAAACGCCGCGCAATGACCACCGTACTGATACGAGCCGAAGTTCTGATGCAGGATGGAATCGGTGCCGAACTTGAAGCCGGTGTCGACCTCGGGCTCGATGCCGAGCTTCAGCAGCACCAGGGCCACGAACTTGGAGAAATGCGAAGTCCTGAAACTCACCGTGCCGGCGGTTCGATCGACCGCGACCACCGCGACCGTCTGATAGCGGCCGGCCGCTTCATCCCAGTAGAACACCGCTGGCGGCATGTCGCCGGCCGTTGCGGCATCGTATGGAATCGTGATGGTGACAGGCTGATTGAACGTGCTGTCCCGGCCCTCCGCGACCTTGAGTACGATCACCTTGGAGACCTGCGTGGCACCGGCATCCAGGGCTCGCTGGGGCAATGCGCCAGGCAGGGCATCTTCGTAGCCAATCTGTACTTCCGCATCCTCGATCACCGCCCCTACCGGCAGCTCGATGGTCGCACCCTTGAGGGGGCCGGTGCCGTCGGCGACCTTGATGAGCGTCGCCGCAATGGCATCGGCCTTGATCTCGCCTCGCGCGACCTCATTGGCGACCTCGGATGGTTTGGCGACCGGCTCGGCGGTGC
Organism: Roseateles sp. GW821-FHT09B06; assembly: GCF_059418245.1. Taxonomy (NCBI): domain Bacteria; kingdom Pseudomonadati; phylum Pseudomonadota; class Betaproteobacteria; order Burkholderiales; family Sphaerotilaceae; genus Roseateles; species Roseateles sp. GW821-FHT09B06. The sequence goes on along the minus strand of NZ_JBWKPM010000006.1, from coordinate 218,747 downwards.
TGCCGCCATCGCCACCGCCGCCGCAGGCAACGAGGATCGCCGTTGTGAGGACCGCCGCAAGGGCACGCGTCCAGGCTGGGAATCGGTTCGGGTCCATACGCTACACCTCCATGCGCTCGAAATGCCGAGCAGGCGCCATGGTGGTTGCCGCGGACGGTGCCTTTCATCCTCAGGCGAAATGACAGCAGCGGCGTTGCGGCGGCCTCCAGCCATCCGTATCCGCTGCCTTGGTGAAGCTTGGGGCTGCCTGCGGCCGAGGCCGACGCGCCGACGCTACATCTGCTCCCAGGGCAGGCCGTCGAAGCGCCAGCCGTTGCGCTTGCCGCGCTGGAAGTTCTCGTCCGGGTCGCCCTCGAAGCCGTGGACGACATTGACGATGTCGCTGAAGCCGGCCGCCTCCAGCGCCTCGCCGGCCGCGATGGTGCGGGTGCCGGAGCGGCACAGCAGTACCAGGGGGCGGTCCAGGTCGCCGCCAGCCTCGCGCCGGACCTGCGCGACGAAGCGTGCCGGGTCCGGGTGCATCTCGGGATATTCGTACCAGGCAACATGCACTGCGCCGGGAGGGTGGCCCACGTAGAGATACTCCAGTTCCATGCGCACGTCGACGAACAGCGCCTCGGGATGCTGTTGCAGATAGAGGTGGGCCTCTTGGGGGAGCAGGTGCTTCATGAACAGGGGTATTGACGCGCTTCTTACAATGGGAGCATGAACGCCCCCACCTCGACGACCTACACGCGTGGCGCGCAGCTGCCCGAGATTCTGCAACAACGCATCGCCATCCTGGACGGCGCGATGGGCACGATGATCCAGCGCTACAAGCTCACCGAGGCCGATTACCGCGGCCAGCGCTTCGCCGACCACGGCAAGGACCTGAAGGGCAACAACGACCTGCTGGTGCTGACCCGGCCCGAGGTGATCAGCGAGATTCACGAGCAGTACCTGGCCGCCGGCGCCGACATCATCGAGACCAATACCTTCGGCACCACCTCGGTGGCGCAGGAGGACTATGCGCTGGGCGAGCATGCCTATGAGATGAACGTCGCCGCCGCGCAGCTGGCGCGGGCCGCCTGCGCCAAGTACAGCACGCCCGACAAGCCGCGCTTCGCCGCCGGTGCCCTGGGCCCGACGCCGCGCACCGCCAGCATCAGTCCGGACGTCAACGACCCCGGCGCCCGCAACGTCGATTTCGACACCCTGCGCGCCGCCTACTACGAGCAGGCCAAGGGCCTCTTGGACGGCGGCGTCGACCTGTTCCTGGTCGAGACCATCTTCGACACGCTCAATGCCAAGGCCGCGATCTTCGCGCTGGACGAGCTGATGGACGACACCGGCGAGCGCCTGCCGGTGATCATCTCCGGCACCGTGACCGACGCTTCCGGCCGCATCCTGTCGGGCCAGACCGTCACGGCCTTCTGGCATTCGGTGCGCCACGCCAGGCCCCTGGCCATCGGGCTGAACTGCGCGCTGGGTGCGACGCTGATGCGGCCCTATGTGGAGGAGCTGGTCAAGGCGGCCGGCGAGACCGCGGTCAGCTGCTATCCGAACGCCGGCCTGCCGAATCCGATGAGCGACACCGGCTTCGACGAGACGCCCGAGGTCACGGGCCGGCTGATGCGCGAGTTCGCCGCGGCCGGCTTCCTGAACATCGCCGGCGGCTGCTGCGGCACGACGCCGGCCCATATCGCGGCGATCGCCGAGAATGTCTCGGCCTACAGGCCGCGTGCCTGCGGCCAGCGCTTCTTCAGCGAACTGGTCGAGGCCTAGTAGAGCTTCAGCAGCTTTTCCATATTGAGCAGCAGCTTGAGTTCGTGCGGGGCCAGGCTGGCGGCGATGGCCTGGCCGGCCAGACGGGTGTCGCGCGGCACCGGCTCGCTCAGCGGCGTGCCGCTACGGCCCAGCAGGGCCGCGACCAGCGGCTCGTTGGCGCTGTGGCCGCGCTTGGCCACCACGCCCACCTCGCCATTGGCCAGGCGCACCAGGCTGCCCGGCGGATACAGGCCCACGGCCTTGATCAGGGCCGCGCCGGCTTCGTCCGGCTGTTGCAGCTCGTCCAGGTAGGCGGCGCGGCCCGCCTGCGCGCCGGATAGCGCGCGGCGCGAGCGCCGCGGGGCGAGCCGGGCGCCATAGATGTCGGCGCGCCTGAGCACCCGTGCCATCTGCTCGGCCATGCTGCGCCCCGCCAGCGGGCCGGGGCCGGCCTCGTGATGCAGGCGCACGATCTGCAGCCACAGCGCGTCCTGCACGCCGAGCTCCCGCAGCAGCTCGGCGCCGCGATCGCCATGGGCGTCCAGCTGGGCACGCTGGGCCGCGTCGGGAAGGTCGGCCTGGCCGGCCAGGCGGTCCTGCAGGGCGCTGATCGCAATGTTCATCGACAGCGCGGCCCGGCTCAGCACCTCGCGGATGTCGTCCGCCCAGCCGAGCTGGCGCGCGGCCAGTTCGGCCAGCACCATGCTCAGCAGCGCATGGCGGGCGCTGTAGCGCTGGTAGTCCTGGCTGGCCTCGAAGATCAGCAGCATCAGTGTGGCGTCGGTATGCTGCTGCAGGCGCTCGACCATCTCCTGGCGCAGGGCCGTGAAGCGCGCCAGGAAGTCCTCCGGCCGCGGCTCGCGCAGCAGGGCGTGGCAGCGCAGCTGCAGGTCGGCCCAGGCCGCCTGGCTGTTGAGCTGCTGCGTGATGGCGGCCTTGTCGACGGCCCTGCTGAAATCGCCGCGTGCCCGGGAGATCTCGCCCAGGGTGGCACCACGGTGCATCATGGTGTCGACCTTGTGGGCGAAGGCGCGCTGGTAGGCACGGGTCTCCTCGGCCAGCACCCAGGCGCCGCGCTCGATCAGGCCCTGCACCAGGGGGCTGTCGTGCAGCACCTGGCCGCGGGCGATCAGCAGCTTGCCGTCGGCGTCGCGCACCGAGAAGTCCAGCAGCTGGCCGATGCGCAGGCTGTTCGGGGGCAGGGGGATCAGGTCCAAGATATCTCGCTTCGTTCTGCACCGATTGTCGGCCTGCCGAGGGCGGGTCTTCAGAGGGTGAACCAGGCTTCAGCGTAAAATCGCACGCGGTCCGAGGAGCGTTGCGACGGCTGATGCCGCCAGGCTCGGATCAAGGGGCTGCGGCAGAGCCGCAGGTCCCGACCAACGACGCTCACCGATCCACGCTCGTGGCCGCGGTGAGTTCGCGGCCACGCTCTCTCGTTGAGGCCGCCATGTCCACTACCGCCACCGCCCGCACCGCCCCGCCACCGATGAAGCTCTCCGGCCTGGAACCGGTGCAGATCGGCGCCGGCACGCTGTTCGTCAACATCGGCGAGCGCACCAATGTCACCGGCTCCAAGGCCTTCGCGCGCATGGTTCTGAACGGCCAGTTCGAGCAGGCGCTGGCGGTGGCGCGCCAGCAGGTCGAGAACGGCGCCCAGGTGATCGACATCAATATGGACGAGGCCATGCTGGACAGCAAGGCCGCGATGGTGCGCTTCCTGAAGCTGATCGCCTCCGAGCCCGAGATCGCGCGGGTGCCGATCATGATCGACAGCTCCAAGTGGGAGGTGATCGAGGCCGGCCTGAAGTGCATCCAGGGCAAGGGCATCGTCAACTCGATCTCGCTGAAGGAGGGCGAGGCCGAATTCAAGCGCCAGGCCAAGCTGCTCAAGCGCTACGGCGCGGCCACCGTCGTGATGGCCTTCGACGAGAAGGGCCAGGCCGACACCTACCAGCGCAAGATCGAGATCTGCGAGCGCGCCTACCGCATGCTGGTGGACGAGGTGGGCTTCCCGGCCGAGGACATCATCTTCGACCCGAACATCTTCGCGATCGCCACCGGCATCGAGGAGCATGACAACTACGCGGTGGACTTCATCAACGCGACGCGCTGGATCAAGCAGAACCTGCCCGGCGCCAAGGTCAGCGGCGGCGTCTCCAACGTGAGCTTCAGCTTCCGCGGCAACGACCCGGTGCGCGAGGCCATCCACACGGTGTTCCTCTACCACGCGATCCAGGCCGGCCTGGACATGGGCATCGTCAACGCCGGCATGGTGGGCGTCTACGACGATCTGGAGCCGGTGCTGCGCGAGCGGGTCGAGGACGTGGTGCTGAACCGCCGCGCCGACGCCGGTGAGCGCCTGATCGAGGTGGCCGAAAGCGCCAAGGGCGCGGCCAAGGACGATTCGGCGCGCCTGGCCTGGCGCGCCGGCAATGTCAACGAGCGGCTCTCGCATGCGCTGGTGCACGGCATCACCGACTTCATCGTCGCGGACACCGAGGAAGCCTGGGTGGCGATCCAGGCCGGCGGCGGCCGCCCGCTGCATGTGATCGAGGGCCCGCTGATGGCGGGCATGAACGTGGTGGGCGACCTGTTCGGCCAGGGCAAGATGTTCCTGCCCCAGGTGGTGAAGTCGGCTCGCGTGATGAAGAGCGCGGTCGCGCATCTGGTGCCCTATATCGAGGAAGAGAAGCGCCAGCTGGCCGCTAGCGGCGGCGACGTCAAGCCCAAGGGCAAGATCGTGATCGCCACCGTGAAGGGCGATGTGCACGACATCGGCAAGAACATCGTCACCGTGGTCCTGCAGTGCAACAACTACGAGGTGGTGAACATGGGCGTGATGGTGCCCTGCCAGGACATCCTGGCCAAGGCCAAGGTCGAGGGCGCCGACATCATCGGCCTCTCGGGCCTGATCACCCCGAGCCTCGAGGAGATGCAGCATGTGGCGGCCGAGATGCAGCGCGACGACTACTTCCGCATGAAGAAGATCCCGCTCTTGATCGGCGGCGCCACCACCAGCCGCGTGCATACGGCGGTGAAGATCAGCCCGCATTACGAAGGCCCGGTGGTCTATGTGCCCGATGCCTCGCGTTCGGTGGGCGTCTGCACCGAGCTCTTGAGCGACGAGCGCGCGACCCGCTTCATCGACGAGTTGAAGTCCGATTACGAGAAGGTGCGCCGGCTGCACGCCAGCAAGAAGCAGACCCCGCTGGTCACGCTGGCGCAGGCGCGCGAGAACAAGGTCAAGCTGGACTGGTCGGCCTACCGGCCGCCGGTGCCGAAGTTCATCGGCCGGCGCGTGTTCAGGAACTACGACCTGGCCGAGCTGGCCCAGCATATCGACTGGGCCCCGTTCTTCCAGACCTGGGATCTGGCCGGGCCCTTCCCGGCGATCCTGAAGGACGAGATCGTCGGCGCCGAGGCGCAGCGCGTCTTCAGCGACGGCCGTCGCATGCTGCAGCGCCTGATCGAGGGGCGCTGGCTGCAGGCCAGCGGCGTGTGCGGCCTCTACCCGGCCGCCCAGGTCAATGACGACGACATCGAGATCTATACCGACGAGAGCCGCAGCGAGGTGCTGATGAGCTGGCGCGGCCTGCGCATGCAGTCGGAGCGGCCGGTGGTCGAGGGCGTGAAGCGGCCCAACCGCTGCCTGGCCGACTACATCGCCGCCAAGGGCACGGTGCCCGACTATATCGGCCTGTTCGCGGTCACAGCCGGCCTGAACGTCGAGAAGAAGGAACAGCAATTCCTGGCCGACCACGACGACTATTCGGCCATCATGCTGAAGGCCCTGGCCGATCGCCTGGCCGAGGCCTTTGCCGAGCGCCTGCACCAGCGCGTGCGCCAGGAGTTCTGGGGCTATGCGCAGGACGAGGCGCTCAGCAACGAGGAACTGATCGCCGAGAAGTACCGCGGCATCCGGCCCGCGCCCGGCTACCCGGCCTGCCCGGACCATCTGGTCAAGCGCGAGCTGTTCAAGGCCCTGAATCCCGAGGAGATCGGCATGGGCCTGACCGACGCGATGGCGATGACGCCGGCTGCCAGCGTCAGCGGCTTCTACCTGGCGCATCCGGATGCGAGCTACTTCAATGTCGGCCGCATCGGCGAGGACCAACTGGCCGACTGGGCGGCGCGCTGCGCGCTCGACCGTGCCGACGCGCAGCGCGCGCTGGCGCCCTTGCTGGGCTGACAGGCGCTTACAACTCCGAGGCAACCGATCGGGGGGCTGCCGCGTTGCAATGGCATCCTCGTTTTTCGGAGTTCAAGAATATGAAGATGCCCCTCAACGCCAGCCAGACCATTGCCGCCACCGCGATCGCCGCGGTGCTGCTGGGCGGCGCCTTTGCGCTGGGCCGGTCCTCGCAAGGCACCGCCCCGGCCGAGCCGGTCAAGGAAGAACAGCCCGCCGCCCCGGTCGGCAGCAGCAACAAGCTCGCGGCCAATGCCACCGAGCCCACGGCCGAACCGGCCCCGCGGCCGGTCAGCAACAGCAGCAAGCCCGCTCCCGCGAAACAGCATCATCAGCAGCAGCCGGTCGCGAGCACCGCCGCACCGGCGCGCCTGTGCGATGAATGCTCGCGCGTCGTCTCGGTGCAGTCCGAGGAGCGCCAGGGCCAGGGCAGCGGCCTGGGCGCGATCGGCGGCGCGGTGATCGGCGGCCTGCTGGGCAACCAGGTGGGCGGCGGCAGCGGCAAGAAGATCGCCACCGTCGGCGGCGCCGTGGCCGGCGGCTATGCCGGCAACGAGATCGAGAAGCGCCACAAGAGTTCGCGCGTCTGGGTCGTCAAGCTGGCCGACCGGGACGGCAGCACGCGCCGCCATGAGCAGGCCCAGAACCCGAACGTGCAGGCCGGCGATGTCGTCGTGCTGCGCGACGGTCTGCTGCAGCAGCATTGAGCCGGCGCTCGGCGCCTTCCTTCGTCAACGCCTTCGTCCGCACGGACATCCGGGGCGCCGGGATTTGCTCGCGCGAAGACGCGCGTGGCATGCTCGGACCCGCCCTATCTTCATAAGGACTCGGTCATGTCCAAGTATTTCCTGTTCCCCGTTCTGCTGCTGGCGAGCGCCGGTGCCATGGCCCAGCCCGGGCATGCCGCCTCCGGCCCCAGCAAGGCCCAGCTGGCCAAGCTGTGCCATGACTGCGCCTGGGTGGCCAATGTGCACACCGAGGAGCGCAAGGGCCAGGCCAGCGGCCTGGGCGTGGTCGGCGGCGCCGTGGTCGGCGGCCTGCTGGGCAACCAGGTCGGCGGCGGCAGCGGCAAGAAGATCGCCACCGTCGGCGGTGCGGTGGCCGGTGGCTATGCCGGCAACGAGATCGAGAAGAGCGCCAAGTCCCACAAGGTCTGGGTGGTCAAGCTGGTCGGCAAGGACGGCCGCAGCCGCAAGCATGAGCAGGCCCAGGACCCGAAGCTGAAGGTCGGCGACACCGTGCAGCTGCACGACGGCCAGCTGCAGCGCCGCTGATCCCCGGAAGTCGAGGTCCTACACTTGTCGGCGCGCGGCGACGCCGCTGCGCCGACTCGCTAGGATCTCCGTGAACACCAAATTCCTCGAAACCCTGGTCGTGCTGTCGCGTGTCGGCAGCTTCCGCGAGACCGCCCAGGTGATGATCACCACGCAGGCGGCAATCTCGCAGCGCATTGCCGCGCTGGAGGAGGAACTGGGCGCCGATCTGGTGGACCGCAGCGCGCGCCGCCTGGCCCTGACCCAGGTCGGCGAGCAGGTGCTGCGCCAGGCCGAACGCATGCTGGCGCTGGAGCGCGAGCTGAAGCTCTCGACCCGGCCCGATGCGCCGGCCGCCGGCCGGGTGCGCATCGGCGCGATCGAGTCGGTGGTGCACACCTGGCTGTCGCCGCTGATACGCCAGCTGGCCGAGCGCTATCCGCAGATCAACCCCGACATCACGGTCGACACCGCACGCCATCTGCAGGACCAGTTCCGGCTGCGCAAGCTGGATCTGATGATCCAGAACGATCCCTTTGCCGAGGCGATCGGCACCTTGGACTACCGCGTCACGCCGCTGTGCGAGTTTCCGCTGCGCTGGGTCGCCAAGCCCGAGCTGCTGCCGGCCAGCGGGCGGCTGACGGTGGAGGATCTGGAGCGCGTGCCGGTGCTGACCTTCTCGAAGACCTCCAGCCCGCAGGCCCATGTGCGGGCGCTGTTCGTCGATCGCGACACCGAGCCGCGGGTCTGCAGTTTCCCCTCGGTCGAGTCCATCATCCAGCTGGCCAGCGACGGCTATGGCATCGCGGCGATCCCGCCGGTGTTCGTGCGCCAGCAGCTGGCGCAGGGCCGGCTATGGCAGTGCGAGGGGCCGCCGCTGCCCTCGATGCTGATCACCTCGATCACCGAGAGTCGCATGAGCACGGCGGTGCGCGAGACCGCCGGCCTGGTGCGCGAGGTGGTGGCCGACTTCTGCGAGCGGGTCGGCGCCGACTGGGTGCGGCCGCAGCTGGGCGATCGGGACTAGCTCGTCGGCGACAGCACCAGCAGCGGCTGGTCTTCCTCGACCATCGCGCCCTCGGCGACCAGAATCTGCGCCACGACGCCGGCGGCCGGTGCGGCCAGCGGCAGCTCCATCTTCATCGACTCGATCACCAGCAGGGTGTCGCCCTCGGCGACCTGCTGGCCGAGCACGACCGCTATCTTCCAGACGCTGCCGCTGGCTTCGGAATTGACGCCGAGTTCTGCCATGCCGGGCCTCATCGGTGAGCGGGCGCCCGCAGCGCGACGCCGTCGGCCGTCAGCGCGGCGCGGATATGGCGCGCGAACTCCAGCGCGCCGGGCTGGTCGCCGTGCAGGCACAGCGTGTCGGCGCGCACCGGCACGACGGCGCCGCTCAGCGCGGTGACCGTGCCGGCCAGCATCTGGCGCACCTGGGCCAGCGACCGATCGGGGTCTTCGATCATCGCGCCGGGCAGGCCGCGCGGCGACAGCGAGCCGTCGTCCTGGTAGCTGCGGTCGGCGAACACCTCGTTGGCCGCGCGCAGGCCCAGCGCCTCGGCGGCCTTGACCATCTCGCTGCCGGCCAGGCCGAAGTAGATCAGGTCGGGATCGAAGTCGCGCACCGCCTGCGCGATCGCGTCGGACAGCTTGCGATCCTTGACCGCCATGTTGTAGAGCGCGCCATGCGGCTTCACATGGTTCAGGCGTCCGCCGGCGGCCCTGGCGAAGCCGGCCAGTGCGCCGATCTGGTAGAGCACCATCGCATAGGCCTCGGCCGGCGAGATCTTCATCTCGCGGCGGCCGAAGCCCTGCAGATCGGGCAGGCCCGGATGGGCACCGACCGCGACGCCCTTGGCGACGGCGGCCGTGACGATGCGGCGCATCGTGCCCGGGTCGCCGGCATGGAAGCCGCAGGCGATGTTCGCCGAAGTCACATGGTCGAGGATGGCGATGTCGTTGCCCATGGTGTAGGCGCCGAAGCCTTCGCCCATGTCGCAGTTCAGGTCCAGGGTCTTGGTGCTTGTCATGATGCGGCTCCCAGCGCGGCGGCGAACCGCTGCTCGCGTTGCAGATAAAGGGTTTGCGCCGTCTCCAGCGCGACCGGCACGAAGCGCAGCGCCTGCTGCGGCGCCAGCTGTGCCAGCAGCGGCAGGTCGACGCTGATCACATGGCCTATCTTCGGATAGCCGCCGGTGCTCTGGCGCTCGGCCATCAGGACGATGGGCTGGCCATCGGGCGGCACCTGGATGCTGCCGAAGTTGACGGCCTCCGAGATCAGCTCGCCGGGCACGCGGCGCGCCAAGGCCGGACCTTCGAGCCGGTAGCCCATGCGGTCGGACTGCGGGCTGATGCGAAAGCTGGCCTCGGCGAACAGGGCCTGGGCCTGATCCGTGAAGCCGGCCCAATGCTCGCCGAGCACGACGCGCAGCGGCGTGATCTCGGTCGTCGGCAAGGTGCTGTCGACCGGGAAGTCCGGCAGCGCGATGCCGGTCGGCTTGAACGCGGCGATCTCCAGCCGATCGCCCTTGCGCAGCGCGCGGCCCAGATGGCCGCCGAAGCCGCCGCGCACAAAGGTGCTGCGGCTGCCCATCAGCGGCGCCAGCGGGAAGCCGCCGCGCACCGCCAGATAGCTGCGCAGGCCGTTGACGCGCCGGCCGAAGGCCAGGAGTGCGCCGGCCGGCACCTCGATGCGCCGATTCAGCGCCAGCGGCGCGCCGTCCAAGGTGGGCGACAGGTCGGCGCCGCAGATCGCGATCTGGGTGGCGGCCTCGAAGCGCAGGCTCGGACCCATCAGCACGATCTCCAGGGTGGCCTCGTCCTGCAGATTGCCGACCAGCAGATTGGCGCAACGGTGCGAGAGCTCGTCCATCGCGCCGCAGACCGGCACGCCCAGGTGCTGATAGCCGTAGCGGCCCAGGTCCTGCAGCTGCGACTGCGCGCCGGGTTTGATGACTTCGATCATGCTTGCGCTCACTGCCGTGCCTCCAGCATCGCCTCATAGGTGTTGGCGTCGATGCGCACGAAGCGGATCGCGTCGCCCGGACCGAGCAGGCAGGGCGGCTCGGCGCCGGCCTCGAACAGGCGCACCGGGGTGCGGCCGAGGATGTTCCAGCCGCCGGGCGTCTCCAGCGGGTAGATGCAGGTCTGCTCGCGCGCGATCGCCACCGAACCGGGCGGGATATGGGTGCGCGGCGTCGGTCGGCGCGGCATCGACAGCAGCGGGTTCAGCCCGCCGATGAAGGGGAAGCCCGGCGCGAAGCCCAGCATGTAGACGCGATGGGCCGACTCCAGATGCAGCGCGATCACGCGCTCGGTGCTCAGGCCGCAGCGCTGTGCCACGTCCTCCAGGTCGGGCCCGTAGTCGCCGCCGTAGCAGACCGGGATCTCGATCACGCGCGGCGCGGCCTGCTGGGCGTCCAGCGGCTGGGCCAGCAGCTCCAGCAGCCGGGCCTTCAGCATGGCGAACGGGGTCGGTCCGAAGCATTCGGGCCGGTAGTGCAGGGCCACGGTGCTGAAGGCCGGCACGATGTCGCGCAGGCCCTCAATCGGCTGGGCGCGCAGGCGCTGCACGAAGGCATGCACGCGGGCGCTGGTGGCCGGGTCCACCGTGGTGCCCAAGCCCACCAGCAGGCAGCGGTCGCCGACCGCATCGATGCGCCAATCCATAGCTGTCTCGGTCATAGGGTCGCCACTTCCGCCAGCAAAGCCTGGCGCTCGCGCTCGACCCAGCCGGTATCGACCGCGCCGGCAACGAAATCGGCATGCTCGGCCACCGCGGCCAGGAAGCTCAGATTGTTCTTGACGCCCTCGATGCGGCTGGCCGCCAGCGCCGCGCGCAGCCGTGAGAGCGCGGCCCCGCGGTCCTCGCCCCAGACGATCAGCTTGGCGATCATCGGGTCGTAGAAGGGCGTGATCTGGTCGCCCTCGCGCACCCCGGTGTCGATGCGCACATGAGCCATGCCCAGCGGCAGGCCGAAGACCTTCAAAGGGCCGGGCGAAGGGAAGAAATTCTTGGCCGGGTTCTCGGCATAGAGGCGGCATTCGATCGCGGCGCCGCGCGGCACGATCTGCGCCTGCGGCGTGGGCGCGAAGGTGCCGGCGGCCAGCCGGATCTGCGCCTGCACCAGGTCCCAGCCGGTGACCATCTCGGTGACCGGGTGCTCGACCTGGATGCGCGTGTTCATCTCCAGGAAGAAGAACTCCAAGCTGTCGGCATCGACGATGAACTCCACCGTGCCCGGCCCGCGGTAGCGCTGGTGCGCGGCCAGCGCGACGGCGGCCGCGGCCATGCGCTCGACCATCGCCGCGGGCAGACCCGGCGCCGGGCTTTCCTCGACGATCTTCTGGAAGCGGCGCTGCACCGAGCACTCGCGCTCGAGCAGATGCACCGCCGTGCCGTCGCCATGGCCGAAGACCTGGATCTCGATATGGCGGGCGCGCGCGACCAGGCGCTCCAGATAGACCGTCCCGTCCTTGAAGGCCTTGGCGGCCAAGGCCTGGGTCGCGGCCACCGCGGCCAGCAGCTGCTCGGGCGTATCGACCCGGCGCATGCCGATGCCGCCGCCGCCACCGGTGGCCTTGACCAGCAGCGGGTAGCCGACCTGCCGGGCCGCCGCTGCTATGCCGTCCAGCGCGTCCACCGCGAAACGCTGGCTGCCCGGCAGGGTCGGCACACCGGCGCCTGCCGCGATCGCGCGGGCGCGCTGCTTGTCGCCCATCGCCTCGATGCTGTCGGGGTCCGGGCCTATCCATGTGACGCCGGCGGCCTCGGCGGCGCGGGCGAAGCCGGTGTTCTCCGACAGGAAGCCGTAGCCGGGATGGACGCCGTCGGCGCCATGGCGCAGCGCGGCCTCGAGGATGGTCGCGCCGTTCAGATAGCTCTGCGCGGCCGGCGCCGGGCCGATGGGCTCGGCGAAGTCTGCCAGCTCCACATGCAAGGAGTTCGCATCGGCCTCCGAATACACCGCGACCGTTTCAATCCCCAGCGCCTGGCAGGCGCGGATGATGCGGCAGGCGATCTCGCCTCGGTTGGCAATCAGTATGCGTTTCATGGCGGACTCAGCCCATCGCGCGCGGCAGCACCATCACGATGTCCGGGAACAGCGTGATCAGCACCGTCGCCAGCACCAGCAGCAGGAAGAAGGGGAAGGCCATGCGCGCCAGCGTGAACAGCCCCTTGCCGGTGATGCCCTGGATCACGAACAGATTGAAGCCCACCGGCGGCGTGATCTGCGCCATCTCGACCACCAGGATCAGGTAGATGCCGAACCACAGCGGGTCGATGCCGGCCGCCTGCACGGCCGGCAAGAGCACGGCCGTGGTCAGCACGACGATGGAGATGCCGTCGAGGAAGCAGCCCAGCAGGATGAAGAACAGCGTCAGCACGGTCAGCAGGCCATAGGCCGACAGATGCATCGACGCGATCCACTGCGCCACATTGGCCGGCAGGCCGGTGAAGCTCATCGCGCTGGTCAGATAGGCGGCACCCAGCAGGATGAAGGTGATCATGCAGGAGGTGCGCGCCGCACCCATCAGGCTGGCGACAAAGGACTTGCGGTCCAGCGAGCCGCCCAGGCCGGCGATGATCAGCGAGCCGATCACGCCGATCGTGGCGGCCTCGGTGGCGGTGGCGATGCCGGCATAGATCGAGCCGATCACGCCGGCGATCAGCAGCACCACCGGGGCCAGCAGACGCAGGCGCCCGAAGCGCTCGCCCCAGCCGATGCGCTCCTCGTCGCGCGGCACCTTGCCCGGGTTGCGCAGCGCCCAGATCGCGATATAGCCGGAGAACAGCAGCATCATCATGATGCCGGGCAGGATGCCGGCGGTGAACAGCTTGACGATGGAGACCTGGGCCGCGACGCCGTAGACGATCATCACGATGGACGGCGGGATCAGCAGGCCCAGCGTGCCGGCGCCGGCCAGCGAGCCGATGCTGATGCTCTCGTCGTAGCCGCGCGCCTTCAGTTCGGGCAGCGAGATCTTGCCGATCGTCGCGGCGGTGGCGGCCGACGACCCGCTGACCGCGGCGAAGATGCCGCAGCCCAGCACATTGACATGGACCAGCCGGCCCGGCAGCGCATGGACCCAGGGCCCGAGGCCGGAGAACATGTCCTCGGCCAAGCGGGTGCGGTAGAGGATTTCGCCCATCCAGATGAACAGCGGCAGGGCGGTCAGGGCCCAGCTGGCGGTCGAGCCCCAGCCGGTGGTGGCGAACAGCACGCCGGCCGGCGCGTCGGTGAAGAAGATCAGACCGGCCAGGCCGCAGCCGATCAGGGCCAGCGCCACCCAGACGCCCAGGCCCAGCATCAGGAAGAGCAGGGCCATCAGGACGCCCGCTTGTGCAAGATCGCTCATGAGAGGAGTCCTTTTTCTTTATTCGGTGCGGGCGGCTTCGCCGTCGGGCGAGTCGCTCAGCGGCCGGCCCTGCAGGCCGCGCCACAGGCGGTCGATCAGCATCAGGGCCAGCAGTGCCATGCCGATCGCCATCGACAGCTGCGGGATCCACAGCGGCACGCGCAACATGCCCTGCGCGACCTCGTCGTAGCGCCAGGAATCGAGCACGAAGTTCACCGTGTGCCAGGCGGCCCAGCTCGACAAGGCGACGCCCAGCGCCGAGGCCAGCAGCTCGAAGCCGTGCTCCCAGCGCTTGGGCAGGAAATGCAGGACCAGGGTGACGCGGATATGGTCGCCATGGCGCATCGCATAGGGCAGGGCCAGAAAGGCCGAGGCGGCCATGGCCCAGGCGGCGAAGTCGTCGGCGGCCGGGATCTGCTGGCCGGCCAGGCGCGCGCCGATCTGCGCGGCGATCACCAGGGCGATGGCGGCCAGCGCGATGGCCGAGGCCGCGCCGGAGGCCTTGGAGAGACGGTCGAGAACAGCCATGGTGATTGCCTTTCTTGTGGTTCGATTACTTGCGGAAGGCTTCGAGGACCTTGGCGCCGTCCGGGCCGGCCTTCTTGGTCCATTCCTCGGCCATCGTCGCGCCGATCTTGTTCAGCTCGGTGGCGATGGTGGCCGGCACCGGCTGCACCGAGATGCCCTTGCTCGCCAGGGTCTGGGTCAGCTTGGCGGTCAGCTCGCGGGCCTGGGCCCAGCCGCGCGCCTCGGCTCGTCTGCCGGCGTCGAGCAGCGCCTGGCGCTGGGCCGGCGGCAGGGCCGCCAGCGAGCGCTTGTTGGCGATGACGATGGCCTGCGGGATGAAGGCCTGGGCGTCGTAGTAATGCTTGACGTAGTCCCAGGCCTGGGTGTCGACACCGGTGGCCGGCGAGGTGATCATCATGTCGATCACGCCGGTCGAGAAGGCCTGCGGCACCTCGGCGGTCTGGATGGTGGTCGGCACCGCGCCCATCAGCGTCACCATGCGGCTGGTCGAGGCGCTGTAGGCGCGGAAGCGCGCGCCCTTGAAGTCGCCGATCGCGGCCACCGGGTTCTTGGTGTAGATGCCCTGCGGCGGCCAGGGCGAGCCGTAGACCAGCACCAGGCCCTGCTTGTCCAGGCGCTGCGCGATCTGCTCGCGGGCGGCCTTCCAGAGCTTCTCGGAGGCGTCGAAGGAGCTGGCCAGGAAGGGCACGCTGTCGATCTCGAACATCGCGTCCTCGTTGCCCAGGGCCGACATCAGCACCTCGCCGATCGGCACGATGCCCTGTTGCACGCCGCGCTTCACCTCGGGGCGCTTCAGCAGCACGCTATTGCTCTGCACCTTGAATTCCAGCTGGCCGGCGGTGGCGGCCTTCACGTCCTCGGCGAACTGGCGCACGTTCTGGGTCAGGTAGTTGGCGTCCGGCTGTTCGGCCGACATATTCCAGGTGACGGCCTGGGCGGCGCTGGAGAGCAGGACGGCGGCGGTGGCGCTGAGCAACAGACGTTTCATCGGAGGCTTCCTTGGGGCATGGGTAGTGGCGCGAATGTCCGGCAATCCGGCGCAAAGGTCGACCGAGAAATAATGATCATCGGACTCAACATTTGCTGATCGCCGGGGCGTTCTCCGTATTAACCCGAGGCCTGCAAACCGCGTCGCAGCTGCACGGCCTCGGCCATATGGGCGGGCTCGATGGCGGGGCTGGCGGCCAGGTCGGCAATGGTGCGGGCCACCCGCAGCACCCGGTGGTAGCCGCGGCCCGACCAGCCCAGGCGCGCCGCGGCCTTCTGCAGCAGCGCGGTGGCGGCCGGGCTGGCCTGCGCATGCTGTTCCAGCTGGCCGGCCGTCAGCTGCGCGTTGGCGCAGCCCTGGCGCCCCAGCGACCGGGCATGGGCGCTCGCCACGCGGGCGGCCACGACGCTGCTGGCCTCGCCGTCCGGCGCCGCCGCCAGCGTCTGCGGCGCCAGCACCGGCACCTCGACCAGCAGGTCCAGCCGGTCCAGGAAGGGGCCGGACAGGCGCGCCTGGTAGCGCGCCACCTGGTCGGGCGTGCAGCGGCATTCACGCAGCGGGTTGCCCTGCTGACCGCAGGGGCAGGGGTTCATCGCGGCCACCAGCTGGAAGCGCGCCGGGAACTCGGCGCGGCGCGCCGCGCGGGCGATCAGGATGCGGCCGCTCTCCATCGGCTCGCGCAGGGCCTCCAGCGCGGCGCGCGGGTACTCGGGGAGTTCGTCCAGGAACAGGACGCCATGCTGGGCCAGCGAAATCTCGCCGGGGCGGGGCGGCGAGCCGCCGCCCACCAGGGCCACGCTGGAGGCGCTGTGGTGCGGCGCGCGCAGCACGCGCCGGCCCCATTGCGCGGGCTCGAACTGGCCGGCCAGGCTCAGCACCGTGGCCGACTCCAGCGCCTCCTCGTCGCTGAGCGGCGGCAGCAGGCCCAGCAGGCGCTGCGCCAGCATCGACTTGCCGGTGCCCGGCGGGCCGATCAGCAGCAGGCTCAAGGCCCCGGCCGCGGCGATTTCCAGGGCACGCTTGGGGCCGGGCTGGCCCTTGATGTCGCGCAGATCGGGCAGGGGCGTCTCGGACATGGCCGGGCCTTGCGCCGGCCGGGCCCGCGCGAGCGTCTCGGTGCTGCCGGGGCTCAGCGCCGCCACCAGATCGAGCAGATGCCGCACGCCATGTACCCGCGCCTCGCCGACCAGGGCGGCCTCCTGCGCGCTGGCCTCGGGCAGCACCAGGGCGCGCGCTGCACCGCCATGGCGCAGCGCCAGACCCATGGCCAGCGCGCCGCGCACCGGGCGCAGCTCGCCGGCCAGCGACAGCTCGCCCGCGCATTCCAGCCCGGCCAGGCGTGCGGCGTCGATCTGGCCGTTGGCGGCCAGCAGTCCCAGGGCGATCGGCAGGTCGAAGCGGCCGCCTTCCTTGGGCAGGTCGGCCGGCGCCAGGTTTACGGTGATGCGCTTGTTGTGCGGGAAGCCCAGGCCGCTGTTCAGCAGGGCCGCGCGCACCCGCTCGCGCGCCTCCTTGACCTCCGTGTCCGCCAGACCGACCAGGGTGAAGGAGGGCAGGCCGTTGGCCAGATGGACCTCCACGCTGACCGGCACGGCGGCCAGCCCATCGAGCGCGCGGCTGTGGACAACGGCCAAGGACATCGGACGGCCCTCCCGGCGCCTGTGGCGCAGACCAAGTTCCCGGGTCGATTGTGGCGCCGCCGAGGCGCTTGTGGCGGCGCCGTGATGCACGGAAAAGGGGCACGCACCAAGCTGGAGCTTTGACATTTCGGAACCAAAACGGTGCAATCCGGGGGATCTTCTCGCATGGAATGACGGCCGACCGATGGGGCGGCGCCTGGCACGGAAGCTGCAACGCTGCTGCGAAGTCCCGCCTCCCCATACACAAATCCAGCTAGGAGTCCCGCGATGAAGTTGATGCTTGCCGCGCTTGCCGCCACCCTGACCCTGGGCGCAGCGCCCGTCGTTCAGGCCCAGGAGGCCAGCCCCCTGTCCTTCAACGTCAGCCTGACGACCGACTACCGCTACCGCGGCATCTCCCAGACCCGCCTGCGTCCGGCCGTGCAGGGCGGCATCGACTACGCCCACGACAGCGGCTTCTATGTCGGCGCCTGGGCTTCGTCGATCAAGTGGATCAAGGACGCCGGCGGCGATGCCGACGTCGAGATCGACGTCTACGGCGGCTACAAGACCGAGCTGCTCAAGGGGGTCACGGTCGATGTGGGCGTGCTGACCTACAGCTATCCCAAGAACAAGCTGCATCCCAGCGCCAACACCCAGGAAATCTACGGTGCGCTGGGCCTGGGCCCGGCCACGCTGAAGTACTCGCACAGCGTCAGCAATCTGTTCGGCTTCGCCGACAGCAAGAACAGCCAGTACCTGGAGGCGGCCGCGACCATCGAGCTGTTCGACGGCTACACGATCACGCCCCATGTCGGCTATCAGCGCGTCAAGAACAACAGCGACTTCTCCTATACCGACTACTCGGTCACGGTCAACAAGGAGTTCGCCGGCTTCGTCTTCGGCCTGGCGGCCGTCATCACCGACACCGACGCCTATGTGTACGCGCCGAAGAACAAGAACCTGGGCAAGGATGCCTTTGTGTTCTCGGTCAAGAAGACCTTTTGAATCTAGTGAGTGGACGAGGAGAAGCGCATGAAACTGATCACTGCCGTCATCAAGCCCTTCAAGCTTGACGAAGTGCGTGAAGCCCTGAGCGCCATCGGCGTGCAGGGTCTGACCGTGACCGAGGTGAAGGGCTTTGGCCGCCAGAAAGGGCACACCGAGCTGTACCGCGGCGCCGAGTACGTGGTGGACTTCCTGCCCAAGGTGAAGATCGAGGCGGCGGTGGCCGACGACGTGGTCGAGCAGGTCATCGAGGCGATCGAGAGCTCGGCCCGTACCGGCAAGATCGGCGACGGCAAGATCTTCGTGTCGCCGCTGGACCAGGTGGTGCGCATCCGCACCGGCGAGACCGGCCAGGACGCGCTCTGAGCGCGCCCGCAAGACCGAACAAATAATTTCCGGAGATTCCCTCATGAAGAAACTACTTGCCAGCCTGGCGCTGGCCGCGGCGGTGTTCGCCCCGGCCCCGGCCGTCTGGGCCCAGGATGCCGCCTCGGCCCCCGCCGCTGCCGTGGTGGCCGCAGCCTCCGACGCCGCGGCTCCTGCTGCTTCCGCGCCGGCCGAGGCCGCCTCGGCGGCCGCCGCACCGGCGCCCGTGCCCAACAAGGGCGACACCGCCTGGATGATGGTCGCCACCCTGCTGGTGATCCTGATGACCGTGCCCGGCCTGGCCCTGTTCTACGGCGGCCTGGTGCGCAGCAAGAACATGCTGTCGGTGCTGATGCAGGTGATGGTCGCGTTCTCGATGATCGTCGTGCTGTGGGTGCTGTACGGCTACAGCCTGGCCTTCACCGAGGGCAACAAGTTCGTCGGCGGCTTCGATCGCGTGCTGCTCAAGGGCATCTGGGACAACGCCGCCGGCACCTTCGCCAACGCGGCCACCTTCAGCAAGGGTGTCTACATCCCCGAGGTGCTGTTCGCCGCCTTCCAGGCCACCTTCGCCGGCATCACCGCCTGCCTGATCGTCGGCGCCTTCGCCGAGCGCATCAAGTTCGGCGCCGTGCTGCTGTTCCTGGCCCTGTGGTTCACTTTCAGCTACATCCCGATGGCCCATATGGTCTGGTTCTGGATGGGACCGGACGCCTACGCGGCCGCCAATGTGGCCGAGGAAATGACCGGCAAGGCCGGCCTGATCTGGCAATGGGGCGCGCTGGACTTCGCCGGCGGCACCGTGGTGCACATCAACGCCGCCGTGGCCGGCCTGGTCGGCGCCTACATGGTGGGCAAGCGCATCGGCTACGGCAAGGAAGCCTTCACCCCGCACAGCCTGACCCTGACCATGGTCGGCGCCTCGCTGCTGTGGGTGGGCTGGTTCGGTTTCAACGCCGGCTCGGCGCTGGAAGCCAACGGCTTTGCCGCGCTGGCCTTCATGAACACCTTTGCCGCCACCGCCGCCGCCGTGCTGGCCTGGTGCATCGGCGAGGCCCTGCTGAAGGGCAAGGCCTCGATGCTGGGCGCCGCCTCGGGCGCCGTCGCGGGCCTGGTGGCCATCACCCCGGCGGCCGGCAATGTCGGCATCGGGGGCGGCCTGATCATCGGCTTCATCGCCGGCTTCGCCTGCCTGTGGGGCGTGTCGGGCCTGAAGAAGCTGCTGGGCGCGGACGACTCGCTGGACGTGTTCGGCGTGCATGGCGTCGGCGGCATCGTCGGCGCGCTGCTGACCGGCGTGTTCAACTCGCCCGACCTGGGTGGCCCCAGCGCCGTCGGCGACTGGGTCACGGTGGCCATGGTGGCGCCGGATGCCTATTCGATCGCCGGCCAGGTCTGGATCCAGGCCAAGGCCGTGCTGCTGACCATCGTCTGGTCCGGCGTGGTGTCGCTGATCGCCTTCAAGATCGTCGACCTGGTGATCGGCCTGCGGGTCTCGGAAGAGGCCGAGCGCGAGGGCCTGGACATCACCTCGCACGGCGAGACCGCGTATCACAAGTGATGATGCGCTGCGGCGGGGCGTGCCCCGCCGCTCCCAGCCAGGGCCGCCCGCGAGGCGGCCCTTTTTATTGTTCAGGATGGCACGCGCAGCAGGTCTTCGATCAGCTCGACCAGCCGGGCCGGGCTGAAGGGCTTGGCCAGGAAGGCGTTGGCGCCCGCGGCCAGTGCACGCTGACGCTCCCGCGGCGCGGCGCTGGCGCTCAGTACCAGCAGCCTGGTGCCGACCAGGGTCGGGTCTTGCCGAACCAGGGCGCACAGCTCCAGCCCGCCGATCTCGCCCGGCATCACCACGTCCACCAGCATCAGGTCGGGCCGCAGCGCCTGCGCGATCTGCAGTGCCAGCGCGGCATTGGTCGCCTCGTGCAGGCGGTGGCCGACCTCCTCCAGGGCCCAGCGGATCAAGCGCCGGGTGTCGGCCTGGTCATCGACGATCAGGATGCGGGCTTGCATGCCGCAATGGTATGCGCTACTGCAGCCGCTCGATGCGGTAGCCACGACGCTCCAGCAGGCGCAGCAGGCTTTGCGGCCCGGTCATGTGCAGGGCGCCGACGGCGGCGAGCGGCCGGTGGCCGGCGCCGACCAGCGCGTCGATGCGCTCGGCCAGGAAGGGGTTGCGATCGTCGTTCAGGCGCTTGAGCTGGGCGCGGTCCTCGGCGCTCTGGGCGCATTCGCACCAGCGCTCGTAGTCCTCCAGCGCCTGCAGATCGCTGCTGGCCCAGGCCTCGGCCATGCGGCGCAGCACCGATCGCGCCTTGTCCTGCTCCAGCAGGTCCAGCAGCTCGTGGGTCATCCGCAGCGCCCGGGGTCGTTCCCGGGGCAGCAGGGCGGCCAGCTGCTGTTCCACCGTCTCCAGCGACACCACGGGCCGCTGCAGCGTGCGGGCCAGGCCGCTGAGCACCTGCTCCTGGGCATAGCCCGAGTCCAGCCCGTCCCAGCGCGCGGCCAGCAGCGTCAGGGTGAAGGCCTGCATCAGCGGATGCAGCGAGGCCAGCGCGCCGGCCGGCAGGCAGGCCTCGGCCTCGTGGCGGGCCAGGCGGCGGCGCAGCGCCTCGTCCGGCTCGACGCGGCGACGCGCCAGGCCCGCGGCCATCTGCTGCTGGACGGCGGGGTCGCCCGGGTCCAGCTCCAGGGCCACCATATCGCTCTGCTGCAGCGCGGCGCTCAGCTTCGGGCCGGGCATGGCCCAGTCCAGCTTGCCGACATGGATGCTGCCGTACAGATGGGCGCTGCGCCCGTCCTTGCTGATGCGCCACAGCAGGCCGCGGTCCTGCGCGCGCGCCTGGGCGGCCTGCAGGGCCTCGGTGGAGGGCGGCTCGGGGCTGGGCGGGCAGGCGGCGCGGGCCACCAGGGCGGTGCAGAGCAGCAGCAGGCAGGCAAGGGCTTGGATCGGCATGCCCGCACTCTAAGGCCTGAGGCCCGGGTGAGGGGCTTGAGGTCGCGCCGAATGCCCCCAGCTTGCTCCTAGAATCGTCTCAACACGCCTCCCAAGCCCGGTCCGGGCTTCACAAGCCCATGGTCCCCCACCTCATCACCGCGCTGAACGGCCCCATCAACGAGCTGGAGCAGCGCATCCTCGAGTCGATGCCGGCCATCGAGCGCTGGTTCCGGCTCGAATGGATGGAGCACACGCCGCCCTTCTACAGCTCGGTGGACGTGCGCAATGCGGGCTTCAAGCTGGCGCCGGTGGATACCAATCTGTTCCCCGGCGGCTTCAACAACCTGAACCCCGAGATGCTGCCGCTGGCCGTGCAGGCGGCGATGGCGGCGATCGAGAAGATCTGCCCCGAGGCCAAGAACCTGCTGCTGGTGCCCGAGGGCCAGACCCGCAACACCTTCTACCTGGCCAATGTCGCCACGCTGCTGCGCATCTTCACCCAGGCGGGCCT
This sequence comes from Roseateles sp. GW821-FHT09B06, assembly GCF_059418245.1. Lineage (NCBI taxonomy): Bacteria > Pseudomonadati > Pseudomonadota > Betaproteobacteria > Burkholderiales > Sphaerotilaceae > Roseateles > Roseateles sp. GW821-FHT09B06. The sequence continues at coordinate 197,241 of NZ_JBWKPM010000006.1, read as the reverse complement.
GAACGTGCGCCTGGGCACGCTGGACCCCGAGATCACCGCACCGACCCAGCTGCAGCTGGCCGACGGCAACAGCCTGACCGTCGAGCCGCTGGTGCGCCACCGCGGCCGTCTGGGGCTGAAGGATTTCGACCCCTGCACGATCCTGCTGAACAACGATCTGTCGGCCGGCGTCCCGGCGGTGCTGGAGGGCCTGCACGAGCAGTATCTGCTGCCGCCGCTGCATGCCGGCTGGGCGGTGCGACGCAAGCACAACCATTTCCGCGCCTATGAGGAGGTGGCCAAGAAGTTCGCCAAGCTGATGGGCATGGATCCCTGGCTGATCAACCCGATGTATGCCACCACCGGCGAGCTGGATTTCGGTGAGGGCCAGGGCCTGGAGGCGCTGCAGGCCCAGGCCGATACGCTCTTGACCAAGGTGCGCCGCAAGTACAAGGAATATGGCATCCAGGAGAAGCCCTTCGTGATCGTCAAGGCCGATGCCGGCACCCATGGCCTGGGCGTCATGACCGTGCGCGATGCCAAGGACCTGAGCGGGCTGAGCGAGAAGGCGCGCGGCCGGATGGGCGTCGGCAAGGACGGCCTGAGGGTCAGCGAGGTCCTGATCCAGGAGGGCGTGCCGACCTACGAGCGTGTCAACGACGCGGTGGCCGAACCGGTGGTCTACATGATGGACCGCTATGTGGTGGGCGGCTTCTACCGCGTGCATGCCGAGCGCGGCATCGACGAGAACCTCAATGCCCCGGGCTCCAGCTTCGTGCCGCTGGCCTTCGCCGAGTCCTCCCAGCTGCCGCGTCCGGGCGTCAAGCCCGGCGCCAGCGCGCCCAACCGCTTCTATATGTACGGCGTGATCGCGCGCCTGGCCATGCTGGCCGCCAGCTACGAGCTGGAGGTCACCGATCCCGAGGCCGAGGTCTATGCCTGAGCCCGGCCGGGCCCGTCAAGCGGGCCGTGCCGGATAGCAACGCTGCCCCACCCCCCGGGTTCAGGGTGGATTGACGCGCTGCACAACGGCGGGCGCAAAATAGCCGCTTTCGGCAACTGGCGGCCTTTCACGGCCGCCGCGTTTTCTGTGAGTTCCTCTCAAGCGGCCCGCAGCCCCACGGCCATGGCGGGCCTGACCCTTGGCGCATTGGGCGTTGTCTATGGCGACATCGGCACCAGCCCCCTGTATGCGCTCAAGGAGGTGTTCCATGGCGCCCATGTGCCGCTGACGCACGACAACGTCCTGGGCGTGCTCTCGCTGCTGTTCTGGACCATGACCATCGTGGTCTCGCTGAAGTACGTGCTGCTGATCCTGCGCGCGGACAACAACGGCGAGGGCGGCCTGATCGCGATGCTGGCCCTGGCCACCAATGCGGTGAACGGCCGGCCGAAGCTGCGTCGCGCTCTGATGCTGGTGGGACTGTTCGGTACCGCCATCTTTTTCGGCGATGCGGTGATCACGCCGGCGATGACGGTGCTCAGCGCGGTGGAGGGCATCGATGTCTACGCGCCCGGCTATCACGACGCGATCGTGCCGGTGGCGCTGATCGTGCTGGCCGGCCTGTTCGCGGTGCAGCGTTTCGGTACCGGCGGTGTCGGCCGCGCCTTCGGGCCGGTGATGCTGGTCTGGTTCACCAGCCTGGCCCTGCTGGGCCTGCCGCAGATCACCGCCAACCCGCAGGTGCTGGCCGCCATCGATCCGCGCTATGCATTCGACTTCTGCGTGCATTACGGTTGGGTGGCCTTTGTGGCCCTGGGCGCGGTGGTGCTGGTGGTGACCGGCGGCGAGGCGCTCTATGCCGACCTGGGCCATTTCGGCAAGAAGCCGATCCGCATCGCCTGGTACGGTTTCGTGATGCCGGCCCTGGTGATCAACTACTTCGGTCAGGGCGCGCTGCTGCTGCAGCAGCCCGAGGCGATCAAGAACCCGTTCTTCCTGATCGCGCCGGGCTGGGCCGAGATCCCGCTGTTTGCCTTGGCCACGCTGGCCGCCATCGTGGCCTCCCAGGCGCTGATCACCGCGGCCTTCTCGGTGACCAAGCAGGCGGTGCAGCTGGGCATCCTGCCGCGCATGCGCATCCTGCACACCTCGGTGCGCGACACCGGCCAGATCTACGTGCCCTTCGTCAACTGGGGCCTGTTCGTCTTCGTCGTGCTGGCGGTGGTGCTGTTCGGCTCGTCCAGCAAGCTGGCCGGAGCCTATGGCGTGGCGGTGACGATCGACATGACCATCACCACGGTGATGACCTTCTTCGTGATCCGCTACGGCTGGCGTTATCCGCTGGCCCTGTGCGTGCTGGCCACCGGTGCCTTCTTCGTGATCGACGTCACCTTCCTGGCCTCCAATCTGCTGAAGCTGCTGCATGGCGGCTGGTTCCCGCTCTTGATCGGCATCGGCATGTTCACGCTGATGCTGACCTGGAAGCAGGGCCGGCGCCAACTCAGCAACAAGCTGCGCGAGGATGCGATCGACCTCAGCAGTTTCCTGGAGGCCGTGTTCGTCAGCCCGCCCACCCGCGTGCCCGGCACCGCGGTGTTCCTGGCGGCAGAGCAGGGCGTGACGCCCAATGCGCTGCTGCACAACCTGAAGCACAACAAGGTGCTGCACGAGCAGAACCTGTTTGTCAGCGTCAAGCACCACGAGGTGCCCTGGGTCGGCTTCGACAAGCGCGTGCAGGTGGAAAGCCTGGGCAACGACTGCTGGGCCGTCAGCCTGCATTTCGGCTTCAAGAACGAGCCCGACGTGCCGGATGCGCTGATGCTGCTGGAACAGCGCGGCGTGCATCTTGACGAGATGGAGACCAGCTATTTCCTGTCGCGCGACATCGTGATCCCGACAATCGGCTCCGGCATGGCGCCCTGGCGCGAGAAGCTGTTCGCCAGCATGCACCGCAACGCCGCCGCGGCGGCCGACTTCCTGCACCTGCCGACCAACCGCATCGTCGAACTGGGCGCCAAGGTCGAAATCTAGCCGGCCCTCGCACAAGCGTAAGCGTTTGTAGCCGAATGACAGTCGTGATGAGAATTATTCTCATATAGAATGCGGCTGATCGCGAGTCCGGCATGTCAGCAGCGTGCCGGGTCGCGTACCGACTGATGCACTGAGCCCGCCAGCCTCCGCCCGCCGCTCGACGAAAAGATCGAAGCCCAACAACCCGCCGCAGGCCCCCGCCTGCCGCCGATGTCGAGGCTTCGTCGCGCGACGGCGGTCGTTCCGGGAAACGAGGGCAAGGCGCCATCCGTGGGCGCCGGCATGCCCCTGCCCGGGCGTCCCGGGGTGCGGCGAGGCCCGCGCCGGCGGTCTGGTCCCTGCAGCGACCACCACATGGAGCGCCCATGGCTCGCTGCCCTTCCTTCCCCCCGAACACCCGCCTTGCCTCTTTGAGGTCCTTGAGGGCGGCCCATCCCCTGGCCCTGGCGGCCGCTGCCCTGGCGGCCAGCGTCGGCGCGCAGGCGCAGCAGCAGCAGCAGGCTCCGCGCAAGACCGAGCAGGACCTGCCCAAGGTGGTGAGCTCCGCCACCCGCCTGGAAACCTCGGAGGACGAGGTCGCGGCCAGCGTCACGACCCTGACGGCCAAGGACGTCGAGCGCAAGCAGGCCACCGATGTGAAGGACCTGCTGCGCCACGAGGTCGGCATCTCGGTGCGCTCGCAGCCGAACCGCAGCTCGGCCGCCTTCTCGCCCACGGGCCGGGGCGGCAACGAGGGCATCAACATCCGCGGCCTGGAAGGCAACCAGGTGCTGCTGCAGACCGACGGCGTGCGCCTGCCGATGATCTACAGCAGCGGGCCGGTGGCGGCCGGCCGCGGCGACTACATCGACGTCGAGGCCTTCAAGCAGGTGGAGATCCTGCGCGGCTCGGCCTCGACCTCCTACGGCAGCGACGGCCTGGCCGGCGCCGTGAGCTTCGCGACCAAGGACCCGGTCGATCTGGTGCCCAAGGGCAAGAACTCGCAGGCCGCGCTGAAGCTGGGCTATTCCTCGATCGATGACTCCGCCACCCTGGTGCCCAGCTACGCCTTCCGTGGCGAGCAGTTCGAGGCCATGCTGCTGGCCAGCCTGCGCCGCGGCCATGAGACCGACACGCGCGGCGACAACGAAGCGAAGAACCGCACCCGTACCGTCGGCAATCCGCAGGACATCGGGTCCAACTACCTGCTGGGCAAGCTGATCTACAAGCCCGATGCACGCCAGCGTTTCAAGCTCTCGCTGGAGCATATGGACCGCGACATCGACACCACGGTCTACACCCTGTTCCAGGACCCGTCCTATCTGACCACCACCCGCGTCGATGCCGCCGAGCGCATCAACCGCAGCTTGGCCAAGCTGGACTACGAGTTCGCCGACAGCAGCAGCCCCTTCTTCCAGCGCGCGCTGGCCAGTATCTACTGGCAGGAGGCCAAGAACCGCCAGCTGGGCTATGAGGAGCGCAGCAACACCACGGCCTGGAACAGCCGCTCGCGCGACGCCTACTACGCCGAGCGCATGGTTGGCGGCTCGGCCCAGTTCGAGACCTATCTGAACAGGCAGCGCATCGTCTACGGCGTCGATGCCTCGACCGCGCTGGTGTATTCGCTGAAGGACGGCGCCAACTACCTGAACGGCAAGCTGATCACGACCGGCAGCAATGCCTTCGTGGTCAACAAGAGTTTCCCCGACACCGACTACCGCCTGTTCGGCGCCTTCATCCAGGATGAGATCACGCTGGGCCGCTTCAGCGTGACCCCGGGCCTGCGGCTGGACCGTTTCGAGCTGGATCCGCGCAAGGGCGACCCGCTCTACACGATCAACAACAAGACCGAGCCGGCCAAGCTCAGCGACCAGGAGCTCTCGCCCAAGCTGGGTGTGGTCTGGACCTACACGCCGATGCTGCGCCTGTTCGGCCAGTACTCGCACGGATTCCGCGCGCCCACGCCCGCCCAGGTCAACGGCGGCGTGACCAACCTGAGCGCCTCCACGCCCTACCGCTCGATCGGCAACGCGAACCTGAAGCCCGAGGTCAGCGACTCCTTCGAACTGGGCCTGCGCGGCCGCAGCGACCAGCTGCGCTACAGCGCCAGCCTGTTCAAGGGCCGCTACAAGGACTTCATCGCCTCCAACGTCGACGTGACGGCCACCACCGCCGTGCCGCTGGAGCCGGGCATGCCGGCCGCCACCAAGACCTTCCAGTCGGTCAATCTGAGCAAGGCCACGATCCAGGGCTTCGAGCTGTCCGGCGCCTGGATGTTCCTGCCCAACTGGACCGTCAGCGCCAGCTATGCCCACACCAAGGGTGACAGCGAGGCGGCCGACGGCAGCAAGACCGCGCTGGACACGATCGATCCCGACAAGGGCGTGCTGGGCCTGCGCTACGAACAGGCCGGTGTCTGGGGCGCCGAACTGACGGTCACCGGCATGAAGAGCCAGCGCCGCAACCCGAATCCGGCCGCCAACTACACGCCCAAGGGCTTCGTGGTCGGCGATGTTTCCGCTTGGTACGAGATCGGCAAGCAGTGGATGCTCAATGTCGGCGTCAGCAATATCGGCGACGTGAAGTACACGCTGTGGTCGGATGTGCGCGCCATCGCGCCGACGGCGGTGGCCCTGGACGCCTACACCCAGCCGGGCCGGAACATCAGCGCCAGCCTGCGCTACCAGTTCTGAGCTCGCACACAGGCTCCGGAAGGAGCCTGTGGCTAGCGAAGGCCGGCACGCGATACACGCGGGCCGGCTGAGTCCACTCCCTAGCCAGCCAGCCGCGCCGCTCCTGCGGCGCCAGCATCCGATGCGAACCCTGTTTTTTCTCCTTCTCCTCGCGAGCCTGACGCTGCTGAGCGGCGCCGGCGCGGCGGCCACGCCGGCCAAGCCGCCCACCGTGCTCTTCATCGCCGCCAGCCCGGTGGCGCCGGGCAAGTTCGTCACCCTGGCCAAGGCGGCCGAGCCGCTGGGGCTGCGCATCGAGGCGCGCTTCGCCGAGAAGCTCGGCCCCGACGTGGACGCGAAGCTGTGGGCCGGCGCCGATCTGGTGCTGATCGACGCACCGCGCCAGCACATCGAAGACGATGTGCGCCGGCGCCTGGGCGCCGCGCTGCCGGCGCTTGCGCCCAAGCCGCAGGTCTGGCTGCCGACCGCCGCACCCAGGAGCGCCAATGTGCCGGAGGCCTTCGCCAAGCGGCTGCACGCCTACTACGTGAACGGCGGTCGCTCGAACATGGACGCCTTCCTGCACGCGCTGAAAAGCCAGCTCGCGGGCAACCAGGACTGGGCCAGGCTGCCCGAGCCGATCGTCTTCCCGCCCGCCGCGCTGTACCACCCGAAGCTGCCGTCCATCGTCCTACCGACGCCCGCGGCCTTCCTGAAATGGCGCGGCCTGAATCTCGATGCCCCGGGCGATCCGGCCAGGCGCCCGCCGGTGATCGGCATCGCCTTCCACCAGCAGAGCATCTCGGCCGAGCAGACGGCCTTCCTCGACGACCTGATCGCGCGCATCGAAAAAGACGGCGGTGCGATTGCCTGGCCCTTCTACAGCCCGGTGCTGGATGCCGACTCGATCCGCCGCATGGTGCTGCTGGACGGCAGGCCAGACGGCAACCCCCTGGTCGACGTGCTGATCAACACCCAGATCACCCTGGCCCCCGAGGCGCGTCGCCAGGAATTCGAGGCCATGGGCATTCCGGTGATCCAGGCCATGGCCTACCGCCGCGGCGACGCGGCCGAATGGGCCGCCGACCCGCAGGGCGTGCAGCTGCTGGACGTGCCCTTCTACCTGGCCCAGGCCGAGTACGCCGGCATCACCGACATCCAGATCGCCGCCGCCACGCGCAAGGGCGGCGAGCAGGTCGAACCGATCGCCGCGCAGAGCGCCGCGGTGGTTCATAAGGCGCTGAACCTCGCGAAGCTGCAGCGCAAGGCCGCGGCGGATCGCCGTGTCGCGGTGTTCTTCTGGAACTACCCCGCCGGCGAGAAGAACCTCAGCGCTTCCTTCATGAATCTGCCGAAGAGCTTCGTTGCGACCCTGGCCGCGCTGCAGGCCGCCGGCTACCGCACCGAGCCGCAGGACGAGAAGCCGCTGACCCTCTTGCTGCAGCGCCTCCTGAAGCCGGCCTACGAGCCGCCGGAGAACCAGGCCGTGCTGCGCGAGCTGCTGCGCGACGGCCTGGCCGGGCGCCTGACGCTCTCCGACTACAAGCGCTGGTTGGCGGCGCTGCCGCCCGCGGTGCAGGCGCAGATGCGCGAGTCCTGGGGCGAGCCCGAGAAGTCCTCGATGCTGTTGAATCAAGGCGGCGAGCGCTTCTTCGTGATCCCGCGCCTGCAGCTGGGCAATATCACCCTGCTGCCGCAGCCCGGCCGCGGCGAGAGAGGTGGCGGCGACAAGGAGCGTGCGCTGTACCACTCGACCAGCGCCGCGCCCTCGCATTACTACATGGCCACCTATCTGTGGGCGCGCCAGGCCTTCGGCGCCGATGCGCTGGTGCATTACGGCACCCATGGCAGCCAGGAATGGCTGCCGGGCAAGGAGCGCGGCCTCTCGGCCTCGCACGACTACCCGATGCTGGCGGTCGGCGACGTGCCGGTCGTCTACCCCTATATCGTCGACAACGTCGGCGAGGCCACGCAGGCGCGCCGCCGCGGCCGTGCCACCATCATCAGCCACCAGACGCCCCCGTTCGCGCCGGCCGGCCTGCATGCCGCGCTGACCGAGATCCACGACCTCTTGCACCAATGGCTGGCGCAGGAGGAGGGCGGCGTGAAGGACAAGATCCGGGCCGAGTTCCTGGCCAAGGTGAGGAAGGAGCGCATCCCGGCCGACCTGGGCTGGAGCGAGGCGCGCATCGCCGCCGAGTTCCCGGCCTTCGTCACCGAGGTGCACGACCATTTGCACGAGCTGGCGCGCAGCGCCCAGCCGCTGGGCCTGCATACCTTCGGCCAGGGGCCGGAGGAGCAACTGCGCGTCGCCACCGTGTTGATGATGATGGGCCACGAGTTCTGGGAAGGCATGGCCGGCCCCGACGAGGAGGCCGACGAGATGCTGGTCGGCGACTGGAAGAAGCTGGCCGAGTCCTCGCCCTTCCGCAAGCTGCAGGCGATCCTGCGTGGCGACAAGAGCCAGGATGCCGCCGTCGCCAAAATGCCCGAGGCGACCCGCGCCAAGGTCGCGAAGGCGCGCGAGTGGTATGAGGCCCTGAGCGGCCAAAGTGAGATGCAGGGCCTCTTGAACGCGCTGGCCGGCCGCTACATCCCGACCAGCTACGGCGGCGACCCGATCAAGAACCCCGACACCCTGCCGACCGGCCGCAATCTCTACGGCTTCGACCCCTCGCGCGTGCCGACCAAGGCCGCCTGGGAGGCCGGCAAGGAGGCGATGGACAAGCTGATCGCCGCGCACCAGGCCAAGAATGGTGGCAAGCCGCCGAAGAAGCTGACCTTCACCTTGTGGTCGGTCGAGACCATGCGCCATTTCGGCCTCTTGGAGGCGCAGGCCCTGTGGGCGCTGGGCGTCGAGCCGGTCTGGGACGCCGGCGGCCGCGTCAGCGACGTGAAGCTGATCCCGCGCGGGCAACTGGGCCGGCCGAGGATCGACATCGTGCTCTCGGCCACGGGCCTGTACCGCGACCATTTCCCAAATGTGATGCGCCAGCTGGCCAAGGCCGCGAAGCTGGCCGCGGAAGCCAAGGAAGCGGACAACCCGGTCGCCGCGAATGCGCAGCGCATCGAGCAGCAGCTGCTCGCGCGCGGCGTCGATGCCGCGGCCGCCGAGCGCGCCGGCCAGACGCGCATCTTCTCGTCCGAGACCGGCCGCTACGGCACCGGCCTGGACGATGCGGCGCTGGCCACCGACACCTGGAAGACGCAAGCCGAGGGCGACCGCAAGCTGGCCGAGCTGTACCTCTCACGCATGCAGTTCGCCTACGGGCCGGACGAGGCCGAGTGGGGCAGCAGGGGCGTGGCGGGGCAGGGCGGCAAGGCCGGGCAGCTCAACCTCTATGCCGAGCATCTGCGCGGCACCGAGGGCGCGGTGCTGGCGCGCAGCTCCAACCTCTATGGCATGCTGACCACCGACGATCCCTTCCAGTACCTGGGCGGCATTGCGCTGGCGGTGCGCCAGCTGGACGGCAGGGCGCCGGAGCTCTACATCTCCAATCTGCGTGCGACCGGGGCGGGGGGCGGCGCCAGGGTCGAGGGCGCGGCTCAGTTCCTGGCCAAGGAGCTGGCGACGCGCAACTTCCATCCCGGCTATATCGAGGGCCTGATGAAGGAGGGCTACGCCGGCACCCTGCAGGTGCTGGACGGCATCAACAACTTCGCCGGCTGGCAGTCGGTGGCGCGCGAGATCGTGCGCGACGACCAGTGGCAGGAGTTCATGGACGTCTATGTGCGCGACAAGCACCAGCTGGGGCTGAAGCGCTGGTTCGAGGGCCACAACCCGCATGCGCTGGCGCAGAGCATAGCCCGCATGCTGGAGGCCGCGCGCCAGGGCCAATGGAAGACAGCGGATGCGCAGAGCGTCGCCGAACTGAAGCAGCGCTGGCGCGAGCTGGCGCGGCGCTACGACGTGAAGACCGACAACCAGGCCTTCAACCGGTTCGTCGAGGCCGGCTATGGCCCGAATGTCGCGCCGCCGCAGGTCACGGCTGCCGCCCGGGCGCAGGCCGCTCAACAGCAGCAGCCCATGGCCGAACCGCCGCCCCCGCCGCCCATCCAGGGCATGAAGCTGGAGAAGGTGGCGCAGCGGGCGCTGCCCGCGCTCGTGCAGGGCTCCACGCTGGCCGCCCTGGGCGTGCTGCTGCTGGCCATGCTGGGCGGCGGCTGGCGCGCCTGGCGCAGCGATGACGCCGCGGCCCGCCGTCTCCTTTCTCCCTCTCTCTGATCCACGGAACCCCGAACGCCATGTCTTCCTTTCTCGAACACAGCATGTACCTGGTGGCCCAGCTCTTCCTGCTGCCCACCCTGGCCCTGATCGCCATCCTCTTCCTCTACGCCTTCTGGGTGCTGGGCGCCTTCGCGGTGCAGGCCGTGCGGCGGCGCGACGGCCAAAGCGGCCGCCCGCTGCTGGCCGCGCACCGCGCCGCCGGCCCGCAGGGCCTGTCGGAGGACGAGCTGGACCTGCGGGCACACAAGCTGATGGAGGGCGCGCGCATCGCCAGCCGCGTCACGCCGATGCTGGGCCTGGTCGCGACGATGATCCCGATGGGGCCGGCCCTGCGTTCGCTGTCCGACGGCAATCTGGCCGCCGTCTCGCAGAACCTGACCGTGGCCTTCTCGGCCGTGATCCTGGCGCTGATCGCCGCGTCGATCACCTTCTGGGTGGTGAACGTGCGCCGCCGCTGGCTGGCCGAGGAGATGCTACATATCGGCAAGCTGCGCACCGAGACTGTGAGCCCCCAAGCGACGGCTGCGCCGTCGCTGCCCCCCGAGGGGGTGCGGCCGCTCGGGAGCGGCCCTTCGCTGGCCGCGGGAGCCTGAGTCATGGCGCTGAAGCTGCTGCACGAGGCCGAGACCGACGACCCGATCCTGTCGGTGGTCAACCTGATCGACATCTTCCTGGTCGTGATCGCCGCGCTGCTGATCACGGTGGCGCAGAACCCGATGATCAATCCCTTCAACGGCAAGCAGGACGTGACCGTGATCACCGATCCCGGCAAGCCGAACATGGAGATCACGGTCAAGAAGGGCGAGAAGATCGAGCGCTACAAGTCCAGCGGTTCGATGGGCAGCGGCGACGGCGAGAAGGCCGGTGTCGCCTACCGCATGAAGGACGGCTCCATCATCTATGTGCCGGAGGGGGCGCAATGAGCAAAAAGAGTCTGAGTTTCCCGATCGCCGCGCTGGCGCTGACCGGCTGTGCCCAGCTTCCGCTGAGCGAGGGCGAGCGCATTGTCGAGGTCGCCACCGGCCGCGAGCTCGGCCGCGCCGAGTTGCTGCAAAAGCTGCGCGAGAGCGACTATGTGCTGCTGGGCGAGCAGCACGACAACGCCTTGCACCACCAGCGCCGCGGCGAGCTGCTGCGGGATCTGGGCGCCGGCGCGCCGGTGGTGGCCGAGCATCTGACCCGTGGCCTGCGCGTGCCGGAGGCGGGGCCTGAGCTGCTGCCGCGCCTGGAGGCCGCCGGCTTCGACGCCGAGGGCTGGCGCTGGCCGCTGCACGAGCCGCTGTTCGCCGCCGCGGCCGCGCCCGGCCACATGCTGCTGGGCGGCAACCTGCCGCGCGAGCTGGCGCGCCAGGTGGCCCGCCAGGGCGAGGCCGCGCTGCCCGCCGAGCTGAAGGCCGTGACGACGCCCGCACCGCTGGACGATGCGGCCCGCGCGGCGCTGGACGCCGATCTGGTACAGGGCCATTGCGGCATGCTGGGCGGCGAACGCCTGGTCGGCATGCGCTGGGCCCAGCGCGCGCGCGATGCGGCGATGTGGCTGAGCCTGCACGAGGTGGCCACCGCGGCCAGACCCGCCGTGCTGCTGGCTGGCAACGGCCATGTGCGGCTGGACTATGGCGTGCCGCAGCTGGCGCGCCAGGCCCAGCCCGGTGCCAGGCTGGTCAGCGTCGGCTTCGTCGATGCCGCCGGCAAGGTGCAGGGCGCGCCCTACAGCTATGTCTGGCTCACGCCCGCGCCGGCCGGCCGCGGCGATCCCTGCGAGGGGATGAAGCAGATGATGCAGCAGCAACAGCAGCAGCAGGCGGCGCCGGCGCCCAAGCCCTAACCGCCTGCTAAGCCGCCTCCGGGCCGAGCGGCAGCGGGCGGCTGAGCTGTCGCCCCTCCCGCAGATGCACGACCTGACCCTGCGGGATCGCCACCCAGGCCTCGGCGTCGTCGCCCAGCGGTTCCGAGGCCACCGCCCAGCCGCCGCGCTGGGGCTTCAGGTAGAGCGAGGGTGCGCCCGCGTCGCTGGCCCAGCGGAAGGCCCAGACCTGCTGGCCGTCGGCCAGCGCCGCGGCAAAGCGCAGCGGCTCCTCGATGCCGCGCTCGCGCATCGCGGCCAGGGTCTCGGCCAGCACCGCGCGCACCGCCTCCTCGGCGTCCGCGCCGGCCTGCATCCGAGCGACGATCAGCAGGAACAGCAGCTCGGAGTCGGTGGCGCCGCGGCGCTGCTCGTACAGCGCGTCCGGCAACCGCGCCTCCAGCACGCGGCGCAGCCGCGCATAGCCGCCGATTTGGCCGTTGTGGATGAAGAGCCAGCGGCCGTGGCGGAAGGGGTGGCAGTTCTGGCGCGCGATGCCGCCACCGGTGGCGGCCCGCACATGGGCGAAGAACAGGCCCGAGCGCACCTGGGCGCACAGCGACAGCAGGTTCTCGTCCGACCAGGCCGGCATCACCTCGTGATAGACGCCCGGCGTCTCGCGCTCGCCGTACCAGCCCAGGCCGAAGCCATCGCCCTGGGTCGCGCATTGCGCCTCCAGCGCGCGCAGCGACTGGCGCAGCAGCGAGTGCCTGGGCTTGCACACCAGGTCCTCCAGATAGATCGGCTCGCCCAGATAGGCCAGGAATCTGCACATCGCCCGGGATCCTTCCGTGGCCACGCCGGGCCGCTATGCTGTGCCGCCATGACGACCGCTGCCGCCCCCCGCCATCTGCTCAAGGACTTGTCCGCCCCCGCCGCCGTGGCCGGCTTCGTCGCCGTGCTGGTGGGTTTCACCAGTTCGGTCGCAATCGTATTCCAGGCCGCCCAGGCGCTGGGCGCGACGCCGGCCCAGACCAGCTCCTGGATGTGGGCGCTGGGCCTGGGCATGGGCGTCACCAGCCTGGGCCTGTCGCTCTGGACCCGCCAGCCGGTGCTGACCGCCTGGAGCACGCCCGGCGCGGCCCTGCTGGCCGGCACGGCCGGCATCTCGATGCCCGAGGCGATCGGCGCCTTCCTGATCTGCGGCGCGCTGATCATGCTGTTCGGCGTGACACGCTGGTTCGAGCGCGTGATGGACCGCATCCCGCTGGCCGTGGCCTCGGCCCTCTTGGCCGGCGTGCTGGCGCGCTTCGGGCTGGACGCGGTGCTGACCGTCAGGAGCGCGCCGCTGATGGTGCTGTGCATGGCCGCGACCTATCTGTGCGCCAAGCGCCTCTTCCCGCGCTATGCGGTGCCTTGCGTGCTGCTGGCGGGCGTGGCTGTGGCGGCCGCGCAGGGGCGGCTGCGCCTGGGCGCCATGGACTGGGGCTGGGCGCTGCCGGTCTGGACCACGCCGAGCTTCAGCGTCGCGGCCCTGGTGGGCGTGGCGCTGCCGCTGTTCCTGGTCACCATGGCCTCGCAGAACCTGCCCGGCGTGGCGGCGCAGCGCGCCTCGGGCTACCAGACGCCGGTCTCGCCCGCCATCACGGTGACGGGCCTGGCCACCTTCGTGCTGGCACCCTTCGGCGGCTATGCCTTCAACCTGGCCGCGATCACGGCCGCGATCTGCATGGGCCGCGAGGCGCATGAGGATCCGGCCAGGCGCTACACCGCCGCGGTGATGGCCGGCCTGTTCTACATCGCCGTGGGCCTGGCCGGCGGCGCGGTGGTGGGCCTGCTGGCGGCCTTCCCGCGCGAGCTGGTGGCGGCGCTGGCGGGCCTGGCCCTGCTAGGCACGATCGCCGGGGGCCTGAGCGCCGCGCTGAAGGAGGAGCAGCACCGCGATGCCGCCATCCTGACCTTCCTGGTCACCTTGTCCGGCGTCAGCCTGCTGGGCATCGGCTCGGCCTTCTGGGGCGTGGTGGCGGGCAGCGTGGCGCTGCTGGTGGCGCGGCTGCGGACCTGATACGAGGCCCCGCGTCCAAGGAGTACCTTGGCCGGTCCCCCGAGGGGACGGCGATGTTCGCGGGGATTGCCCCACGAACATCGCCATGGCGGGCCGGCTTGGGGCGGCCCGGCGCTCGGCCCGCTGCCGCGCACGCGGAACGGAGCGCTGATATGGGGCCTGACCGATAATCCTCGCCCTACCGAACCCGAGGCTTGCCATGAAGAAGACGTTCCAACTCCAGATCGAAGGCAAGCATCCCGAGCGCCTGCTCGAGGCCATCAAGCACGAGATCCGCCAGTACCTGAAGCGCGAGCGCCGCAAGGCCCTGCCCGCGCAGATGGACTACTGGGACTTCGACTGCCGCTTCGGCCTCAGCGAGGAGCAGGCCGAGGTCATCCATGTCGGCGCCTTCATGGACCGCATCAACGAGGCCGCCGCCGCGGGCGCGCCGGCCTTCTACCTGGAACTGCTGGCCAGGCCGGCGCAGCGCCGCTTCGAGCCGCGCCCTCCTGCCGCTGCGGCCGGCGCGAACGAGCAGAACGAAGAAGAAACCTGAGCCGGGCGGCGCGACGCCAGTCGTGCAACACTGCGTGCCGTTGTTTTGTGAAGAAAGAAAGTGCGCCCGCCATGATCCTGCTCTTCGTCGCCGACCCGCTGGAGTCGTTCAAGACCTACAAGGACACCACGTTCTCGATGATGCGCGAGGCCGCCAAGCGCGGCCATCAGCTGTGGGCCTGCCATCCGGCCGACCTGGTCTGGCTGCGCGGGGGGAAGGTGACGGCGCGCGGCGCGCGGCGCATCGCGCTGACCGGCGATGAGCACGACTGGTTCAGGACCGAGGAGACCTTGGACCTGGTGCTGGCCGATGGCACCGACGCCGTTCTGATGCGCAAGGACCCGCCCTTCGACAGCGAGTTCTTCTACGCCACGCATCTGCTGAGCCAGGCCGAGCGCGAAGGTGCCCGGGTCTTCAACAAGCCGGCGGCGCTGCGCGACCATCCCGAGAAGCTGGCGATCATGGAGTTCCCGCAGTACATCGCGCCGACCCTGGTGACCCGCAGCGCCGACGCGATCAAGGCCTTCCATGCCGAGCACCGGGACATCATCCTGAAGCCGCTGGACGGCATGGGCGGCATGGGCATTTTCCGCGTCGGCCCCGATGCGCTGAACCTGGGCTCGATCACCGAGACCCTGAACAAGGGCGGCCGCGAGACCGTGATGGTGCAGCGCTACGTGCCCGAGATCGTCAAGGGCGACAAGCGCGTGCTGGTGATCGGCGGCGAGGTCGTGCCCTACTGCCTGGCGCGCATCCCGCAGGGCAGCGAGATCCGCGGCAACCTGGCGGCCGGCGGCAAGGGCGTGGCCCAGCCGATCAGCGCGCGCGACCGCGAGATCGCCGAGGGCGTGGCCAAGGTGCTGGCGCCGCGTGGCCTGCTGCTGCTGGGCCTGGACGTGATCGGCGACTGCCTGACCGAGATCAACGTCACCAGCCCGACCGGCTTCCAGGAGATCACGAACCAGAGCGGGGTGGACGTGGCGAAGCTGTTCGTCGATGCGCTGGAGCAAGAGGCGGCGGCAGCGGCTTGCTAGCGTTGCGCGGCCGGCGGCGGCACATTGCTCTCCCGCACGTAATAGTCCACGTCATCCTCGGCGCGGAAGACCTTGCGCAGCGCTTCATCCCCGCCTTCCCTGCCGCGCCGGTCGGACGCGACCAGCAGCTTGCCCGAGTCCGGGTATTCGCAGACCTCGATGTCCACAATGTTGGAGAGCGCCAGGTAGCGCAGCTCCGTCGTGCCGGTGTTGATGATCTGGTGCGCCACCTCTGGGCCGCCGGTGGGGCAGGCGATCACGTCGTGCGGGCGCAGCGGATAGCGCCGCTCGCCGAAGCGCAGCTCGCCCTCGCCCGCCAGGATCAGGAACATCTCCTCCTCGCCGTGGTGGTTGTGGAAGGGGCATTGCGCCTTGCCGGGCGGCAGCACCGTCAGGTTGTAGCCGAGCCGCCTGGCGCCGATGTGGGCGCCGATCCGGCCGCGCTTGGAGGTGAAGTAGCCGTTGTCCTCGATGTCGTCGTAGACGACCTCGTCGAGGTTCATCAGGGGCTTGATCGGATCGGGCATGGCGCTGCTCCTGGGGTTGAGGGATGGCCGGGCCGTCGTCAGCCCCGGACCGCCTGCTTGAACTGGACCACATTGCCCTCCGGATCCCAGCCGTCCAGCACCAGGCAGCCGCGCAGGCGCCAGGCCTGGCTGTCCGGCTTGAGGTACCCGCCGGTTGCCATGGTGGCGGCCCGCACGGCGTCGAGGCTGTCGACGGCGAAGACCGGCTTGATGGGCGTGTCCTCGCGCGGCTGCGGCGGCTCGGCGATCACGATCCCGGCCGCGTAGGCGGGCGGGATGGCATGGACCACGATCTCGACGCCATGGCCACGCAGCAGTTCATGGGAGGCCTCGGCCTCCACCGTGACGAGGCCGAGGGTCTGCCGGTAGAAGGCGCCGAGGCGCTGCAGGTCCTTGGCGAAGATCACCAGGCTTGTCGGCGGCAGGGGTGGGGTGGTGGTGTCGTCAGGCATGGATGCTCCCTTTGTAGCGGTGTTGCCGCCGGATCTCAACGCCGGCGCGCCAGGCAGGTCCACAGGAATGCGCGTCCGAAGCGTGGCGTGGCGGCCGCGGGTTCCGCCATCTCCGCCAGTTCCTCGATCTCGAAGCGGGGCGACCAGATGGCCCGCAGCTGCTCCTGGCTGTAGCCCAGCCCGCCGCCCAGGCTGCCCTGCGCGTAGACCTCGGCATCGCTGTAGCCGCTGCCGGCCTCGGGCTTGAAGCAGACCAGGCCGAACAGGCCGCCGGGCTTCAGCAGCGCGGCGACGCGCCCGACATACTGCTGGCGGCGGTACGGCGCGATGTGGTGGAAGCAGCCGGAGTCGTAGACGAGGTCGGCCAGCACGCCATCGCCGGGCTCGAAGTCCAGCACCGAGCCCTGGACGAGCCGGATGCGCGCGGCGACCGCCTGCCCGCTGGCCGCGATGCGCTCGCTGGCCCAGGCGAGCGCGGAGGTTGACTGGTCGACGGCCTGCACCGCGAAGCCCTGGCGGGCCAGGTAGAGCGCGTTGCGCGCATGGCCGCAGCCCAGATCCAGCGCCAGGCCGGGCGCGGCGATCCGGCCCGCTTCGACCCAGCGCGCGAGGCTCTCGTCCGGATGCTCGGTGAAGAAGGGGCAGGGCTTGGCGCGGTCCTCGTAGAAGCCGGCCCAGCGGCCGCTCTCGTGCGCAGCCAGCCGCGCGTCCAGCGCGTCGAGATCTTCGGGGGACAACGGTGCGGCGAAATTCATCGTCATGCCGCATGCTGCCGGCCCGGTCGCGCCGGCGCCACGCGGCAAACCCTTCGCCCCTCGGAGGGGCTCATTCGGCCGCTTGCACCTCCCGCCGGGCCTCCCGCTGCACCTGCCGCACGAAGGCGTCGATCTCGGCCAGGGAGCGCAGGTGATGCACGCGCTTGCTGGCCCGGGTCGCCGGCTCGGCCACCAGCGCGCGGTACTTCGGCGCCAGGTGCTTCTCGCACAGCCATAGCACGCGGTAGCCGGTGAGCGTGCTGCGTATCATCGGGCTGCCCTCGGGCCAGCCCTCCGGCGTCGCGAACAGCAAGCCCTTGAACAGGCGTTTGGTGACCCAGAGGAAATGTCGCGGCAGCGGCAGGTCCACATAGACCAGGGTGTCGGCCGCGGCGAAGCGCTCCCAGGAGGAACTGGTGCAGCCGTAGCCGTCGATGATCCAGGCCTCCTGGCGCAGCAGCTCCGCATGGGCCCGCAGATAGTCCTCGTGCGGGATATGGCCGCCGCCGGGGCGGTACTGGAGGATGTCCAGCGGGTGCAGCGGCAGGCCCGTCAAGGTCGACAGCCGCTTGGCCAGCGTCGACTTGCCACCGCCGGTGTTGCCGAAGACGGCGATCCTTTTCATCATGCCTCGCCCCTGTCATTCGCTATGCTCATCGCGCGTTTCCGTCATCGCGATGCCGATGCGCAAGCATGTCAGGCGCCGCGCCGGAATGCCATCCACAGGAACGACGAGTCGGCCGCAGCAGGCAGGCAGGAGGCCCTTGATGAAACTTGAGCCGGTCGAGATCACCCGCCACAAGCTCGCCGAACTGCTTGTGCTGGACGCCGGCGAGGTGGTGATGCGCCTCGGCCTCAGTCCGTCCGCACAAAGCGCAGCGGGCCCCTGACCGTCCTGTGTCGCAGTGCCGTGGCCTGCGACGCCAGCGCGGCGGCGGCCTCGTCCGACGCCAGCGTGCCGGCGATCAGCGCGGCCAGCTCGGGCATCTCCGCCGGCGTGAAGCCCAGCCGCACGATCTCCGGCACGCCCAGGCGCAGGCCGTTGACCTCGCCCGCGATGGCGGGCACGCGCGCCAGCGGCAGGCCGATGCCGCAGCTCAGCAGCCGGGCCCGGGCCAGACGCCTGGCCGCGGCCTGTCCGCCGCCCCAGGGCGCGGCCTCGATGGCCAGCTGGTGCGAATCGGTGCCGCCGCGTTCGCGCGCAAACACCGGCAGGCCTTGCGCGATCAGCTCGGCGGCCAGGGCGCGCGCGCAGACCTGCATGGCCCGACCGTAGGCGGCGCCATGCGCCCGCCAGTCCAGCAGGCTCAGCGCCAGCGCCGCGGTCTTGCCGGCGTCGAAGTTGGCGGTCAGGCCCGGGTAGGCGATCGCGTCCAGCCGCTCGGCCAGCCCGGCGTCGTTGGCCACGATCAGGCCGCCGGGCGGGCCGCCCAGGCTCTTGTAGGTGCTCATCGTCATCACCTGCGCACCCTGGTCCAGCGGATTGGCCCAGGTGCCGCCGGCGATCATGCCGCTCAGATGGGCGGCGTCGAACATCAGGGGGGCACCCACGCTGTCGGCGATCTCGCGCACCTGGGCCACCGGATGGGCAAACAGGTTCAGGCTGCCGCCCAGGGTGATCAGCTTCGGCCGCACCTCGGCGGCCAGGCGCGCCAGCGCCGGCACGTCGACGCTGTAGCCGTCGGCCTGCACCGGGGCCGGCACGGTGCGCAGGCCGTAGAGCCCGGCGGCGCCGGCGGCGTGGTGGGTGACATGGCCGCCGATCTCGGCCGGCGGCGCGATGATGGTGTCGCCCGGCCGGCAGCAGGCCATGAAGACATAGAGATTGGCCAGCGCGCCGGAGCCCACGCGCAGCTCGGCGAAGCGGGCGTTGAAGACGCGCGCCGCCAGCTCGGCCGCGATCACCTCGATGCGCTCGATCGCCTCCAACCCCATCTCGTACTTGTCGCCCGGATAGCCCAGCGAGGGCCGAGCGCCCAGTCCGGCGGCCAGCAGCGCCTCGGCGCGCGGGTTCATCACATTGGTGGCGGGGTTGAGGTTGATGCCTTCGACATCGTGGATGCGGTGGTTCTCGGCCACCAGGCGGTGGATCTCGGCATCCAGCGCGGCGGGCCGGTCCAGCGCGCGTGCGCCGGCGGCGATGGCCTGCACATGGGCCTCCACGGTGGCGGGAACCCAGGGGCGGGGCTGCAGCGTTGCGGTCATGGAATGGCTTTCTCGGTCAGGGTCAGGTCTTGATGCTGAGGCCGAGCCGGGCCGCGCTCAAGCAAGTTATTCTTGCCCTCAGGCCTAGGAAATCTAGGCCTGATCCGCCCTTCACCCCCTGTTGCCGATGGCCGTCCAACCGCCCAGCCCCCGCCTGCCGCCCTTCCTGGCGCTGCGCGCCTTCGAGGCCGCGGCGCGCCACCAGAGCTTCGCGCGCGCGGCCGAGGAGCTGTGCGTGACGCCGGCCGCCGTGGCCGCCCAGGTGAAGAGCCTGGAGCAGTGGCTGGGCCAGCCGCTGTTCGAGCGCCACAGCCAGGGTTTACGCCTGCGACCCCAGGCGGCCGAGGCACAGCCGGCCCTGGCCGCCGCGCTTGACCAGCTGGGCCTGGCGGTGCAGGGCCTGCGCAGCCTGGCCGGCGCGCAGCGCCTGCATGTGGCGGTGCTGCCGGCCCTGGCCCAGCTCTGGCTGGCGCCGCTGCTGCCGCTGCTGCGGCGCGAGCTGCCGGGGCTGGAGCTGTCGCTCAGCGCGCTGGAGCTGCCGCCCAATTTCACCCGCGAGGCCTACGACCTGGCGCTGTTCTATGCGCCGTCCCTGCCCAGGGGCTGCCAGCGCATCGTGCTGGCCCGCGACGCGCTGCTGCCGGTCTGCAGCCCGGCCCTGCTGGCGCCGGACGGCGGTGCGCCCGAGCTGGCCGGCACGACCCTGCTGCACGACAGCGTCTGGTCGCAGGACTGGGCGCGCTGGCTGAAGGCGGCCGGGCGCGGTGATGTCGCGGCCGGCGCCGGGCCGAGCTTCTCGCTATACAGCCTGGCCCTGCAGGCGGCGCTGGCGGGGCAGGGCGTGCTGATGGGGCGCGAACGGCTGGTGGCGCCGCTGCTGGCCGAGGGCAGGCTGGTCGCACCCTGGCCGCTGCGCCTGCCGCTGCCGGAGAGCATCGACCTGATGCTGCCCTGGCCGCGCGCCGGGCATGAGCCGACCCTCGCACTGGTGCGGGCGCTGCAGCGCCTGGGCGGCGGCGCGCCATGCGAAGATGATCCGCCACAGACAACATCCCGCAGTTAGGAAGGAAGCCCCATGATCAAGACCCGTGCCGCGGTGGCCTGGAAGGCCGGCGCCCCGCTGACCATCGAGGAAGTGCAGCTGGACGGCCCGCGCGCCGGCGAGGTGCTGGTCGAGGTCAAGGCCACCGGCATCTGCCACACCGACTACTACACGCTCTCGGGCGCCGACCCCGAAGGCATCTTCCCGGCGATCCTGGGTCACGAGGGCGCGGGCGTGGTGCTGGAGGTGGGCGAGGGCGTCACCTGGCTGAAGCCCGGCGATCATGTGATCCCGCTGTACACGCCGGAATGCCGCCAGTGCAAGTTCTGCCTGTCGCGCAAGACCAATCTCTGCCAGGCGATCCGCAGCACCCAGGGCAAGGGCCTGATGCCGGACGGCAGCGCGCGCTTCTCGATCGACGGCAAGCCGATCTTCCATTACATGGGCACCTCCACCTTCGCGAACCACATCGTGGTGCCGGGTATCGCGCTGGCCAAGATCCGTGAGGACGCGCCCTTCGACAAGGTCTGCTACATCGGTTGCGGCGTCACCACCGGCGTCGGCGCCGTGCTGTTCACCGCCAAGGTGGAGGCGGGCGCCAATGTCGTGGTGTTCGGCCTGGGCGGCATCGGCCTGAACGTGATCCAGGGCGCCAAGATGGTGGGCGCCGACAAGATCATCGGCGTCGACCTCAACCCCAAGCGCGAGGCCCTTGCGCGCCGGTTCGGCATGACCCACTTCGTCAACCCGAAGGACGTGCCGAACCTGGTCGACCATATCGTGCAGCTGACCGATGGCGGCGCCGACTACAGCTTCGAGTGCATCGGCAACACCAAGGTCATGCGCGATGCGCTGGAGTGCACGCACAAGGGCTGGGGGCGCTCGATCATCATCGGCGTGGCCGAGGCCGGCGCCGAGATCAGCACGCGGCCCTTCCAGCTGGTGACCGGCCGCAAATGGGAGGGCTCGGCCTTCGGCGGCGCGCGCGGCCGCACCGACGTACCCAAGATCGTCGACTGGTACATGGACGGCAAGCTGAACATCGACGACCTGATCACCCACAAGCTGAAGCTGGAGCAGATCAACGAGGGCTTCGAGCTGATGAAGCGCGGCGACTCGATCCGTTCCGTCGTGGAGTTCTGATGGAGTTGCTGTCCGAGCATGGCTCGTTCGGCGGTGCGCAGCGCTTCTACAGACATGCGTCCGCCGAGATCGGCCTGCCCATGCGCTTCGCGCTGTTTCTGCCACCCAAGCCCCGGGCGCTGCTGGTCTGGCTCGCCGGACTGACCTGCACCGAGGAGACCTTCACGATGAAGGCGGGCGCGCAGCGCCTGGCCGCCGAGCTGGGCCTGGCCTTGCTGATGCCCGACACCAGTCCGCGCGGCGCCGATTTGCCCCGTGCGGTGCCGGGCGAGAGCGAGAGCTGGGACTTCGGCGTGGCGGCAAGCTTCTATCTGGACGCCACGCAGCAACCCTGGGCCCGGCATTGGCGCATGGAGAGCTACCTGCTGAAGGAGCTGCTGCCCCAGGTGCGGCGCGAGTGCGGCTTCGAACAAGCCGCGCGTACCGGCATCTTCGGCCATTCGATGGGCGGCCATGGGGCGCTGACCCTGGCGCTGCGCCATCCGGGCGCCTTCGCCTCGGTCTCGGCCTTCGCGCCGATCGCCGCGCCGACGCAATGCTCCTGGGGCCACAAGGCCTTCGCCGGCTATCTGGGCGGGGACCGCCAGGCCTGGGCCGCGCATGATGCCAGCGCGCTGATGCGGGCGCAGACCCGCGCGCCCTATCCGGGCGGCATCCTGGTCGACCAGGGCCTGGCCGACAAGTTCCTGGCCGAGCAGCTGCACCCCGAGGCCTTCGAGGCCGCCTGCGCTGCGGCGCACCAGCCGCTGACCCTGCGCCGCCATCAGGGATATGACCATGGCTACTATTTCATCGCCAGCTTCGTCGACGATCACCTGCGCCATCATGCGGCGCAGCTGCTGAAGCCCTAGCCTTCGCCATCATCATCATGCGCATCGCCCTGGTCTCCGACATCCACGGCAACCTGGCCGCGCTGGAGGCCGTCGTGGCCGATATCCGGCGCCGCGGTGTCGACCGGATCGTCAACCTGGGCGACAGCCTCTCCGGCCCGCTGCTGCCGCTGGAAACGGCGCAGTACCTGATGGCCGAAGGTTGGCCAACGCTGGCCGGCAACCACGAGCGCCAGGTCCTCGAGATCGGCCCCGAGCGCCCCGGCGCGCTAGCGGACGCCTATGCGCGCGCCCAGCTGGGCGCGGCCGAGCTGGACTGGCTGCGCAGCCTGCCGCCGACCCTGCGGCTGACGGACGAGGTCTTCCTATGCCATGGCACGCCGCGCAGCGATCTCGAATATTTCCTGGAGTCGGTGGCGGCACCCGCGGTGCGGGTGGCCAGCGCGGCCGAGGTGGCCGAGCGCCTGGCCGGCGAGACCGCGCCGGTGGTGGCCTGCGGCCATACCCATGTGCAGCGCAGCCTGCGCAGCCCCGCCGGGCAGCTGCTGCTGAACCCCGGCAGCGTCGGGCTGCAGGCCTATGACGACGATCATCCGGTCTTCCACCTGGTCGAGATGGGCTCCACCGACGCGCGCTACGCCATCATCGAACGCCGCCCCGAGGGCTGGCACAGCGAGCTGCTGGCCGTGCCCTACGACTTCCGCGCGATGGCCCGGCTGGCGCAGCAGCGCGGACGACCTGACTGGGAGCGCGCGCTGCTGAGCGGCTATATGGGTTGAGGCGGTCGCTCAGTCGGCTTCGTCCAGATTGCGCTTCACGCGCTGCAGCAGCGCCAGCAGCTGCGCGCGTTCCGCCGCCTGCAGGCCCGTGACCGCCTTGGCCGACAGGCGCTCGGCCTGCTGGCGCAGGCTGGCCAGCACCGCCCGGCCGGCCGCGGTCAGGCTCAGGCGCACCTGGCGGCGGTCGGCCGCGTCGGCGCTGCCGTCCAGCAGGCCGCGCTCGCGCAGGCCCTTGATCAGGCGCGCCAGCTGGGCCTTGTCGCGGCCGGTGTCGCCGGCCAGCTCGCTCTGGGTCGCGCCCGGGTGGCGGCCGAAATAGCCCAGCACCTTGCTCTCCATATGCGTGATGTCGTGCGGCCCGTCGCGCAGCACCTGGTACTGCTGCGAGCGGTACTGGTGCATCACCCGGTGCACCAGCTCCAGCACATCGTCCGGCTCCGGGCGCGGCTCGGCCTTGGCGGGTAAATGGTTGACATTGTCCATCGATTTGCGCATGATGGGTGATATTGTCAACCATATCGGGAGCTCACGAGCATGTCCGGACCAAAACAGGGCAGCCGCGTCCAGCGCGTGCGCCACGAGATCAAGCGGCGCGAGCTGCTGGTCAAGCGCGTCGATGCCCTCAGCCCGCATGTGCGGGCCATTACCCTCACCGGCGAGGACCTGCCCGGCTTCCTCAGCCCCTCGTTCGACGACCACATCAAGCTCTTCCTCGACCCCGCGGTCGAGGGAGCGGAGCCGGCGCGCCGCGACTACACGCCGCGCCGCTATGACGCCGCTGCCAACGAGCTGACGCTGGAGTTCGCGCTGCATGGCGACGGCCCCGCCGCCGGCTGGGCGGCGCGGGCCGCGCCGGGCCAGCGGCTGACGATCGCCGGCCCGCGCGGCTCCTTCATCATCCCGACCGACTACGCCTGGCATCTGCTGGTCGGCGACGAGACCGCGCTGCCGGCGATCGCGCGTCGCCTGGAGGAGCTGCCCGCCGGCGCCCGCGCCCTCGTCGTGCTGAACCTGCCGGAGGTGGCCGATCGCCGCGCGCTGGCCAGCGCCGCCGAGGTGCAGCTGCACTGGGTGGCCAGCGATGCCGAGCTGATCGCCGCGGTGCGCGCGCTGGCGCTGCCGGCGGGCGAGGGCTATGCCTGGTGCGCCGGCGAGGCCGCCGCGATGGCCGCGCTGCGCAGGCTGCTGGTGGAGGAAAAGGGCCATGACCGCCATGCGATCCGCGCCGCCGCCTACTGGAAGCGCGGCGCCAGCGCGCATCATGAGAACCTTGAAGACCCGAGCTGAGGCCTGCCATGTCGAATCGCTACCTGCCGCTGAACGACGAGCTCTACCGTTATGTGCTGGCGCATTCGCTGCGCGAGCATCCGGCCCAGGCGGCGCTGCGCGAGGCCACGCGCACGCACCGCTATGCCGGCATGCAGATCGCGCCGGAACAGGGCGCGCTGATGGCCCTGCTGGTGCGGCTGATCGGCGCGCGCCGCGCCATCGAGATCGGCGTGTTCACCGGCTACAGCGCGCTGTCGGTGGCGCTGGCCCTGCCGGACGACGGCGAGCTGCTGGCCTGCGACATCAGCGAGGAGTACACCCGCATCGGCCGGCCCTTCTGGGAACAGGCCGGCGTGGCGCACAAGATCGATCTGCGGCTGGCGCCGGCGCAGCAGACCCTGGACGCTCGCCTGGCGGCGGGCGCGGCCGGGCATTACGACTTCGCCTTCATCGACGCCGACAAGGTGAGCTACGACGCCTACTACGAACGCTGCCTGCGGCTGCTGCGTCCCGGCGGCCTGATCGCGGTGGACAACACCCTGTGGGGCGGCGCGGTGGCGCGGCCGGCCGAGTCGGACGACACCCGGGCCCTGCAGGCCTTCAATCGCAAACTGCATGCGGACACCCGCGTCGACATGGTGCTGCTGCCCTTCAGCGACGGGCTGAGCCTGGCGCGCAAGCGCTGAGCGAAGCCACGCTTCAGCCCGCCAGCTGGTGGTGGCCGGCCGCGGCCTTGTAGTGCCTGACATAGGCGTCGACCTCGGCCGGATCGATCACATCCTCCAGCCGCGCGAAGCCGTCCGGTGCGCGCTCCTCCACCATGTCCAGGATCGCGTCCAGCCCCTCCTGGCGGTTCATCTCGACGATGCGCGCGCACAGCGGCCGGCGCTCGTTCTCGTAGGCATCGAGCGCCGCCGGCAGGTCGCTTGCGGCCGCCAGCGCCGCGGCCAGAGCCCGGGCGTCGAGGATGGCCTGGGTGGCGCCGTTCGAGCCGATCGGGTACATCGGATGCGCCGCGTCGCCCAGCAGGGTGATGCGTTCGCCCTGGCGCCAGCGCGGCAGCGGGTCGCGGTCCACCATCGGCCATTCCAGCAGCTGGGTCGCGCCGCCGATCAGCCCGGGCACGTCCAGCCACTCGAAGCGCCAGCCGCCAAAGGTCGGCAGCAGGTCGTCCAGGCTGCCGGGCTTGCTCCAGTCCTCGCGGCCGGGCGCGGCCAGGCCGCCGCCGATGCCGTCCTCGCGCAGGCGCCGGTCGCAGATCCAGTTGATCAGCTGCAGCCCGTCGCCGGCGCGCGGCGGCGCGATCGGGTAGACGACGAACTTGGCGCGCCGATGCCCGGCCTGCACCATGGTGCGGCCGTCCAGGAAGGGGCGGGCCCAGGAGGTGCCGCGCCACATCATCATGCCGTTCCAGCGCGGCGCGCCCTCGTCGGGATGGAACTGGCGGCGGATCGCCGAATGGATGCCGTCGGCCGCGATCAGCAGCTCGGCGCGGCGCTCGGTGCGGCCGCCGTCGGCCGCTTCGATCTGCGCGACGACGCTGCCGGCCTCGTTGTGCGCGGCGACGACCCGTTCGCCGCAGCGCAGCCGCCCGGCGCCCAGCCGCGCCTCGGCCTCGCGCCACAGCAGGTTCTGCAGCTCGCCGCGATGGATGCTCAGCTGCGGATGGCTGTAGCCGCCGGCCAGGCCGCGCGCGTCGCGGTAGATGGTCTGGCCATGGCGGTTGGCGAACAGCAGGGCCGAGGTCTCGAGGCCAAGCGCGCGCAGCGCCGGCAGCAGTCCCAGTTCGTCCAGCACCGCCACCGCATGCGGCAGCAGGTTGATGCCCACGCCCAGCGGGCGGATCTGCGCGGCGGCCTCGCAGACCGTGACCCGGTGGCCGCGCGCGTGCAGCGCCAGCGCCGCCGTCAGTCCGCCGATGCCGCCGCCGGCGACCAGGATATCGAGTGCCATGGCTTGTCTCCTTGATTTTCATCAGGGTAAGCGAGATTGTTGCGCTATGCAACGATATCTATGCTGAAGGCATGACGAAGACGCCAATCACCGAGGCCGCGCCGCCGGAGGGCCTGCTGCTGCCGGTGCCGGGCCTGCGCTACGGCATGCTGGACGAGCTGCTGGGCTATGCGCTGCGGCGCGCGCAGAACGCGCTCTACCTGGATTTCTACCGCGCCACGGCCGGCGCCGACATCAGCCCGCAGCGCTTCGCCGCGCTGGTGCTGGTGGCCGAGAACCCCGGCATGCGCCAGGGCCTGCTGGCCCAGGCGATGGGGCTGCATCGCAGCGGCGCGCTGCGCCTGACCGACTGGCTGACGGCCCAGGGCTGGGTGGAGCGCCGCGACGACCCGGCCGATGCGCGCTCCTGGGGCCTGCATCTGACGGCCGCGGGCCGGCGCCGACTGGCCAGGCTGCAGCAGGCCGTGCTGGCGCATGACCGCGCCCTGGTGCAGGGCCTGGGCGAGCGCGGCTCCGGGCTGAAGGCCGATCTGGAGCGCCTGGCCTGGGTGGCGACGGCGGCGGCCCAGCCGCTGCCGCATCCCGGGTAGCGCCGGCCGGCACAAGAACGATAAGCGACAAAAGGAGACAGCGATGCAAAGACGAGCGTTCTCGGCGGCCCTGACCGCCCTGCTGGGCGGCCTGGCCGCGCGTGCGACCGCCCAGGCCGGCAATCTGCCGCGCATCCTGGTCGGCTTCCCGGCCGGCGGCTCGGTGGACACCAGCGCGCGCCGCGTGGCCGAGGCCTGGCGCGGCCGTATGGCCGAGTCGGTGCTGGTGGAGCAGAAGGTGGGCGCCGGCGGGCGCCTGGCCATCGTGGCGCTGAAGGATGCGCCGCCGGACGGCCAGACCCTGCTGCTGAGCCCCTCGTCGATGTTCACGATCTACCCGCATGCCTATCGCAAGCTGGCCTATCGACCCGATGCCGACGTGATCCCGGTGGCGCCGCTGGCCCATTCCACCTGCGGCTTCGGCGTCGGCCCGATGGTGCCGGCCGCGGTGAAGACGCTGGCCCAGTTCGTCGATTGGGCCAAGGCCAACCCGGGCAGCGCCGCCTATGCCTCGCCGGCCGCCGGTGCGATGCCGCATTTCCTGGGCAACCAGTTCGAGCGCGCCGCCGGCATCCGGCTGACCCATGTGCCGTATCGCGGCGCGGCGCCGGGCATGCAGGACCTGATGGGCGGCCAGATCGCCTCGGGCTGCTTCAGCATCGGCGACTTCCTGCCCCATCTGGCCTCGGGGCGCGTGCGCCTGCTGGGCGTCACCGACGGCAGGCGCTCGCGCTTCGCGCCCGACGCGCCGACCTTCGAGGAGCAGGGTTTCAAGGGGATCGACGGGGTCGAGACCTATGGCCTGTTCCTGCCCGTCAGGACGCCCACCGCCACCGTCGAGCGCATCGCCGACCTGGTGCGCGTGGCCCTGCGCGAGAGCGCGGTCACCGAGGGCCTGGCCAAGCTGGGCTTCGAGCCCCTGTTCCTGTCGCCCGGCGACTATGCGCGCCGGCTCGCGAAGGAGCGCGAGCAATGGGGGCCGATCGTGAAGGCCTCGGGGTTCTCGTCGGACGACTGAGCCAGCGCCGCCGCGCCGCCGCGGCGGCTTTGCGCTAGCCTCGCGGCGTGAACAGCATTCCAGTCCCGCCCTCGAAGCCCCTGCTCTACAGCTATCGCCGCTGCCCCTATGCGATGCGGGCGCGCATGGCCCTGCTCGGGGCCGGGCTGGACTTCGAGGCCTTCGAGATCGTGCTGCGCGCCAAGCCCGCGGCGCTGCTGGCCCTGTCGCCCAAGGGCACGGTGCCGGTGCTGCATCTGCCCGATGGCCGGGTGCTGGAGGAGAGCTGGGACATCATGCGCTGGGCGCTGGAGCCCGAGGATCGCGACGGCTGGTGGCAGCGGGCGCAATCGGGCGAGAACCTCGACCTGCTGCGCCGCAATGACGGCGACTTCAAGCATCACCTCGATCGCTACAAATACCCCGAACGCTACGCCGGTGCAGAGGAAACGGCCCGCGAGCGGCAGCGCGCGCAGGCCCTGGCCGCGCTGCCGCTGCCGCTGGAGCGCCGGCTGCAGGAAGGCCGGCCCTATCTGGGCGGCGCTGCGCCCTGCGCCACCGACCTCGCGATCTTCCCCTTCGTGCGCCAGTTCGCCGCGGTGGAGCCGGCCTGGTTCGCCGGCCTGCCGCTGCCGGCGCTGCAGGCCTGGCTCGCCGGCTGGCTGGGCAGCCGCCTGTTCGAGGCCTGCATGGCCAAGCTGGCGCCGCAGCTGGCCATGGCGTTTCCCGCGCTGGAAGCCGGGGTCTAGCCGCGCGGGCGCGGCGCTCGCCTATTCTTTTCGGGTCTCGTTTCGCTGGAGGCCGCCATGAGTCGACATGTCATCGAAACCCCGGCCGCGCCCGCCCCGGTTGGGCCCTACTCGCAGGGCGTGGCATGGGATGGCTGGATCTGGACCTCGGGCCAGGTGGCGCTGGACCCCACGACGGGCCAGCTCGTCGGGCAGGATGCCGCGGCCCAGGCCGAGCGCGCGCTGCAGAACATCCGGGCCATCCTGGCCGCCGCGGGCTCGGACCTGGAGCAGGTCGTGCGGGCCGCGGTGTACCTGACGAACATGGACGACTTCGCCGCCGTCAATGCGGTCTATGCCAGGTATTTTCCGAGAGCCTTTCCGGCCCGGGTCTGCGTCGAGGTGTCCCGTCTGCCGCTGGGGCCCCTGGTGGAGATCGATGTCACGGCCAGGGTCGCGCCCTGAGGCGGCCGCCCGACTGCCGGGGCGTGATCCGCCGCGTCGACGACAATCGCGCCCATGGCAGTCCTCTCCCTCTCCAACGCCCATCTCGCCTTCGGCCATGTGCCGCTGCTCGACGGGGCCAATTTCGCCCTCGAAACCGGCGAGCGCGTCGGCCTGATCGGCCGCAACGGCACCGGCAAGTCCTCGCTGCTGAAGATCCTGGCCGGCCTCGAGAAGCTCGACGACGGCCTCTTGCAGCTGCAGCAGGGCCTGACCACGGTCTATGTGCCGCAGGAGCCGGTGCTGCGGCCCGAGGCGACGATCTTCGAGGTGGTCAGCGAGGGCGTGGCCGAGGCCAAGGCCCTGCGCGAGCGCTACGAGCGCCATGACGAGCACGACGACCTGGCCTGGGTGCAGGAGCGCATCGAGCAGATCGGCGCCTGGAACTGGGAGCAGCGCGTCGACGAGACCCTGCACCGCCTGGGCCTGGACGGCGAGCGCGTCATCGGCGCCCTGTCCGGCGGTCTGAAGAAGCGCGTCGCGCTGGGCCGCGCCCTGGTGGCCCAGCCGGACGTGCTCTTGCTGGACGAGCCGACCAACCATCTGGACCTGGACGCGATCGCCTGGCTGGAAGGCCTGCTGAACGATTTCAAGGGCTCGCTGCTGCTGATCACCCACGACCGCGCCTTCCTGGACAACGTCGCCAACCGCATCGTCGAGCTGGACCGCGGGACGCTGCGCGGCTATCCGGGCAACTTCGCCGCCTTCCAGGCCGCCAAGCAGTACGAGCTGGAGAACGAGGCCCTGGTCAACGCCCGCTTCGACAAGCTCCTGGCCCAGGAGGAGGTGTGGATACGCAAGGGCGTCGAGGCGCGCCGCACCCGCAGCGTGGCGCGCATCCAGCGCCTGGAGGCGATGCGCCAGGCCCATGCGGCGCGGCGCGATGTGCAGGGCAAGGTCAAGCTGGACATCGACACCGGCGGTGCCAGCGGCAAGATCGTCGCCGAGCTGGAGAACGTCTCCAAGCATTATGGCGAGCGGGTGATCGTGCGCGATTTCAGCGCCACCATCCTGCGCGGCGACAAGGTCGGCCTGGTGGGCCCGAACGGCGCCGGCAAGACGACCTTGCTGAAGATGATCCTCGGCGAGCTGGCACCGGATGGCGGCGAGGTGCGCCAGGGCTCGCGCATGAGCGTGGCCTACTTCGACCAGATGCGCGACACGCTGAAGCTCGACGCCACCCTGGCGGACACCATCAGCCCCGGCAGCGAGTGGATCGAGATCGGCACGCAGAAGAAGCATGTGAAGAGCTATCTGGGCGACTTCCTGTTCTCGCCGGCGCGCGCCAACTCGCCGGTCTCCAGCCTGTCGGGCGGCGAGCGCAACCGCCTGCTGCTGGCGCGCCTGTTCGCCCGCCCCGCCAATGTGCTGGTGCTGGACGAGCCGACCAACGACCTGGACATCGAGACCCTGGAGCTGCTGGAGGAGCTGCTGGCCGAGTACGACGGCACGGTCTTCCTGGTCAGCCACGACCGGCGTTTCCTCGACAACGTGGTCACCTCCACCATCGTCAGCGAGGGCGACGGCCGCTGGCGCGAGTACGAGGGCGGGGTGCAGGATTGGCTGATCCAGTCCAAGCGTGCCGCCGCCATCCAGGAGCAAAGGGCCAGGCAGGCCGGCGCGGCACCGGCTGCCCCGCCCGCGCCGGCACCGGCGCCCGTGGTGGCCAGCACGAAGAAAAAACTCAGCTACAAGGAACAGCGCGAGCTGGACGAGCTGCCCGGCAAGATGGCGGCGCTGGAGGCCGAGCAGACCCAGCTCAACGCCCTGCTCAATGGCACCGAGCTCTACGCCCAGGGGGCGGCCCGCATTGCCGAGGTGACCGAGCGGGCCGGCGAGATCGAGACCGAGCTGCTGGCGCTGCTCGAGCGCTGGGAGACGCTGGAGGCACGCTGAACGGACTCCCTCCGAAGGCATAGCTCCGAATTCATCCCCCTGGGCCTCGGCAAACGGGCCGAAAAGCTCAACAATGGCTCGACTGCCCCTGTCGAGAGAACCCATGAGCCAGGAATCTGCCACGCAGATGCGTGCCGACCGGCACCATCAGATGTTTCCCACGCTGACGCCCGACGAGATCGCGCGCATCAGCCGCTTCGGCACGGTGCAGCGTTTCGAGCGCGGCCATTTCCTGGTGCGCGCCGGCCAGCGTCCGCCGGGCATGGTGGTGCAGCTCGGCGGCAGGGTGCTGCTGACGCAACGCAACGGCCTGGGCGAGGTGGTGCCCATCATCGAGAACGGGCCCGGCCAGTTCCTGGGCGAGGTGGGCCAGCTGTCGGGCGCCGCGGCCCTGGTCGATGCCGAGGTGCTGGAGGACCTGGACGCGCTGGTGATCCCGACCGAGCAGCTGCGTGCGCTGATCATCGGCGAGGCCGATCTGGGCGAGCGCATCACGCGCGCGCTGATCCTGCGCCGCGTCGGCCTGATCGAGGCGGGCATCAGCGGGCCGGTGCTGGTGGGTTCGCCCGAATCGCCCGCCATCGTGCGCCTGCAGGGTTTCCTGCGTCGCAACGGCCAGCCGCATCAGCAGATCCAGGCCAGCGAATGCTCGGCCACCGCCACCCTGCTGGAGCAGTACGGCGTGGCGGCGGACGACGCGATGGTGGTCTGCCCGAACGGCGCGGTGCTGGTCAACCCCAGCGAGGCCCAGCTGGCGCGCTGCATCGGCATGCTGGACATGCGCGAACGCGAGGAGCTGTTCGACGTGATCATCGTCGGCGCCGGGCCGGCGGGCCTGGCGGCGGCGGTCTATGCGGCCTCCGAGGGCCTCAGCGTGGTGGTGCTGGACTGCCGGCATTTCGGCGGCCAGGCCGGCGCCAGCGCGCGCATCGAGAACTATCTGGGCTTCCCGACCGGCATCTCCGGCATGGCGCTGGCGGGCCGCGCCTTCGTGCAGGCGCAGAAGTTCGGGGTCGACGTGATGATCCCCTCCGAGGCCCAGGCGCTGGATTGCAGCCAGGCCGGTCCCGAGGGCCAGCTGCGCCTGCAGATGTCCGACGGCCGCTGGCTGCGCGGCCGCACCGTCGTCGTGGCCAGCGGCGCGCGCTACCGGCGGCCCGAGGTGCCGCGGCTGGCCGAGTTCGAGGGGCGCGGCGTCTGGTACTGGGCCTCGACGGTGGAGGCCAAGCTCTGCGCCCGGTCCGAGGTGGCCCTGGTGGGCGGCGGCAACTCGGCCGGCCAGGCCGCGGTCTTCCTGGCCGAGCATGCGGCCAAGGTGCATATGCTGGTGCGCGGGCCCGACCTGTCGGCCAGCATGTCGCGCTACCTGATCGACCGCATCGCCAACACCTCCAATATCGAGCTGCTCACCCACACCGAGCTGAGCGCGCTGCGCGGCGAGCGCGGTGGCAAGCTCAGCGGCCTGAGCTGGCGCGACCGCCGCAGTGGCGAGCAGGGGGATTGCGACACCCGCAATCTGTTCCTGTTCGTCGGCGCCGAGCCCGAGACGCGCTGGCTGGAGGGCTGCGGCGTCGCGGTCGACGCCCATGGCTTCGTCTGCACCGGCGCGGCCGCGGAGGCCGCCGCGGGCGCCTATCTGCCGGGGCCGCTGGAAACCAGCGTGCCGGGCGTGTTCGCGGTGGGCGATGTGCGCTCGGGCTCGGTCAAGCGGGTCGGCGGCGCCATCGGCGAGGGCGCGGCGGCGGTGGCCTCGATCCACCAGTACCTGGCCGCCCGCTAAGGGCGGCCCGGCGGGCCGCTCAGCGCGGCAGCGGCCTGAGCCGGATCTCGAACACCCAGGGCCAGAACTTGCCGGTGACGAAGATGCGGTCGCCCTGGGCGTCGTAGGCAATGCCGTTGAGCACGTCGACGCGGCCGGCCTCCTCGCGCGTCAGCAGGCCCGCCAGCTCGATGCGACCGGTGACGCGGCCGCTGTTCGGGTCGATGCGCACGATCTCGTCGGTCTGCCAGACATTGGCCCAGACCTCGCCCTTGATGTATTCCAGCTCGTTGAGCCGGTCGATCGGCCGGCCCTGCTCGCGCACGCTGACGCGGCCGATCTCCTTGAGGCTTTGCGGGTCGAGGAAGCGCAGCTGGTTGCTGCCGTCGCTCATGATGATGCGGCGCTCGTCGCGGGTCAGCGCCCAGCCCTCGCCGGGGTAGCGGAAGGTGGACTTCAGCGCCAGGGTGGCGCGGTCGCGCACGAAGCCGACGCCGTTCTTCCAGCTCAGCTGGATCAGGCGTTCGTCCCAGTCGACGATGCCCTCGCCGAAATACTGCGCCGGCAGGGCCTCCTCGCGCAGCACCGCACCGCTCTCCAGCCGCACCTGGCGCACCACCGAGCGGCCTTCCAGCCCGGTGCTCTCGTAGAGCATGCCGTCGCGGTAGAACAGGCCTTCGGTGAAGGCGCCGGTGTCGTGCGGGTATTTCTTCAGCACCTGCACGCCGTAGCGCGGCGTCTGGGCGTATTGCGCCCAGGCCGGCGGCAGCGCGGCAAGGAGGGACAGCGAAAGAACGAGCAGCAGGCGGGCGAGACATGGGCGCATGGCGCCGCATCATAAAGAGAGCGAAGGGACAAAGCATCGACTTGTGTCGCGCGGCGGGCGCGGGGCCCGGACTCGGGTAGATTCACCGGATCTTCCGGTGAGCGGGTGGGCGATGGGCTTGCGCGTCAAGGTGGTGCTGTGGGTGCTGTCGCTGTCGGCCACGCTGGGCGGACTGGCGCTGTGGTTCCTGCATGCCAGCGTCGAGCAGAACCACCTGGCGCTGGAGCAGCGCGCGGTGCGCGCGGACCTGGTGCGCCTGCTGCAGACCCTGGACGACGAGCTGGCGCTGCGCGACCGGGTGCTGCGCGAATGGAGCGTCTGGCCCGATCTCTACCAGTACGCGGCCGACGGCAATGCGCGTTTCGCCGCGCAGAACCTCAACGCGGCCAGCATCGGCAATTCGGGGCTCAACTGGCTGGGGCTGTATGCGCGCGACGGCGCCCTGCGGCACAGCATCGCCGCGCCCGGGCAGGCCAGCGGGCTGGATTTGCCCGCGGACTTCGGCCCCGCGGTGCAGGCCCTGCTGGCGCGGCCGGCCCTCGACGCCAGCATGCCCTGCGGCCTGGCGCGGGCCCGGCGGGACCTGATGATGGTGTGCCGGCGGCCGCTGCTGGACGGCTTGGGCGGCGCACCCGCGCGCGGCACGGTGGCGATCGCCGAATGGCTGAGTCCGGCGGTGCTGCTGGCGGTGGCACGGCGCAGCGGGCTGGAGCTGCAGCTGCACCCGCTGCGCCCCGGCGAAGCCCTGCCGGGCGAGCCGCTGGCGCTCGAGCTGCGCTCGCAGACCGGCCTGGGGCCGGCACGGCTGGATCGCATGTCGGCGCAGCTCGTGATCTACTGGCCGCTGCACGACCTGGCTGGAGCGCAGGTGGCGGTGCTGGAGACGCGCTGGCCGCGCCACATCCTGCAGCAGGGCCGGGAACTGCTGCAGCGCGTGCGC
Source organism: Roseateles sp. GW821-FHT09B06 (assembly GCF_059418245.1). Lineage (NCBI taxonomy): Bacteria > Pseudomonadati > Pseudomonadota > Betaproteobacteria > Burkholderiales > Sphaerotilaceae > Roseateles > Roseateles sp. GW821-FHT09B06. Next base: position 162,794 of record NZ_JBWKPM010000006.1, on the reverse strand, counting down.
TGGGTGATGCTGGGCCTGGCGCTGGCCTTGGCGGCCGGCCTGGTGTGGGCGGCCGACCGGCTGCTGGTGGCGCGCCTGGTGCGGCTGCGCCGCGAGATTGCCGACATCCGCGAGCAACGCGACTGGGGGCGCCAGGTCACGGTGCGCGGCCAGGACGAGATCACCGAGCTTGCCGGCGGCGCCAACCACCTGCTGGGCGAGATCGCCGCCCAGGTGCATGTGCTGGAGCGGCTGTCGCGGACCGATGCGCTGACCGGGCTGGCCAACCGGCGCTGCTTCACCGAGCGGCTGGAGCTGGCGATGCGCCAGCGCCAGCGCTGCAACGAGGCCCTGACCCTGCTGCTGCTCGACGTCGACCATTTCAAGGCCTACAACGACCGCTATGGCCACCAACGCGGCGATCTGGCGCTGCAGGCCGTGGCCGCCTGCCTGGCGGGCGCGGCGCGCCGGCCCGGCGACCTGGTCGCGCGTCTGGGCGGCGAGGAGTTCGCGCTGCTGCTGCAGCGCACCGACCTGGCCGGCGCGCGCCACTGCGCCGAGGAGATCCGCGGCGCGCTGGCCAGCCGCGCGGTGACGCACGCGGCCGGCGGCGCCTCGGGCCGCCTGACGCTCAGCATGGGCCTGGCCGAGGCCTTGCCGGACGAGACGCCGGACAGCCTGTATCAGCGCGCGGATGCGGCGCTGTACCGGGCCAAGGCGGAGGGGCGGGACCGGGTCGCGGAGTAGCTGTGCAGCGGCGGTGGCACACTCGTCGCTGCACAGCGGGAGCCTGCCGATGAGCAATTCCACCTTTGTCGCCGCCGACGGCGACGGCTACGAACTGAACATGGGCCGCTGGAGCCGCCGGCTGGCCGGGCCCTTCATCGGGTTCGCGGGCCTGCCGCAGGGCGCGCGCGTGCTCGACGTCGGCTGCGGCACCGGGCATCTGGCGGGGGCGCTGGTCGCCGAGGCGGCCGAGGTCCATGCGATCGATCTGGCGCCGGTCTATATCGAGCATGCCCGCCGGCATTACCCGCAGCGCGGGATCAGCTTCCAGGTCGGGGATGCCTGCGCCATCGACCATCCGGACGCGCGCTTCGATGCCGCGCTGGCCATGCTGGTGCTGCATTTCGTGCCGCAGGCCGAGCGGGCCATCGCCGAGATGCGCCGCGTCACGCGCCCCGGTGGCCTGGTGGCCGCCACGGTCTGGGATGCGCGCGGCGGCTTCGTGGCCAACCGGCTCTTCTTCGACACGGCCGCGGCCCTGGATGCCCGGGCCGGGGAGCGCCGCGCCAGGAACTACACGCGGCCGATGACCAGGCCGGGCGAGCTGGTCGCGGCATGGCGTGCCGCCGGCTTCGTCGACATCGACGAAGCGGTGCTAAGCATCCGCATGGAATTCACCTCCTTTGCCGACTATTGGGCGCCCTATCTCGGCGGGGATGGCCCCGGGGCCGAGCATGTCCGGTCCTTGTCGGACGCCGAGCGCGAGCGCCTTTGCGAGGCCGTGCGGGCCGCCTATCTGGACGGCGAGCCGGACGGTCCGCGTTCCTATGCCGCGCTGGCCTGGGCGGTCAAGGGCCGCGTGCCGATGGGGGGATCGCAAACACGCGCTTAGCGCAGCGCGGCGCGTTCCTGCTCCAGCAGCCGCCAGAAGCGCACGTCCTGCGAGGTCGCGAAATTGATGCGCATCAGCGTGCCGGCCTGGCGGCTGGCGCTGAACAGCAGGCCCGGCGCGATCAGCCAGCCGCGGTCCAGCAGGCGGTGCGCCAGGCGCTCGGTGTCGACGCCGGCATCGACCCAGCCGAACAGGCCCTGCGGCGGCGTCACGAAGGGACAGCCGGCCTCCTCGGCCAGGCGCACGGCGCGCAGCCGCGCCGCGTCCAGCCGGCCCATCACGCGCTCGGCATGGCGGCGCAGCTGGCCCTGCTCCAGGCAGATGGCCACCGCGCGGTCCAGCAGCGGGCTGGTGGTCAGCGTGGACAGCAGCTTCAGCTCGGTCAGCTTGGCGATGCGCTCGGGGCTGGCGGCGAGAAAACCGACGCGCCACGAGGGCGTCAGGATCTTGGAGAAGCCCGAGACATAGATCGTGCGCTTCAGCCCGTCCAGCGCCGACAGGCGCGGCGCATGGTTGGGCGCGAAGAAGGCATAGGTGTCGTCCTCGACGATCAGGAAGTCCGCCGCCTCGGCCAGCTTCAGGATCTCGTGTGCGCCGGCCAGCGACAGGCTGTTGCCGGTCGGGTTGTGCAGCACCGAGACGGTGACGTACATGCGCGGCCGGTGCTGCTCGACCAACTGGCGCATCACCGCCAGGTCGGGGCCGTCGGCGCCGCGCGGCACGGCCAGCAAGCGCATGCCGGCCTGCGTGAGGCGCGCGTACTCGATGGCCCAGCCGGGATCGTCGACCAGCACCGCGTCGCCGGGCGCGAGCAGGGTGCGGGTGATCAGGTCCAGCCCATGGGTGGCGCCTACCGTGCTGACGATCTGGCCCGGTGCGGCGGCGATGCCCAGATCGGCCAGGCGCTGGGCCAGGGCCTCGCGCAGCCGCATGTCGCCGCCGGGCTCGCCGTATTGCAGGGCCAGCTGGTCGGCGCCCTCGCTCTGGGCCACCACCTTGCGCATCGCGCTCTGCACCACGGCCAGATCCAGCCAGTCGGCCGGCAGGGTGCCCAGGCCCGGCGCGCTGCGCGCATCGGCCTGGAACATGCTGCGGATCAGCGCGGTGGCATCCAGCGGCGCGCGCGGCGCGGCGGCCGCCGCGCGCGTGCCGGCGGCCCGCGGCTGCTCGCGCGCCGCCGACCGGGCCTCGCGCACGAAGAAGCCGCGCTGCTTGCGCGCCTCCAGCAGGCCCTGGGCCAGCAACTGGTCGTAGGCCGCCACCACGGTGTAGGGGCTGACGCCATGGTGCCTGGCGCATTCGCGCACCGAGGGCAGGCGTGCGCCGGGCAGCAGCAGGCGTTGCTGGATGCGCTCGGCGAAGCGCTGGGCCAGCTGCTGGGCCAGCGGCGTGCTGGCGCCGCGGCTGAGGGCGGCGGCCTGCGAGGTCGGGGCTGTGCTGGTGTTCATGCCAATACAGAAAAGTGGCGTGTGCCGTAAAGTGTACTGGTTCTGTATTGGTTGTGCGCGCTAGACTGGGCCGCACCATGATGCAGCGCTCCGGCCTCGCTCCCGCCCCGCCTCCGATGCCGCCCGCGCTCGACGCGCAGCAGCGGCGCGGCCTGCTGCTGGGCCTGCTGGGCGTGTTCATCTTCGCGCTGAGCATCCCGATGACGCGCCTGGCCGGCGGCACGGCCACGGCGCCGCAGCTCGATCCGGTGTTCGTCGCGCTGGGGCGGGCGGCGCTGGCCGGGATCTTGTCGGCCGCCTATCTGTACCTCACCCGGGCGCCACGACCCCGGGGCGCGGCGCAATGGCGCGGCCTGGCGCTGACCGCGCTGGGGGTGGTGTTCGGCTGGCCCCTGTTCCTGGGCTGGGCGGTGCGCCATGTCGACGCGGTGCATGCCTCGGTGATCTCGGGCGTGCTGCCGCTGGCCACCGCGGCCATCGCGGCCCTGGCCCTGCGGCAGCGGCCCTCGCCTGGTTTCTGGGCCTGCGCCGTCACGGGCCTGGCCCTGGTGCTGGGCTTTGCCTGGTGGCGCGGTGCGGCCGGTTTCCAATGGGCCGATGGCCTCCTGCTGCTGGCGGTGCTGAGCGCTTCGGCCGGCTATGTGGGCGGGGCCCAGCTGTCCAAGGCCCTGCAGCCGCAGCAGGTGATCTGCTGGGTGCTGGTGCTGAGCCTGCCCGTCACCCTGCCGGCGGGTCTGCTGACCTGGCCGGACCAGCCGGTGGCCTGGTCGGCCTGGGGCGGCTTTCTCTATGTCTCGCTGTTTTCGATGTGGCTGGGCTTCTTCGCCTGGTATCGCGCGCTGGCGATCGGCGGCACCTTGCGGGTGAGCCAGGTGCAGGTGCTGCAGCCCTTCCTGTCGATGCTGCTGGCGGTGCCGGTGCTGGGCGAGCGGCTGGACGCGATGACGCTGGTGTTCGCGCTGGCCGTGATCGGCGTCGTCTGGGTGGGCAAGAATATGCCGGTGCACAGATGATGATGCGAACGCTGGGCATTCTGGGCGGCATGAGCTGGGAATCGACCGCCCATCTCTACCGGCTGCTGAACCAGGGCGTGGCCGAACGCCTGGGCGGGCTGCACAGCGCGCGGCTGGTGCTGCACAGCGTGGACTTCGCCGAGATCGAGGCGCTGCAGCGCGGCGGCGACTGGGCGGCAGCGGCCGCGCAGTTGGGCCGCGCCGCCGCGGGCCTGAAGGCGGCAGGGGCCGAGGCGCTGCTGATCGCCACCAACACCATGCACAGGGTGGCCGACGAGATCGAGCGCCGCTCCGGCCTGCCGCTGCTCCATATCGTCGACGCCACGGCCGCGGCGCTGAAGGCCGCCGGCATCGCCAAGGCCGGCCTGCTGGCCACGCGCTACACGATGGAGCAGGATTTCTATCGCGACCGCATGGCCGGGCGCCATGGCATCGCGCTGGTGACGCCCGATGCGGCCGGCCGCGCCGAGGTGCATCGCATCATCTACGAGGAGCTGTGCCGGGGCCGCCTCGTCGAGGCCTCGCGCGCCTTCTACGAGCGGCAGGTGGCCGCGCTGGCGACGGCCGGCGCGCAGGCCGTGATCCTCGGCTGCACCGAGGTCTGCCTGCTGCTGGATCCGGCCCGCCCCGGCCCCCTTCCCCTGTTCGACAGCACATCGCTCCATGCGCAGGCCGCATTGGACTGGATGCTGAGCCCGGACGGTCAGACCTGCCTGCGCAGGTCTGACCGCCTGGCGAAGGCCCCCGCGCCTGCCTGCACGGGGCTGGCTGCGCCACAATCGTCAGACTCTGTTGGAGACCCGAAACCATGAGCCGTAGCAGTCCCTGGACCCAAGCCCGTCGTGCCGCGCGCATGAACCCCTCGATCATTCGCGAGATCCTCAAGGTGACCGAGAAGCCCGGCATCCTGTCGATGGCCGGCGGTCTGCCCTCGGCCGACACCTTCCCGGTCGACGCGCTGAAGGCGGCCTGCGACACGGTGTTGAGCAAGAACGCCAAGGAGGCGCTGCAGTACGCCGCCAGCGAGGGCTTTGCGCCGCTGCGCGAATGGGTGGCGCACAAGGTCGCGTCGCTGGGCATCCAGGCCAGCCCCGAGCAGGTGCTGATCACCAGCGGCTCGCAGCAGGGCCTGGACCTGGTGGGCAAGATCCTGTGCGACGCCGGCGCGCCGGTGGCCGTCGAGACGCCCACCTACCTGGGCGCGCTGCAAGCCTTCACGCCCTACGAGCCGATCTTCACCAGCCTGGCCAGCGACGGCGAGGGCGTGCGCCCCGAGGCCTTCGAGCGCCTGCCGCACGACGCGCCGGGCACGCGCTTCGCCTACCTGCTGCCCAACTACCAGAACCCGACCGGCCGCGTGATGAGCCAGGCCCGCCGCGAGGCCGTGATGGCCGCGGCGCGCCAGGCCGGCGTGCCCGTCGTCGAGGACAACCCCTATGGCGACCTGTGGTTCGACCAGGCGCCGCCGCCGGCGCTGAGTTCGCTTTGGCCCGAGGGCTCGATCTACCTGGGCAGCTTCTCCAAGGTGCTGACGCCCGGCTTCCGCCTGGGCTATGTCGTCGCGCCGACCGAGCTCTACCCGAAGCTGCTGCAGGCCAAGCAGGCCGCCGACCTGCACACGCCCGGCTTCAACCAGCGCGTCGTGCACGAGGTCATCAAGAACGGCTTTCTGGACCAGCATGTGCCCAGCATCCGCGCCCGCTACAAGGCGAACCGCGACGCGATGGCCACGGCGCTGCAGCAGCACCTGCCGGCCGGCTGCGAATGGCAGAGCCCCGAGGGCGGCATGTTCTTCTGGATCCGCCTGCCCGAGGGTTTCGACGCGATGGCCCTGCTGCCGCAGGCGGTCGAGGCCGGCATTGCCTATGTGCCGGGCGCGGCCTTCTATGCGCACAAGCCGGATGAGCGCACGCTGCGCCTGTCCTTCGTGACCCTGACGCCCGAGCTGATCACCGACGGCGTGGCCATCCTCGGCCAGGTGCTGAAGGAGGCGCTGGTCGAGGCCGCGGTGGAGCCGACGCCTTGAGCACCGGGCTGCTGCGCCGCTTCCTGCAGGTCGATGTCTTTGCCGACCGGCCGCTGAAAGGCAACCCGCTGGCGGTGGTGGTGGATGCCGAGGGCCTGGACGAGGCGCAGATGGCGGCGTTCGCGCGCTGGACCAATCTGTCCGAGACCACCTTCTTGCTGCCGCCCAGCGACCCCGCCGCCGACTACCGGGTGCGCATCTTCACGCCCGGCGGCGAGCTGCCCTTCGCCGGCCATCCCACGCTGGGCTCGGCCCATGCGTTCCTCGCCACCGGCGGCGACCCGAAGCGGCCCGGCGAACTGGTGCAGCAATGCGCGATCGGCCTCGTGAAGATCAAGCGCGAGGGCGCGCGCCTGGCCTTCGCGGCGCCGCCGCTGAAGCGCAGCGGGCCGGTCGAGGATGCGGCGCTGCGCGCGCAGGTGGCGCGTTCGCTGCGCCTGGCCGAGAGCGAGCTGCTGGAGCTGGCCTGGGTGGACAACGGCCCGGGCTGGATGGCCGCGCGCCTGAAGGACGCCGCCACGGTGCTGGCGCTGCGGCCCGACTATGTGGCCATGAAGGGCCTGAAGCTGGGCGTGGTGGGCGCCCATCCGGCCGGCGCGCCGGCGCAGTTCGAGGTGCGCGCCTTCGTGCCCGACCTGGGCGTGCCGGAGGACCCGGTCACCGGCAGCCTGAACGCCGGCATCGCGCTGTGGCTGCAGGGGTCGGGTCTTGCTCCCGAGCGCTATGTCGCCGCACAGGGTGCCGCGCTGGGCCGCGCCGGCAGGGTGCATGTGGCGCGCGAGGGCGAGCACACCTGGATCGGCGGCGACGTGGTGCCGCTGATCCATGGGCAGGTGAGGCTCTGAGCCGGATAGAGATGGAGCTCGATCATCTGGTCGTCGGCGCCGCCTCCCTGGACGAGGGCGTGGCTTGGTGCGAGCGGGTGCTGGGCGTGACGCCCGCGCCCGGCGGCCGGCATGCGCTGATGGGCACGCACAACCGGCTGCTGAACATCGGCGCCGCGCCGGCCTATCCGCGCTGCTATCTTGAAATCATCGCGATCGACCCCGAGGCGCCGGCCCCGCAAGGCCGCGCGCGCTGGTTCGACCTGGACCAGCCGGCCCTGCAGGCCGCGCTGCGCGAGCGCGGACCGGGCCTGATCCACTGGGTCTCGCGGGTGGTCAGCCTGGAGGCCAGCCTGGCGCAATGGCGCGGCGAGGGTATCGACGCCGGCGAGGCGGTGGCGGCTGCGCGCCAGACGCCGCAAGGCTTGCTGAGCTGGCGCATCGCGCTGCGCGAGGACGGCCGGCGCCTGCGGCGCGAGGGCCTGCCGGTGCTGATCGAATGGGGCGCGGTGCACCCGGCCGACAGCCTGCCGGAGGTGGGCGTGCGGCTGCTGAGCTTCGAGGCGCGCGACGGCCTGTCGGCGCGCCTGGCCACGCCGCGCGGCGAGGTGCAACTGGAGCTGCTGGCATGACGACGATCGATCTGTTCCGCGAGGACGCGCAACTGCGCGAATGCACGGCGCGGCTGCTGCGCGTCGACGAGCGCGGCCTGCTGCTGGACCGCACGGTGTTCTATCCGCAGGGCGGCGGGCAGGCCGGCGATGCCGGCGTGCTGGAGCTGGCCGACGGGCAGCTGGTCGTGATCGCCGACACCCGGAAAGGGGAGGGCGGCGAGATCCTGCACATCCCCGCCGGCGACCAGTCGCTGGACGGGTTGGCGCCGGACGCGGTCCTGCGCGCGCGCATCGACTGGTCGCGCCGGTTTTCCCATATGCGCTTCCACACCGCGACGCACCTGCTCTGCGCGCTGGTGCCGCATCCGGTGGACGGCTGCTCGATCACCGCGTCCTATGCGCGGCTCGATTTCCACATGACCGAGGCGCTGGACAAGGACGAACTGACGGCCGGCATCGCACGCCTGGTGGCCGGTGCGCATGCGGTCAGCCACAGCTGGATCACGGACGAGGAGCTGGACGCGAACCCGGGCCTGGTGCGCAGCATGAGCGTGCAGCCTCCGCGCGGTTCGGGCCGCGTGCGGGTGCTGAAGATCGAGGGCGTGGACCTGCAACCCTGCGGCGGCACGCATGTGGCGAACACGGCCGAGATCGGCAAGGTCGTGGTCACGAAGATCGAGAAGAAATCGGCCAAGACCCGCAGGGTCGTGCTGGGCTTTGCCCAGTCATGCGAAGCATGAGGCCGATTTCTTCGGGGAGCGCTCATATCGGCGCAGCCGATGTGAGCGATCACCAGAAGAAGAGTGCGAAGACCCGCAGGGTCGTGCTGGGCTTTGCATCATGACACTCAAGGTACTGGGCCGCGCCGGCTCGATCAATGTGCGCAAGGTCTTGTGGACCTGCGTCGAGCTGGGCCTGGCGTTCGAGCGCGAGGAGCGCGACTGGCAGTCGCCGGAGTTCCGGGCGCTGAACCCCAACGCGATGATGCCGGTGCTGCTGGACGGCGCGGACTTCGTGCTGTGGGAGAGCAACACGATCTGCCGCTACCTGGCCGGCCGCGCGGGTCGCGCCGACCTGCTGCCCGCCGCGCCGCGCGAGCGCGCGCTGGTGGAGCGCTGGATGGACTGGCAGGCCACCGAGCTGAACAACAGCTGGCGCTATGCCTTCATGGGCCTGGTGCGGCAGAGTCCGGCGCACCAGGATGCGCAGCAACTGCAGGCCGGCGTGGCCGGTTGGAACCGGTACATGGCGATCCTGGAGGGGCAGTTGCAGGCGACCGGCGCCTTTGTCGCCGGCGCGCGCTTCACCCTGGCCGATGTCGTGATCGGACTGTCGACGCATCGCTGGCGCGCCGCGCCGATCGAGCGGCCGGACCTGCCGGCCGTCGAGGCCTACTACCAGCGGCTACTGGCGCGACCCGGCTTCATCACCCATGGCCGCGACGCCGGGCCATAAGGCCGGCGCGCTCCTCGCACGACATCCGAGGATCCGGCTTTGCCGGTCCTGCGGATGTGCCAGGGCCGGAGGCCTCGGCCCTCGGCAGGCACAAACAGCCCTCAGGACTGTTTGTGTCCGGCCTCGGCCCCCTGGAGGGGGCGCGCGCAGCGCGTAGGGGGTGGGTCAAGGATTGCGGAAATCGTCGTGGCAGGCCTTGCAGCTGTTGGCGGCGCTGCCGAAGGCGGCCTTCAGCTGGTCCAGATTGTTGGCCTTGGCCGCGGCGGCGAGCTTGGCCACCTCCTCCTGCATCTTCTTGGCGGCCGCGTCGAACTTGGGGCGCTCGCTCCAGACATTGGGCTTGGGCTGGCCCTTGTCGCTGCCGGACGTGCCTTCGACGAAGCCGGCATAGGGCAGCCTGGACAGGTCGGCGACGATCTCGGCATTCGCGGCCGCGGCCGCGCCGTCGAAGGGCACGCGACCCTGGGCCATCGCGCCGATGCGGCCGAAATGCGCGGCCATCACGGTGAAGGCGGCCTTGCGATACTTGACCGCGTCCTCGGGCTTCTGGAACTGCGCGACAGCGGGTAGGGCGCTGCACAGGCCGGCGACGGCGGTTGCGGTGATCAACAGGCTTCGTTTCACGATCGTCATGCTGGGGTCCTTGCTGGGGTTGACGCGGGTTGGGCAATACCTGGCCCCACGCAGTTTAGTGAGGACCGAGCCGCTTTGGGGTGGGTCTGTGCGAGCGGCGCGACATCGGCTATCGTGGGTGCCCTCGAGCAGCTAGGCAGGAGTCCGGATGAGTGAAGCAGCAGCGGTGCCGCATGCGGTGGTGCGGGTCTGGGATCTGCCGACCCGACTGTTTCACTGGCTGCTGGCGGCCGGCGTCATCGGCGCGGTGATCAGCGCCAAGCTGGGCGGCAACGCGATGGTCTGGCATATGCGCCTGGGCTATGCGGTGCTGGCTTTGCTGATCTTCCGGCTGCTGTGGGGTCTGGTGGGCGGGCGCTGGTCGCGTTTCGCGAGTTTCGTGCCCGGCCCAGGCAAGCTCTGGCGCTATCTGCGCGGGCGATCAAGGCCCGCGGACCATGCCGAGGTGGGGCATAACCCGCTGGGTGCGCTGGCGGTGCTGGCCATGCTGGGCTGGCTGCTGCTGCAGGTGGGTTCTGGCCTGATCGCCGACGACGAGATCGCGATCACCGGGCCGCTGGCGCGCTTCGTCAGCGTGGACACCAGCCTGGGCTGGACCTCGCACCACAAGAGCTGGGGGCAGTGGGGGCTCTACCTGCTGGTGGGGCTGCATCTGCTGGCCCTGAGCTACTACGCCATCGTCAAGCGCCGCAATCTGCTTGGGGCCATGCTGGCCGGCAACAAGCGCCTGGACGCAAAGGTGCCGGCCGCGCGCGACGGTGCGGCCACGCGGCTGCTGGCCCTGCTGCTGCTGGCCGCCTGTACGGCGGGCGTGGTCTGGCTGGTGAGCCTGGGCACGACCTGAGTAAACTGGCTGCCGCGATGTCCAATCCCGAAATCCTGTTGATCAGCCCCGAGGACGAGGCCGGCTGGGCAACCACCCGCGAGATCCTGCTGGAGTACAGCCAGAGCCTGGCGGTGGACCTGGGCTTCCAGGGCTTCGAGACCGAGCTTCGGCTGCTGCCGGGCGACTATGCGCGGCCCACCGGCCTGATGCTGCTGGCCCTGGTGGACGGCGCGGTGGCGGGCTGCGGCGCTTTCCGCAACCTGCCCGATGCCGATTACCCGAACGCCTGCGAGATGAAGCGGCTCTATGTCCGGCCGGCCTTTCGCCGCTTCGGGCTGGGGCGCACCCTGGCGCAGGCCTTGATGGACCGCGCCACCGAGGCGGGCTATTCCGCGATGCTGCTGGACACGCTGGACGATATGGAGGCCGCGCGCGGGCTCTACGAAAGCCTGGGCTTCGATGAGGTGCCGCCCTTCTATTTCAACCCGGTCCCGGGCGCTCATTATTTGAAGGCCGACCTTGGCTGAGCGGCGGTTACGGGCGGTTTCCGCCCTAGCATCGCCGTCATGAGCGAAGAAGCAAGCCCGTTCCCCATCGAATGCGCCGGCCCGCACCGGGCCACCTTGGGCGAATCGCCGCTGTGGCATGAGCAGGAGCAGTGCCTCTATTACGTGGACATCGCCGAGCGCCAGGTCTTGCGCCTGGACCCGATCAGCGGCATGACGCGACACTGGCAGCTCGACAGCCAGCCCGGCTGCATCGCCCGCCTGGCCGGCGGCGGCCTGCTGGTGGCGCAGCGCAACGGGCTGTGGAAACTCGACACCGCCAACGGCGCCCACACGCGACTGGCCGCGGCGCCCTACGACGCGGCCCGCCAGCGTTTCAACGACGGCAAGCCCGACGCGCAAGGGCGCTTCTGGGTCGGCACGATCGACGACGCGCGCGCCCCCGAGGCCGCGCTCTACCGCTTCGCCGATGGCGCCTTCCGGCTGATGGGCTCGGGCATCGTCACCTCGAACGGGCTGGCCTGGAGCCCGGACCAGCGCCAGTTGTATTGGAGTGACACAAAGGCGCACGAGATCTACCGCCTGGACTTCGATGCGGCCGGCGGCACGCTGGGCGAGCGCCGCCTGTTCGCGCGCTTCGCCGCACGGGTGCCGGGGCAGTCGCTCGAGGACTATGGCGGCCGGCCCGACGGTGCGGCGGTCGATGCCGAGGGCTGTTACTGGGTGGCGATGTTCGAGGGCCAGCGCCTGCTGCGCTTCGCGCCCGACGGCGAACTGCTGCAGGAGCTGCGCCTGCCGGTGCGCTGCCCGACGATGCCGACCTTTGGCGACGCGGACCTGCGCACGCTCTATATCACCACCGCGCGCGAACAGCGCCCGGAGCAGGAACTGGCGGCCCAGCCCTGGGCCGGTGCGGTGCTGAAGCTCAGGGTCGAGGTGCCGGGGCTGCCGGCCGCGATCGCACGGCCATAAGCGGCGGTAGGCGGCCGACGCACGGCTGCGCTACCCGCGCGCGGTGGCTCCGCAACAGTCCCACCTTAAGCCTCCTTAAGGGCTTGTCAGGGAACTGCGGGTTTCCACATATAATCTTTGGGTTTTGCCGACCGCCCCTTAAACGCCGTGGACCCGAACGAGATGCGCGCACGAAACCAAGCCGCGCAGCCCGGATGGGACGCCGACAGTGAAACAGGTGCGGACGATGAAGCGGCTTTCAAGGCCCTGACGCGAGAAGAAGCGCAGGGCTTGAGGGCCAGGAATCCCTCCCTCTCGCCCTGGCGGGTGGTGGCGGCGCAAGCCGCCGCGGGGGTGGTTTGCGCCGCGCTCTGGTGGTTGTTCACGCAAGAGGGCGGCAAAGCGTGGTCGGCGCTGTATGGCGCGATCGCGGTGGTGGTGCCGAATGCCTTGATGGCGTGGGGTACGACGCGACGACCGGTGAGTCATGCGGGAGCGGCCTTGCTCTCGATGATGCTCTGGGAGTTGATCAAGATTTTTCTGGTCATTGCCATCCTGGTGGCGGTGGCCAAGACTGCAGACGATCTGGATTGGCTGGCCCTGCTGCTGACCATGATCGTGTGCCTGAAGGTCAATTGGCTGGCCCTGCTCACGCGGGGTCGATTCAAGAAAATTAGCGACGGAAACTAGAAATGGCTGCCGAAGGACACGCGCCCAGCGCTGGTGAGTACATCACTCACCATCTGCAACACATGCAGAAGAACTTCTCGTTCGAGAGCGTCAAGCAAACCAATATCGTCGACTTCAGCCTGTTCAATCTGGACTCGGTGATCTATTCGGTGCTGCTGGGCCTGATCGGCTGCTTCTTCCTGTGGCGCGCCGCCGCCAAGGCGACCTCGGGCGTGCCCGGCCGCTTCCAGGCCGCCGTCGAGATCTTGTCCGAGATGGTCGAGAACCAGGCCAAGGGCGTGATCCACAACGCCAAGAGCCGCAAGCTGGTGTCGCCGCTGGCCCTGACCGTGTTCATCTGGATCTTCCTGATGAACGCGATGGACATGCTGCCGGTGGATCTGCTGCCCAAGCTGTGGGGCGACTACTACGCCGCCACCGGCCACGACCCGCACCACGCCTATATGCGCGTCGTGCCGACCGCCGACCTGTCCACCACCTTGGGCCTGTCGACCAGCGTGCTGCTGATGTGCTTCTTCTACAACATCAAGATCAAGGGCCTGGGCGGCTGGGGCCATGAGCTGATCTCCGCGCCCTTCGGCGCCCACCCGGCCCTGTGGCCCTTCAACTTCCTGATGCAGCTGATCGAGTTCGTCGCCAAGACGGTCTCGCACGGCATGCGTCTGTTCGGCAACATGTTTGCCGGCGAACTGGTGTTCATGCTGATCGCGCTGATGGGCGGCGCGTTCGCGATGACGGCGACGGGCATCGGTCTGGCCATCGGCCACATCGTTGCCGGTACGGTGTGGACCCTGTTCCACATTCTGGTGATCACGCTGCAAGCCTTCATCTTCATGATGCTGACGCTGATCTACATCGGTCAGGCGCACGACGCGCATTGATCACTGGTTCCTCTTCTCTCTTTTCTTTCTCTCTTTCATTTCTCTAGGAGCAAACAATGGAAAACATCCTCGGCCTCGTGGCACTGGCTTGCGGCATCATCGTTGGTCTGGGCGCTATCGGCGCTTCCATCGGCATCGCGCTGATGGGTGGCAAGTTCCTGGAGTCCTCGGCTCGTCAGCCCGAGCTGATGAACGAACTGCAGACCAAGATGTTCATCTTGGCCGGCCTGATCGACGCCGCCTTCCTGATCGGCGTGGCTATCGCTCTGCTGTTCGCCTTCGCCAACCCCTTCGTTCTGCGCTAATTCCTCCCGAACCTTTCACGACTTGAAAGGATCGTGCCGTGAATATCAACGCAACACTGTTCATCCAGGCGATCGTCTTTGCGATCCTGGTGTGGTTCACCATGCGCTTCGTGTGGCCGCCCATCACCAAGGCGCTGGACGAGCGCGCCCAGAAGATCGCTGACGGCCTGGCCGCGGCCGACAAGGCCAAGACCGAGCTGGCTTCGGCCAACAAGCGCGTCGACGAGCAGCTGGCGACTACTCGCAACGAGACGACCAAGCTGTTGTCCGATGCCGAGAAGCGTGCCGCCGCCATCGTCGACGAGGCCAAGAAGCGTGCCGAGGAAGAAGGCGCGAAGATCGTGGCCGCCGCCAAGGCCGACGCCGACCAGCAGGCCATGCGTGCCCGCGAGGCCCTGCGCGAGCAGGTCGCCGCGCTGGCCGTCAAGGGTGCCGAGCAAATTCTGCAGCGCGAGGTCAATGCCAGCGTGCACGCCGAGTTGCTGGGCCGTCTGAAGACGGAGCTGTAATCATGGCTGAGCTCGCAACCGTTGCCCGGCCCTACGCCGAAGCGCTCTTCCAGGTCGCCGCCAAGCATGATGTGAAAGCCTGGAGCCAGCAGCTCGACGCGCTGGCCCAGGTGGCCCAGGATGCCGAGCTGCGCTCCTTTGCCGACAACCCCAAGGTCGCACCCCAACAGGTGTTCGACGTGATGGCCGCGGCGGCCAAGCTGCCGCTGGCCGACGGGGTGCAGAACTTCCTGCGCGCGGTGATCGAGAACGGGCGTCTGACGGCGCTGCCGGCGGTGGTCGGGCAATTCCATGCCCTGGCCAATGCCGCGGCCGGCGTGGCTGATGCGCAGATCTACAGCGCCTATCCCATCGATGCCGCCCAGCTGGCCGATGTGATGGGGTCGCTGGAGAAGCGCTTCGGTCGCAAGCTCGAAGCCCATGTCCAGCTTGAGCCTTCACTGATTGGCGGTATCCGCGTGGTGGTTGGCGACGAGGTGCTGGACACCTCGGTCAAGGCCCGCCTGGAACGCATGAAGGTGGCGCTCACCGCTTGAGATCAAGCGCGACGACACTGACCGAATCACCCCTGTGTCACCCCCGCGCTCTGGTAACAGACGCTAGACCAGATGGGAGCAAGCAATGCAATTGAATCCTGCTGAAATTTCCGAACTGATCAAGAGCCGCATCGAGGGCCTTGGTGCCTCGACGGACGTCCGTAACCAGGGCACCGTGGTGTCCGTGTCCGACGGCATCGTGCGCATCCACGGCCTGTCCGACGTGATGCAAGGCGAAATGCTGGAGTTCCCGGCCGACGCCAGCGGTCAGCCGGCCTACGGCCTGGCCCTGAACCTCGAGCGCGACTCCGTCGGCGCCGTGATTCTGGGTGCCTACGAGCACATCTCCGAAGGCGATACCGTCAAGTGCACGGGCCGCATCCTGGAAGTGCCGGTCGGCCCCGAGCTGATCGGCCGCGTCGTGAACGCGCTGGGTCAGCCGATCGACGGCAAGGGCCCGATCAACGCCAAGATGACGGACGTGATCGAGAAGGTCGCTCCCGGCGTGATCGCACGTAAGAGCGTGGACCAGCCGGTGCAGACCGGCCTGAAGTCGATCGACTCGATGGTGCCCGTCGGCCGTGGCCAGCGCGAGCTGATCATCGGCGACCGCCAGACCGGCAAGACCGCCGTGGCCATCGACGCCATCATCAACCAGAAGGGTCAGAACATGACCTGCGTCTACGTTGCGATCGGCCAGAAGGCTTCGTCGATCAAGAACGTGGTGCGCGCTCTGGAGCAGGCCGGTGCGATGGAGTACACCATCGTCGTGGCCGCCTCGGCGTCCGAATCCGCTGCGATGCAGTATGTGTCGGCCTACTCGGGCTGCACGATGGGCGAGTACTTCCGCGATCGCGGCCAGGACGCGCTGATCGTCTATGACGATCTGTCCAAGCAGGCCGTGGCCTACCGCCAGGTCTCGCTGCTGCTGCGCCGCCCGCCGGGCCGCGAAGCCTTCCCGGGCGACGTGTTCTATCTCCACAGCCGCCTGCTGGAGCGCGCCGCGCGCGTGAACGCCGACTACGTGGAAGCGTTCACCAAGGGCGAAGTGAAGGGCAAGACCGGTTCGCTGACCGCGCTGCCCATCATCGAGACCCAGGCCGGCGACGTGTCCGCCTTCGTGCCGACCAACGTGATCTCGATCACCGACGGCCAGATCTTCCTGGAAACCAACCTGTTCAACGCCGGCATCCGTCCCGCGATCAACGCCGGTATCTCGGTGTCGCGCGTCGGTGGCGCAGCACAGACCAAGCTGATCAAGGGCCTGTCCGGCGGTATCCGTACCGACCTGGCGCAGTACCGTGAGCTGGCCGCGTTCGCGCAGTTCGCTTCCGACCTGGACGAGTCGACCCGCAAGCAGCTGGACCGCGGTGCCCGCGTGACCGAGTTGCTGAAGCAGGCCCAGTATTCGCCGCAGTCGATCAGCCTGATGGGCGCTTCGCTGTACGCGGTGAACAAGGGCTTCATGGACAGCATCGACGTGAAGAAGGTCCTGGCCTTCGAGCACGGCCTGCACCAGTTCCTGAAGACCAGCCACGCCGAGCTGCTGGCCAAGCTGGAAGCCGACAGGGCCTTCGACAAGGAAGGCAAGCTGGAAGCCGAACTGAACGCCGCCATCACCGCGTTCAAGAAGTCCTTCGCCTAATGACCATGACCGGGCTGTGATGAAAAGAACGGCCCGGCCCTAACAGGAGAAATCATGGCATCAAGCAAGGAAATTCGCGGCAAGATCAAGTCGGTCGAGAACACCAAGAAGATCACCAAGGCCATGGAAATGGTCGCCGCTTCCAAGATGCGCAAGGCGCAGGAGCGGATGCGCGCGGCGCGGCCCTACAGCGAGAAGATCGGCAACATCGCCGCCAACCTCGCCACGGCCAACCCCGAGTACAAGCACCCCTTCCTGGTCAGCAACGACCAGGCCAAGTCGGTGGGCTTCGTGGTGGTGACGACCGACAAGGGTCTGTGCGGTGGCCTGAACACCAACCTGCTGCGCGCGACGACGACCAAGCTCAAGGAGCTGGAAGCCGCCGGTCAGAAGGCCGAGGTCGTTGCCATCGGCAACAAGGGCCTGGGCTTCATGAACCGCATCGGCGCCAAGGTGGTGTCGCAGGTGACGCAGCTGGGCGATCAGCCGCACATCGAGAAGATGATCGGCCCGGTCAAGGTGCTGCTGGATGCGTATGCCGAAGGCAAGCTCAGCGCCGTCTACCTCTGCTACACCCGCTTCATCAACACGATGAAGCAGGAGCCGGTGGTGCAGCAGCTGCTGCCCCTGACCACCGAAGGCATGAAGACCGGCGGCGGTTCGCACTCGTGGGACTACCTCTACGAGCCCGATGCCGCGACCGTCATCGACGAGCTGTTGGTGCGCTACACCGAGGCCCTGGTCTACCAGGCCGTGGCCGAGAACATGGCGTCCGAGCAGTCGGCACGCATGGTGGCCATGAAGGCCGCTACCGACAACGCGGGCACCCTGATCGGTGAGCTGAAGCTGGTCTACAACAAGACCCGCCAGGCCGCGATCACCAAGGAACTGTCCGAGATCGTCAGTGGCGCGGCCGCCGTGGGCTGATCCGCTCAAGCGAACGCTACAAGTTTTGGAATTGAAGGAACGAAGAAATGGCTAACACTCAACAAGTGGGCAAGATCGTTCAGTGCATCGGCGCCGTGGTGGACGTGGAGTTCCCGCGCGACCAGATGCCCAAGGTCTATGACGCACTGAAGATGCAGGGCTCGGCGCTGACGCTGGAAGTCCAGCAGCAGCTGGGCGACGGCGTGGTGCGTACCATCGCCCTGGGCTCGTCCGACGGCCTGCGCCGCGGCACCGAGGTCTACAACACCGGCGACACCATCAAGGTGCCGGTGGGCAAGGCCACGCTGGGCCGCATCATGGACGTGCTGGGCTCGCCCATCGACGAGCGTGGTCCGGTGTCCTCGGAGCTGACCGCCTCGATTCACCGCGCAGCTCCCTCGTACGACGAGCTGAGCCCCTCGCAGGACCTGCTGGAAACCGGCATCAAGGTGATCGACCTGATCTGCCCGTTCGCCAAGGGCGGCAAGGTGGGTCTGTTCGGCGGCGCCGGCGTGGGCAAGACCGTGAACATGATGGAACTCATCAACAACATCGCCAAGGCCCACAGCGGTCTGTCGGTGTTCGCTGGTGTGGGCGAGCGTACCCGCGAGGGCAACGACTTCTATCACGAGATGGCCGATTCGGGCGTCGTGAACCTGGAGAACCTGGACCAGTCCAAGGTGTCCATGGTCTACGGCCAGATGAACGAGCCGCCGGGCAACCGTCTGCGCGTGGCCCTGACCGGTCTGACCATCGCCGAGTCCTTCCGCGACGAAGGTAAGGACGTGCTGTTCTTCGTGGACAACATCTACCGCTACACCCTGGCCGGTACCGAAGTGTCCGCGCTGCTGGGCCGTATGCCTTCCGCCGTGGGCTACCAGCCGACGCTGGCCGAGGAAATGGGCCGCCTGCAGGAGCGCATCACCTCGACCAAGGTGGGCTCGATCACCTCGATCCAGGCCGTCTACGTGCCTGCCGATGACCTGACCGACCCCTCGCCCGCCACGACCTTTGCCCACTTGGACGCCACCGTCGTGCTGTCGCGCGACATCGCCTCGCTGGGCATCTACCCCGCCGTCGATCCGCTGGACTCGACCTCGCGCCAGGTGGACCCGAACGTGGTCGGCGAAGAGCACTACAACACGACCCGCGCCGTGCAGGCCGTGCTGCAGCGCTACAAGGAACTGCGCGACATCATCGCGATCCTGGGCATGGACGAGCTGTCGCCGGAAGACAAGCTGGCCGTGGCCCGTGCCCGCAAGATCCAGCGTTTCCTGTCGCAGCCCTTCCACGTGGCCGAAGTCTTCACCGGCTCGCCCGGCAAGTACGTGCCCCTGAAGGAAACCATCCGCGGCTTCAAGATGATCGTGGCCGGCGAGTGCGACCACCTGCCCGAGCAGGCCTTCTACATGGTCGGCACCATCGACGAAGCCATCGAAAAGGCGAAGAAGATTCAGTAAGACTTCGCATACGGCGCGCTGGCGTCGTTGCCGTGCTCAGCGGGCAGGAAGCCCGCTTCCGCGCGGCGCCTAGCCAGCCCGCCGTCTGCTCGCTTACTGAACCTTCTTACACGCTAAAGGAAGATTGACATGGCAACTATCCACGTTGACGTGGTTTCGGCCGAAGAGCAGATCTTCTCCGGCGAGGCCAAGTTCGTCGCGCTGCCGGGCGAAGGCGGCGAGCTGGGCATCCTGCCCCAGCACACGCCGCTGATCACCCGCATCAAGCCGGGTGCCGTGCGCATCGAGAAGGCCGATGGCGGCGAAGAGTTCGTCTTCGTGGCCGGCGGCATCCTGGAAGTGCAGCCCGGCACGGTCACCGTGCTGGCCGACACCGCCATCCGCGGCAAGGACCTGGACGAGGCCAAGGCCACCGAGGCGAAGAAGATCGCCGAGGAAGCGATGAAGAACGCCAAGAGCGACATCGACTTTGCCGCCGCGCAAAGCGAGTTCGTCGCGATGGCGGCCCAGATCGCGGCGCTGCGCAAGTTCCGCAAGAAGTAAAGCAAGCCCCCTGGGCACCCCCCTCTGCAACGGCAGGATGTGCGAGAAGTCGCACTCCTGCCGTTGCTCTTTGAGCTAAGTGCTCCGGTGGCGCCGACTTGAAACACTACAGTTACAAGCCCGCCGGAATTCATCGCGCGGGCACGAAGATTCGAGGGAGTTCTATGCAAGTTTCCGTCTGGGCCCAAAGGGCCGGTTTGGCGCTGGCCGTATCAGCACTCTTCGGCTGTGCCGCCACCGAGCAATCGCGCACGATCGAAGTGCCCAAGCCCGCTGTTGCCGCGCCGACCTACCAAGGTGCCCGTTCGCCCATCGCCGTCGGCAAGTTCGACAACCGCTCCAGCTTCATGCGCGGCATGTTCTCGGACGGCCTGGACCGGCTGGGTTCTCAATCCAAATCCATCCTGGTCGCCCATCTGCAGCAGAGCCAGCGCTTCAATGTGCTGGACCGCGACAACCTCGAAGAGGCCAGGCAGGAAGCCCAGTTCAAGGCCAGCGCCTTGAGCATCAAGGGCGCCGACTATCTGGTCGCCGGCGCCGTGACCGAGTTCGGTCGCAAGGAGGTCGGCGACCAGCAGCTGTTCGGCATTCTGGGGCGGGGCAAGTCGCAGGTAGCCTATGCCAAGGTCACCCTGAACGTGGTGAACAGCCAGACTTCCGAGGTCGCGTTCTCGGTGCAGGGCGCGGGTGAGTACACCCTGTCCACGCGCGAGGTGGTCGGCTTCGGCGGTACCGCCAGCTACGACTCCACCCTGAACGGCAAGGTGCTGGACCTGGCCATCAAGGAAGCTGTCAATAACCTGGTGGCCGGCGTCGACGCCGGTAGCTGGCGTCCGCAACGGTGAGGAGTCGCATCATGTTCCCTCGTCATATTGGCGTGCGCCTGGGCGCACTGGCGCTGACGGCATCGCTGGTGGCCTGCGCCACGCCCCAGAAGCCGCTCTATCAATGGAGCGGCTACCAGCCGCGTCTGTACGAGTATTTCAAGAATGGTGGCGCCAACGCGGGTGAGCAAATCACCGCCTTGGAGGCGCAACTGGAGAAAAACAAGGCGGCCGGCGAAGCTTCGCCGCCTGGCCTGCACGGCCATCTGGCGCTGCTGTACAGCAAGGTCGGCAACGACCAAGCTGCCCGCACGCACCTGGAAGCCGAGCGCGCGCTGTTCCCGGAGTCGGCCGCCTATGTCGACTTCCTGCTCAAGAGCAGCAACGCTGCCGCGAAGCCGGCCTCCAAGACCTGAGCCTCACGAAATCGGGAGACCCATACATGATCCGCCCCTATGAACTGCTCCGCCGCCTGCTGGCGGTGGTCGGGTTGGCCGCGCTGACCGCCTGCGCCACGCAGCCGGCCAAGCCCTATGACTACACCGCGCTCAAGGAAGCCAAGCCGGCCTCGCTGCTGGTGCTGCCGCCGCTGAACGACACGCCCGACGTGGCTGCCACCTACAGCGTCTATGCCCAGCTGACGCAGCCCCTGGCGGAGTCGGGCTACTACGTACTGCCGGTGTCGCTGGTCGACGAGACGCTGCGCCAGAACGGCGTTGTGAATGCCGCGGATGCCCAGTCCATCGACCCGGCCAAGCTGCGCCAGATCTTTGGGGCAGATGCCGCTCTTTACGTTGTTGTGAAGCGCTACGGTTCGGTCTACAAGGTTCTGTCCAGCGATGCCACGGTCGAGGTCGAGGCCAAGCTGGTGAACCTCAAGACGGGCCAGCAACTGTGGGACGGCAAGGCTGTTGCATCCACCGCCGAACAGAACAACAGCAACCAGGGCGGCCTGGTAGGCCTGCTGGTGAAGGCGGTGATCGATCAGATCGCCAACAACCTGACCGAGCGCAGTCATCAGGTGGCCGGCATCGCCGGCCAGCGCCTGCTGACGGCGGGTACGCCCAATGGGTTACTGCGGGGTCCGCGTGCCCCGGCTGCCGCAAAAAACTAAAATCGGCGCTCCGGCGACCCGACCCACCGGCCCGCCGGTGGGTTTTCTCTTTCTGTCATGAGCACACGCATCGTCCCCACCCATTACCAGGGCCTGGAAGCCCTGGAACTCACCGCCCCCGATGGCGCCCGCGCCATCCTGCTGCTGCATGGCGCCCACCTCGTGTCCTGGATCCCTGCCGGTGCCGAGGAACAGCTTTACCTGTCGCCCAACAGCGCCTTCACGACCGGCCAGGCGATCCGCGGCGGCGTGCCGGTGTGCTTTCCGCAGTTCGCGCAGCGCGGCCCCCTGCAGAAGCATGGTTTCGCGCGCACCAAGCCCTGGCAACTGGTGTCGGCCGAGGTGGGTGAGGATGACGCGCTGGCCGTGCTGCGCCTGACCGACGATGCCGCCAGCCGCATGTTCTGGCCGCATGCCTTCGAGGCCGAGCTGAGCGTGCGCGTTGCCGGCCGCACGCTGGAGATGGAGTTGGCCTGCGAGCACAAGGGGCAGGAGGGCGACGCGCCCTTCGACTTCACGGCCGCGCTGCACACCTATCTGGGCCTCACCGAGCTGAGCGATGCCAGCCTGCAGGGCCTCTCGGGCCTGCATTACTGGGATTCGGTCGCCGATGTCGAGAAGCAGCAGCGCACCGACCTGCTGCTGCCCGGCAGCCCCGGCACCGAGGACCTGGACCGCATCTACCACCAGGTGCAGCAAGACCTGACCCTGATCGAGCAGCGCGGTGACGGCAGCGAGCGCCGCGTGCTGATCCGCCAGCAGGGCTTCGCCGACGCGGTGGTGTGGAACCCCGGTGCCGCGAAATGCGCGCAGCTCGCCGACATGCCGGCCGAGGGCTACAAGAAGATGCTGTGCGTCGAGGCCGCGGCGATCGAGCATCCGGTGCGCCTGGCGCCGGGCGAGAGCTGGGCGGGCCTGCAGTCTTTGACGCTGCTTTAGGGCAAGTCCGAAGGGGGAAAGTCCTGCCCCTCTGATGGGGGTCGGCTGGTGCCCATGATCCGTAACGGCTACTAACATCCTTCCGCTGCTGACCAGGCGCAGGGAAGGGGGCATGGGACAGCAGGCGGCGCCTACAAGAAGCACATGCGCTGATGCTGTCGTCGTGCGCCCTTGTGGCGTACACCCCGGCTGTTTCCTGTTGGCAGCGACCGCCCCGGCCTGGGTGGTTCGCGCGCATGTCAACCAATCACAGGGAACGTCTCATGCTCAATCTTGCCGCTTGCTCCGCGCAGCGCATCGTCCTTGCCGTCAGTCTGACAGCTTTCTTGGGAGGCTGTTCAACAGCCGCCAAGGACATCTCCGCAACCTATGTCTCGCCCATGCAGTATCAGGCCTATGACTGCCAGCAACTGGCAGCCGAGTCGCAGCGAATCCAATCGCGGTATCAGGAGCTGGGCGGACGCCTGGATCAAGCTGCGTCGAACGACAAGGCTTTGGTCGGTGTCGGCATGATCTTGTTCTGGCCGGCGCTGTTCGCACTAGGCGGTACCAAGCAGCAGGAAGCTGAGTATGCGCGGCTCAAGGGCGAGTACGACGCCGTGCAGCAAACCGGTGTACAGAAACGTTGCAACGCTCCTCAACAGGCGGCGCTAGCCCCCGCTTCATCCGCAGCCAGCGCGGCCGCAACTAACTAAGGGAGGAAAACCATGAACCGTCCTGATACCCGCCTTGTCGGGCGCCTGCTTGTGATGTCGATGGCTGCATTGTTGGTCGCATGCGCGGCACCCGCACGCGTCGACCAGATGCAGGTCAGTACTTCGTTGGCCACCCGAACCGCAGCGAGCAGCTCCGAGTTGCGGGGGAACGTCGCTGTCCGCGACGTCACTGGCGGGAAGGAGACCAACCCGCTGTGGATTTCCAATGTTTCTAGCAGTGACTTCGAGCGTGCGCTGGAAGCGTCGCTGAAGGATGCGGGGCTCTGGTCGTCCAATCGACAAGCCGGCAAATACGTGCTGATTGCCCACCTGGAGAAATTGGATCAGCCCGTGTTTGGCGCCAGCATGACCGTTACCGCTACCGTGCGCTATGTCTTGGTCGAGCAGGCCAGCAACAAGACTATGTTCGAGCGCACGATGGCCACGCCCTATACCGCCGAGTGGAATGCCGCCTTCATGGGCTCGGAGCGCTTGAAGCTGGCGAATGAGGGGGCCGTGCGTAGCAACATCCAACAGCTGATTGATGCCTTGGTTGGCCTCAAGTTGGCAGGGGCCGGCGTGCAACTGGCTCGCTGATCAGCCGAGGAATGGCTGATCCGGCAGCTCGTTGACATTGGTGCGGCCCGCGTCCAGCGGGAAATGCCGGTCCAGCAGCCGGCCGATGCGGTCCACGGCATCGGCCAGGCCGGCCTCGAACTCGCCGCGCTTGAAGGCCGCGCTCATGTCGGCCAGCATCTGCTGCCAGGTGGCCGTGTCGACGCGCTGCGTCAGTCCGCGGTCGGCCACGAGCTCGATGCGGTGTTCGGCCAGCAGCAGGTAGATCAGCACGCCGTTGTTGAGCTCGGTGTCCCAGACGCGCAGCTTGCCGAACATCGCGATGGCGCGCTCGCGCGCATCGGCGCGGCGCCACAGATAGGACAGCGGCAGGCTGGCCTCCACGCAGATGCGGATCTCGCCGCTGTGGCCGGCCTCGCTGGCCGCGACGCGCCGGCGCAGCCGCTCCAGCGCCGCCGGCGGCAGCACCCGGCGCGCATCGGCCTCGTCCCACAGCCGGTGTTTGAAGAAGCGCGTCCAGAAACCCATCACCAATCTCCCGAGGCGCCGCCGCCGCCGAAATCGCCGCCGCCGCCCGACGAGAAGCCGCCGCCGTCGCCGCCGCCCCAGCCGCCGCCTCCACCGCCGCCCCAGATGATCGGGCCATGCCCGCCGCCAGATCGGCCGCCCCGGCCGCCGATGCCGCGCGCGGCGCCGATGCCCAGCACGCCCACCAGCACCAGGGCCGCGACGCCGGCCAGGCCCGCCACAATCAGGCTGGCGCTGAAGAACCAGCCCAGCGCGCCGGCCGCGCCGCCGGTGGCCAGGCTGCCCAGCTTGCGTCCCAGCACGCCGGTCAGCAGCGCCCCCAGCACCGGCACGGCGATGAAGAACAGGGCCGCCAGCTCCTCGATGCCGAAGCCGCTGTCCTTGCCGCCGTCGCCGCCCGCGGGCCGGGCCTTCGGCGCCGGCAGGTTCTCGCCGCGGATGCGTGCCTGCAACTGGTCCACGGCCTGGTTCAGGCCGCCCGCATAGTCGCCCTGCCTGAAGGCCGGCGTGATCGCGTTCTGGATGATCTGGCGCGCGGCCAGATCCGGCACCGCGCCCTCCAGCGCCTTGGCCACCGCGATGCGCACCTTGCGCTCGTCCTTGGCCACGACGATCAGCACGCCGTCGCCCACCTCGCGCCGGCCCAGCTTCCAGGCGTCGCCGACGCGCTGGCTGAAGTCGGTGATGTCCTCCGGCGCCGTGGCGGCCAGCATCAGGATCACGATCTGCGGCCCGGCCGCGCGCTCGAAGGTGGCGAGCTTGTCGTCCAGGGCCTGGCGCTGCGCAGCCGTCAGGGTGCCGGTCGAGTCGATCACGCGGCCGCTCAGGTCCGGCACCGGGCGCAGATCCTGCGCCCCGGCCAGCAGTTGCCAGGCGCACAGCACAAGCATCAGCAGCCAGCGCATGCGGTGCTTGCCGCTTACTTGGAGGCCGGCTTGTCGAAGCTCACCGCCGGCGCGGTCTTGATCGTCGCCTCGTTGTCCACCTGGAAGCCGGGCTTGACCTGGTAGCCGAACACCATCGCGGTCAGGTTGTTCGGGAAGCTGCGCGCGTGCACGTTGTAGTCGGCCACCGACTTGATGTAGCGGTTGCGCGCCACGGTGATGCGGTTCTCGGTGCCTTCCAGCTGCACGCGCAGGTCCTGGAAGCCCTGGTTGGCCTTCAGATTGGGGTAGTTCTCGCTGACCACCAGCAGGCGGCTCAGCGCGCCGCTCAGCTCGCCCTGCGCGGCCTGGAACTTCTGCAGCGCCTCGGGGTTGTTGGCCAGTTCGGGCGTCACCTGGATGCTGGTGGCCTTGGCGCGCGCCTCCACCACCTTGGTCAGGGTCTCCTGCTCGAAATTGGCCTCGCCCTTGACCGTGTTGACGATATTGGGGATCAGGTCGGCGCGGCGCTGATACTGGCTCAGCACCTCGGCCCAGTTGGCGCCCACCTGCTCGTCCAGACGCTGGAACTCGTTGTAGCCGCAGCCGGACAGCAGCAGGCTGCTCGCCAGCAGCAGGGCGGCCAGGGCGCCGCGTTTGGCAGGTTGGGCAGTCGAAACCATCATGAGCAAATCCTCCTGTGGATTGTTGGGCAGTCGCTGACCGGCCAGGTGGTGCCGCTTGGGCGGCATTCAAGCCAGTATCGCAGCGGATAATGGCAAACCATGAGCGCCCTTCTGCAAAACGACAACTTCCTGCGCGCCTGCCTGCGCCAGCCCACCGATCACACCCCCGTCTGGCTGATGCGCCAGGCGGGCCGCTACCTGCCCGAATACCGCGACACCCGCGCCAAGGCCGGCAGCTTCATGGGCCTGGCCACCAACACCGACTACGCCACCGAGGTCACGCTGCAGCCGCTCGAGCGCTACCCGCTCGATGCGGCCATCCTGTTCTCCGACATCCTGACCGTGCCGGATGCGATGGGCCTGGGCCTGTCCTTTGCGCAGGGCGAGGGCCCGAAGTTCGAGAAGGTGGTGCGCGACGAGGCCGCGGTCGCCGCGCTGGCCGTGCCCGACATGGCCAAGCTGCGCTATGTGTTCGACGCGGTGGCCTCGATCCGCCGCGCCCTGAACGGCCGGGTGCCGCTGATCGGCTTCTCCGGCAGCCCCTGGACCCTGGCCTGCTATATGGTGGAGGGCGGCGGCTCGGACGACTACCGCCAGGTCAAGAGCCTGATGTATGCGCGCCCCGACCTGATGCACCGCATCCTGGCGGTCAATGCCGACGCGGTGGCCCAGTACCTGAACGCGCAGATCGAGGCCGGCGCCCAGGCCGTGATGCTGTTCGACTCCTGGGGCGGCGTGCTGGCCGACGGCATGTTCCAGCGTTTCAGCCTGGACTATTCGAAGCGCGTGCTGGCGCAGGTCAAGACCGAGCACGAGGGCCGGCGCATCCCGCGCATCCTGTTCACCAAGGGCGGCGGGCTGTGGCTGGACGAGATCGCCGATGCCGGCGCCGACGTGGTGGGCCTGGACTGGACCGTCAACCTGGCCCGGGCGCGCGCCCGGGTCGGCGCCAGGGTGGCGCTGCAGGGCAACCTCGATCCCAATGTGCTGTTCGCTCCGCCCGAGGCGGTGCGCGAGCAGGCCCGCGCGGTGCTGGACAGCTTCGGCCGGCCGCAGGCGGCCGACGGCAGCTGGGGCGGCCATGTGTTCAATCTGGGGCATGGCATCAGCCAGTTCACCCCGCCGGAAAGCGTGGCGGTGCTGGTGGACGAGGTGCACCGCCATTCGCGTGCCCAGCGCCTCGGCTGAATGCCGTGCCTGGCCGGTGAGCGAGCGCTCAGCTCTTGACTTATCCCCACTTTGTAGCCGGCGAGCGGCTGCGGCCGACAGTGTTGCGGCGCAGCTCATGGTTTCCCCGATGGACGGCTAAGTCATTGATTTTTATGGGCCGCACCGCATTGGGGGGGAATGGCTTTTGCAGACCGGCGCGCGGGACGGAGCTTGTCGGCGCGGCGCTGTTAGCAACTAACCCACAAAGTTATCCACAGATTTTGGGGTTCTGGGGAAAAGCTCGCCAAATCATGGCCTTGGCCCTGAATCCTGAGAATCTGCTCGAGCGGAGGTTCCGGTGAGTTTGCGTCTGCGCGTGGCCGTCGACGCGCCGCAGCACAGCGGCATCTCCGGTCCGCTGGACTACCTGAGTGAGCGTGCGCTCGCGCCCGGCAGCCTGGTGCAGGTGCCGCTGGGCCGGCGCGAGCTGACCGGCATCGTCTGGCCCGGTGCCACGGAACCCGGCCAGGCGCTGGATGAGAGCCAGCTGCGCCCGATCACCGCCGCGCTCGACGCGCTGCCGCCGCTGTCGGCGCGCTGGTGCGAGCTGGTCGAGTTCGCCGCCAGCTACTACCAGCGCAGCATCGGCGAGGTGGCGCTGTCGGTGCTGCCGCCGCAGCTGCGCGAGCTGGACGGCAAACAGCTGCAGGCGCGCCTGAAGAAGGTCGACAAGCTGCTCAAGGCAAGCCCTGACCCTCGGGCCCCGGCCGAGCGCCCGGCGCTCAGCCCGGCCCAGGCCGAGGCGCTGGCGCGGCTGGACGCGATGCTGGGGCAGGACGGCCAGGGCGCCGCGCCGGCGCCGGTGCTGCTGTACGGCGTCACCGGCAGCGGCAAGACCGAGGTCTATCTGCGCGCGGCCGAGCATGCGCTGAGCAGCGGCCGCCAGGTGCTGGTGCTGGTGCCCGAGATCAATCTGACGCCGCAGCTGGAAGCGCGCTTCGCCGAGCGCTTCGAAGGCACGCCGACGGTGTCGCTGCACAGCGGCCTGACGCCGGCCCAGCGCCTGCGCAACTGGCTGGCCGCACATCTGGGCCAGGCGCGCCTGGTGCTCGGCACGCGGCTGGCCGTGTTCGCCTCGCTGCCCAATCTGGGGCTGATCGCGGTGGACGAGGAGCATGACCCCTCCTACAAGCAGCAGGACGGCGCGCGCTATTCGGCGCGCGACCTGGCGGTCTACCGCGCAAGGCTGGAGCAGGTGCCGGTGATCCTGGGCTCGGCCACGCCGTCGCTGGAGAGCTGGCAGCACGCCCAGCCCGTGAGCCCCCCGGCCGCGCAAATGCCGCAGCCGGCCCCCCGAGGGGGCCAAGGCCTTCTTGGGAGCGGCCCGGCGAAGGCCTCGAAAAGCCGCTACCAGCTCCTGAAGTTGCCCGAGCGCATCGGCGGCGGCGCGCTGCCGCGCGTGCGCCTGTTCGACATGAACAGCCTGCCGCGCCAGAAGGGCGTGACCACGGCACTGTCGGCGCCGCTGCTGGGCGCGCTGCGCCAGCGCCTCGCGGCCGGCGAACAGAGCCTGGTGTTCCTGAACCGGCGCGGCTATGCGCCGGTGCTGCATTGCACCGAGTGCGGCTGGAAAAGCGAATGCCCGCATTGCAGCGCCTACCGCGTGTTCCACAAGGCCGATCGCACCTTGCGCTGCCACCACTGCGGCTTCTCGCAGCGCGTGCCGCATGCATGCCCGGACTGCGGCAACCAGGACATCGCGCCGCTGGGCCGCGGCACCGAGCAGCTGGAGGAGCAGCTGGCTGCAGGCCTGCCGGGCGCGCGCGTCGCGCGCATCGATGCCGATTCCACCAAGCTGAAGGGCGCGCTGGAGGCCCAGCTCGGGGCCGTGCATGCGGGCGAGGTGGACATCCTGGTCGGCACCCAGATGATCACCAAGGGGCACGACTTCCGCCGCATCACCCTGGTGGCCGCGGTCAACCCCGACGGCGCGCTGTTCAGCAGCGACTTCCGCGCGCCCGAACGCCTGTTCGCGCTGCTGATGCAGGCCGCCGGCCGCGCCGGGCGCGACGCCGAGCAGGCCGCGCGCAGCGAGATGTGGGTGCAGACCTGGCACCCGCAGCATGCGCTCTACCAGGCCTTGCTGAAGCACGACTTCGAGGCCTTCGCGACCAGCCAGCTGGCCGAACGCGAAAGCGCCGGCCTGCCGCCCTATTCGCACCTGGCCCTGCTGCGCGCCGAGGGCCGCACGGCCGAGGCCGCCCAGGCCTTTCTGACGGCCGCGGCGCGCTGGGCCCAGGCGCAGCCTGAGGCGCGCGAGCTGCTGGTCTACCCGCCGGTGCCGATGAGCATCGCCCGCGTGGCCAATGTCGAGCGCATGCAGATGCTCGTCGAGGCGCCCGGCCGCGGCGCGCTGCAGCGCCTCTTGTGGCTGTGGATGCCCGAGCTGCATGCGCTCAAGCGCGAGCACAAGGGGCTGGTGCGCTGGGCGGTGGACGTGGATCCGCTGGCGATCTGAGTCTGCCGGCCTTTTGTCCGAAAACACGCGCCCGGGCGCGCTGAACTAGTATCGCGGGTGCAAACGGAGAGCGCCATGAAGCAATTGGACTGCGATGTCGCCATCATCGGCGCGGGCACGGCCGGCATGTCGGCCTATCGCGCCGCGCTGCAGCACACGCCGCGCGTGCTGCTGATCGAGGGCGCTCATTACGGCACGACCTGCGCACGCGTCGGCTGCATGCCCAGCAAGCTGCTGATCGCGGCCGCCGAGGCGGCGCATGCGGTCGGCGCGGCCGGCGCCTTCGGCGTGCGCGCCAAGCTGGAGGCGGTCGACGGCCGCGCGGTGATGCAGCGGGTGCGCGGCGAGCGCGACCGCTTCGTCGGCTTCGTCACCGAGTCGGTGGACGGCTGGCCGGCCGAGCACAAGCTCTGGGGCATGGCGCGCTTTCTCGCGCCGGGCCTGCTGCAGGTGGACGAACATACCCAGGTGCGGGCCCAGCGCGTCGTGATCGCGACCGGCTCGCATCCGGTCGTGCCCAAGGGCTGGCGCGAGGCGCTGGGCGACCGGCTGATCGTCAACGACGATGTGTTCGCCTGGCAGGACCTGCCGCGTTCGGTGGCCGTGATCGGCACCGGCGTGATCGGCCTGGAGCTGGCCCAGGCCCTGCACCGGCTGGGCGTGCGGGTGCGCCTGCTGGGCCGCAGCCGCAGGGTCGGGCCGCTGACGGACCCGGCGCTGCAGGCGCTGGCGGCCGAACTGATGGCGGGCGAGCTGCCGCTGACGCTCGGTGCCCACGACATCCAGCTGGAGCGCGAGGACGGCGATGGTGGCGAGAGCGGCGGGGTGCGGCTGCGCTGCGAATGCCCGCAGGGCGGGCCGATCGACGAACGTTATGACTATGTGCTGGCCGCGATGGGCCGCGGCCCCAATGTGGCGGGCCTGGCGCTGGAGCTGGCCGGCCTGCCGCTGGGACCGGGCGGCGTGCCCAAGGCCGACCGCCGCACCGGCCAGATCGGCGCCAGCGGCGTCTTCATCGCCGGCGACGTGCTGGACGAGCGCCAGCTGCTGCACGAGGCGGCCGACGAGGGCCGCATCGCCGGCGACAACGCCGGGCGCTTCCCCGATGTGCGCGTGCGTCCGCGCCGCGCGCCGCTCTCCATCGTCTTCAGCGAGCCGCAGATCATGCTGGCCGGCGCCAGCCATGCCGAGCTGCGGGAGTCCGGCGCGGCCTTCGAGATCGGCGAGGTGTCCTTCGCCGACCAGGGGCGCAGCCGCGTGATGCTGAAGAATCGCGGCGCCCTGCATGTCTATGGCGAGCGCGAGACCGGCCGCTTCCTCGGCGCCGAGATGATCGGCCCGGCGGCCGAGCATCTGGGCCACCTGCTGGCCTGGTGCGCGCAGCGCGGCGACACGGTGCAGCAGATGCTGGACAGCCCCTTCTACCACCCGGTCGTCGAGGAAGGGCTGCGCACCGCGCTGCGCCAGCTGCAGCGCCAGCTGCGCATGGGGCCGGTGCCGGTCGAACGCTGCCTGGACTGCGGCCCGGGGGGCTGAGGACCTCAGTTGCCGTTGCGCGGGTCACCCAGGTAGGCGCGCAGCCACTGGTGCATCTCCCATTGCACCTGGCCCACCGACTCGCGCGCGGTGTAGCCATGGCCCTCGTGCGGCAGCAGCACATAGCGCACCGTGCCGCCCAGGCCGGCCAGCGCCTGGTAGAGGCGCTCGCTCTGCATCGGATAGGTGCCGGAGTTGCCGTCGGCCTCGCCGTGGATCAGCAGCAGCGGCTCCTTGATGCGGTCGGCGAACAGGAAGGGCGAGACCTTCAGATAGGTTTCGCGCGCGTCCCATAGCGAGCGGCGTTCGCTCTGGAAGCCGAAGGGCGTCATGGTGCGGTTGTAGGCGCCGCTGCGCGCGATGCCGGCCTTGAACAGGCGGGTATGGGCCAGCAGATTGACCGCCATGAAGGCGCCGTAGCTGTGGCCGCCGATCGCCAGGCGCCGGGGGTCGACCACGCCCAGCTCCTCGGCCTTGTCGATGATGGCGCGCGCGTTCATCGTGATCTGCTCGACGAAGCCGTCGTTCATGCTGCGCTGGTCGCCCACCACGGGCATGGTGGCGTCGTTCAGCACCACGAAGCCGTCCAGCGCCAGCAGCTGCGGGCTGATGCCCGGGAAGCTCGGGAAGCGGCTGGGCGCGCCGCTCAGCTGGCCGGCCACCTGCGCGTCGTTGAACTCCAGCGGGTAGGCCCAGACCAGGCCCGGCCGGCGCTCGCCCTCCTTGTAGTCGGGCGGCAGGTAGAGCCAGAAGGACAGCTCCACGCCGTCCGCGCGCTTGAAGCTGACCAGCTCGCGCCTGACCTTGCGCAGCTGCGGGCTGGGGTCCTTGATGCGGGTCAGGGCCTGCAAGGTCGCCGTCCCGTTGTTGCCGTCGCGCAGATAGAGATTGGGCGGCTCCACCGGGCTCTCGCGCTGCAGCAGCAGGCGACGCTCGTCCAGCAGCGCGACCGGCAGCTCGTAGGCCGCCTCGCCGGACTGGAACAGGCGCTGCACGCTCAGGTCCCGGATCGACAGCTTGTCCAGGAAGGGGCGTTCGCCGCGCGGGCCGGCGCCCTGGCCGATCAGGAAGATCTCGCCGTCGCGCGTGCTCTGGATCACGCTCTGGCCATTGGGCAGGGTGCGCATCAGCGGCGCGCCCGGATGGCGGTAGCGTTCGCGCACCGAATGCTCGAACAGCGGTTTGCTCTGGCTGCCGCGCAGCGGCAGCAGATAGGTGCGCGTCCAGGCGCGCACGCGGTCGGTCTCGGTCAAGAGCGCATGCTGGCCGTCGTCCAGGAAGCGCAGCCGCGTGAAGCGGTGCGGCATGCGCTGCACCTCCAGCGGCTCGCCGGTGAACGGCGGGTCCAGGCGCATCACGCGGTCGCGGAAGGCGACGCGTGCATTCGGGTTGCCGCCGTCCAGCGCCTCGACCCAGTAGACCGCCGCGTCCCGGGTCGGCGAGGCATAGAAGACGCGCGGGCCGGGCAGCGCGCCGTCGATCGCGACGCCCGCCTTCAGCGGCAGCTTGGCCAGCTCGCGCAGGACCCTGCCGTCGCGCTGGCGCACCTCGGCGACCAGCGGGAAATCGTCCCAGGTCAGGTGATAGCTGAAGGGGCGCACGACGCGCTCGGTCAGCAGGTACTGGCCCTCGCCGACGCTGCTGATCGACGAGAACAGCGCCGGCTCGCCGAGGTCGCGCGACTGCGCGCTGGCCAGGTCCACCAGGGTCAGCTGCGCGCGCGCGTGGTATTCGAACAGGGCCTCGTCATGCGGCGACTTCAGCAGGTCGGGATAGGTGCGCTCCGGCGAGGCCCGGCCCAGGCTCTCCTGCACTACCGGGCTGGTGCTGGGGCGCGGCGGCGCGCCGCGCCGCTTCGGGATGGTCAGCAGCACCAGCTCGCGCGGGTTCAGCCAGGCCTGCTCGCCCTGGGCCAGCGCATTGTTCAGGCGCACGAAGGGCACCTGGCGCAGGCTGCCGCTGGCGGTGTCGCCGACCCACAGCTCGTTGGCCACGTCGCTGCGGCGCTCCAGCAGGAAGCGCTGGCCGTCCGGTGCCCAGGCGAAGCTGTGGAAGCCGCCGCCGGGCAGGTCGACCAGGCGTTCGGGCGCCTCGGGGTTGAACAGGCTGCGCAGGCGCAGGCGCTGCACGGTGGCCAGCGGCTGCGGCGTGGTGCTGGCGGCGTCGAAGCGCAGGCCGGCCAGGCGCAGCGCCGGGCGCGCCAGCTCGGCCAGGCTGTTGAAGCGCTTCAGCTCCAGCAGGGCCAGGGTCTGGCGGTCCGGCGCCACCAGCAGGCGCGGCAGCGGCTGCGCGTCCAGCACCTCGCGCATCGCCGCCGACGGCTGCTGATAGCCCTGGGCCGCGGGCTGGGCGGCGCTCGGCCCGAAGGCCAGCAGGGCGAGGATCAGCGTCAGGACGGGGCGGAGCATGAAGGCGGCAGGGAGGCGGGACCCGCAACCATATCAGGCCGGCGCGCCGGCGCCGAGCAGCCAGGCCAGCAGGCTGAACGTGATGAAGGCCAGCACGGTGGAAGCCATGATGATGCGCGCCACCCGCCCGTTGTCGGCGCCGTAGCGTTCGGCCAGCAGCGAGACATTGCTGGCGCTGGGCAGGGCCGCCGCCAGGGTCAGCACCCCGAGCTGGAAGGCGCTCGGGCCGGCGCCCAGGGCCTGCGCCAGCGCGCCCAGGCCGAACACCAGGGCGGGGTGCACGAGCAGCTTGATGGCCGCCACCGGCAGGTACAGCGCCGGCGGCGTGCGCGTGTGGGCATGCAGGCCGGCGCGCCACAGCACGGCGCCGATCGTGAACAGCGCCACCGGCGTGGCCGCATCGGCCAGCATCTTGATCACCGCGTCCAGCGGACCCGGCGGGCGCAGCCCGGTGCCGGACGCCAGCGCGCCCAGCGCGATGGCCCAGGGCAGCGGGTTCGACAACGCGCCGCGCAGCGCCAGCAGCGCCGCGCTGCGGGCATCGCCGCCGCCGGTCGAGCCGGTGGCGTCATGCGCGCGCGCCAGCGCGATGCACAGCGAGCTGGTGATGAAGAGGTCGGCCAGGATGGTGCAGATCACCGGCCCCGCCGCGGCCGGCCCCAGCAGGGCCACCAGCAGGGGCACGCCCATGAAGCCGGTGTTGGGGAAGGCCGCGACCAGGGCGCCGAAGGCCGCGTCCTTCAGGTCCACCCGGGCCGAGCGCGTGAGCCGCACCGTCAGCAGCACGATCAGCAGCGCCGCCGCCACATAGACGCCCAGCACCGCCGGATTCAGCAGCTCCAGCACCGGCGTGTTCATGCCGAAACGGAACAGCATGCAGGGCAGGGCGAAGAACAGCACGAAGCCGTTCAGGCCGGGGATCGCGCTCTCGGCCAGCACGCGCTGGCGCGCCGCCAGATAGCCGCACAGCACCAGGGCGAAGAAAGGCAGGGTGACGGCCAGGATCGCTTGCATGGGGGCGGAGTATCGCAAGCCGGGCACCGCCCGCGGCCGCGTGCAAAGTCGACGCCAAGCGTGAGCGAATGCGCGGCCCACCCCGCTTTGAGGGGGGCGGCCGGGCGCCGGCCGGCCGGGCTTGCGCCTAGGATGCGCCGCAAAGCCTCCCCGCCATGCCTGCCGCCCGTTTTTCCGCCTCCTTTCCCGCGCCCGTCAAGGTTGCCGCCGCCACCGCCTTGCCGCCCCCTCTGCAGGCCGGCGACCGACTGGGCGTCTGGCGCATCGCGCAGGCCCTGCATGGCTGCGACACCGGACGCTGGTACCGCGCCGAGCATGCGCTGGCGGCCGACGAGCCGGCCGCCATGCTGGTCTATCCGCAGGGCGCGGATGCGCAGGCCGTGCTGCTGCGCTTTGCCGAACAGGCCGGTCTGCAGGGCGGCTTCCACCATGCCGTGATCGCCGCGCCGCTGGACAGCGGCCTCACGCCCGGCGGCCTGCCCTATCTGGTGCTGCCCTGGCCGGCCGAGGGTCAGCCGCTGCTGGTGGCGGCGGCGGCGCTGCCCCTGCGCCAGCGGCTGCGGCTGTTGCTGCAGCTCTGCGACGCCCTGCAGCAGGCCCATGAGGAAGGGCTGCTGCTGCGCGAGCTGGATCCCGGCCTGCTGTGGCTGGCCGCCGGATCGAAGCTGCGCCTGATGGGCCTGGGCCTGGCCGAGCTGGCGCCCGAGCCGGGCACGCCGACGCCGGTCTTCAGCCTGGCCGCGCTGCCCTTCGTGGCGCCCGAGCTGCGCGACGGCGGCCAGCCCAGCCTGGCCAGCGAGGCCTATGCGCTGGGCATGCTGGCCTGCTGGCTGATCAACGGCCGTGCGCCGCGCGCCGATGCCAATGGCGTGCGCCGTCCCTCGGCCAGCAGCTTGGTCGGCCTGAGCACGGCCGAGCGCTTCAGCCTGGAGGCCCTGCTGCTGAAGGCCATGGCCGAGCTGCCCGCGCAGCGCCACCCCTCGGCGCGCGAGTTGGGCGAGGACCTGCACGCCTGGCTGGAGGGCCGCAATCACTCGGCCCTGAGCCTGGCGCCGATGCCCAGCCCGACGCCGGCGCCCGCGTCGCCCGAGTCCCGCGGTGGCCCGGCGCCGCCCGCGCCGCGCCGCAAACGCTGGCACCGTCTGCTCGCGATCGGCGGGCTGGCCCTGCTGGCCGTGGGCGGCTGGGCCGGCCATCTGGTTTTTCAGCGCCAGATCACGGCGCTGCCGGTGAGCGGCGCGCCGCCCGTCAGCGGGGCGCCGCAGCGCTAGGGCTAACGGACGACGGTCAGGCCTGCTGCGGCCCCGGCCGTCCGGCCTCGACGACGAAGCGTGCGCCGGCGCGCACCGCGCTGAGCGCGTTCCAGGGTTCGACCACGCCGCGCAGCTCGGCCTCCAGCCGACCCGCCTGCAGCTCGAAGCGCATATAGCCGCGCTCGTCGCTGCGGCCATAGAGCAGATGCGGGTTGTCGGCCAGCATGCGCTCGACGCGCGCCTGTGCCAGGCCATTGCTGCTGATCGAGGTGCCGCAGAACTCGCTGGCCAGCAGGGGCGCATCCGGCGCCGCGCGCAGCTCGGCCACATAGTTGGCATGCACGTCGCCGCCCAGCACCACGGCATTGCGCACCCGGCGCGCCGCCAGGTCGCGCAGCAGGCGCTCGCGTGCGGCCGGATAGCCGTCCCAGCCGTCGGTCCAATGCTGGCCCTCGGGCGCGGGCCAGTTCAGCGGCGCCATCAGGGTCTGCTGGGCCAGCAGGTTCCAGGGCCGCTCGGCGTCCCAGCTGTCGGCCAGCCAGCGCTCCTGCGCCGTTCCGAGCAGGCTGCGCGCCGGCTCCAGCAGGGCCGGGCAGTCGCGCAGCGCCACCGTGTTGGAACCGCCCTTGCCGGGTTTGGGGCAGGCCTGCGGCGTGCGCCAGGAGCGGTCGTCCAGGGTGATCAGGCGGGCCAGGCGGCCCCAGTCGTAATGCCGGGTCAGCACCATCTCGGCGCCGCGCGGGCGCATCGATTTCGGGAAGGGCTGGTGCTCCCAGTAGGCCTTGGCGGCGGCGCTGCGCCGCAGTCGGAAGTCCTGTTCCAGATGCTGGGAGACGTCGCCGGCCCAGTCGTTCTCGGTCTCGTGGTCATCCCAGGTCAGGATCCAGGGCGCGGCCGCGTGCATGGCCTGCAGC
Organism: Roseateles sp. GW821-FHT09B06; assembly: GCF_059418245.1. Classification (NCBI taxonomy): domain Bacteria; kingdom Pseudomonadati; phylum Pseudomonadota; class Betaproteobacteria; order Burkholderiales; family Sphaerotilaceae; genus Roseateles; species Roseateles sp. GW821-FHT09B06. The sequence goes on along the minus strand of NZ_JBWKPM010000006.1, from coordinate 126,388 downwards.
TGCGGGTCGGACTTGTACTGCGCATAACGGCGCCGGTAGTCGTCCAGCGTGCGGCACAGCCCGCCCTCGTGCTGGCGCGGCGCCTGGCTGGCCGGGGCGCTGGCGCTCTCGTAGATGTAGTCGCCCAGGAACAGCACCAGGTCCAGGTCCTGGCGCGCCATGTCGCCCCAGGCGGCGTACTCGCCATGGTCCCAGCGCTGGCAGGAGGCGATCGCGAAACGCAGGCGCTGCGGCGCGGCATCGGCGGCCGGGGCGGTGCGGGTGCGGCCGGTGACGCTCCGCTGCCCCTGCGCGCTGAAGCGGTACCAGTACCAGCGATCGGGCTTCAGGCCCTGCGGCTCGGCATGCACGCAATGGGCATCGGCGCCGACCGCGCGTTCGCTGCCGCTGGCGGCCACGGTCTTGAAGCCCTCGTCCTCGGCCAGTTCCCAATGCACCGTCACCTCGGGCGGCAGCTCGGCGCCGAGCAGGCGGGTCCAGAGCACCAGGCGCTCGGGGCGCGGGCTGCCGGAGGCGACGCCCAGGGCGAACAGCGGGGCGCTGCCGGCCTCGGCGTGGCGCAGCAGCAGGGCCGGCGCGATGCCGGCGGCGAGGGCGGCCTGCAGCAGGCCGCGGCGGGAGGTCAATGCGTGCATGCGCACAGCCTAGTCGGGAATCTTGACGTTCCAGCGACGCGACAGCTCGCGCAGCTCGCCGTGCGTGCGCATCTCGCTCATCGCCTGGTCCAGCGCGTCGCGCAGCGCCAGCCCGCGGGCGTCGCGCGGGAAGGCGAAATGGCCGCGCAGCTGGCCGATCGGCGGGCCGCTGATCTGCAGCAACTGCTCCAGGCCCAGTTGCTGCAGCACCGGCTCGGTGTTGCGCTGGTTGCTGGCCAGCAGGTCGATGCGGCCCAGGCGCAGCATCTGCAGCCCCGAGATCACGTCGCGCGCGGTGCTCAGCCGCAGCATGCCGCGGGCCTGCTCGAAGCCGTCGCCGTAGGCCCAGCCCTGCACCTGGCCGATCGGATGCTCGGCCAGGCGGGCATAGTCGCCCTGCCACAGCTGGGCCTGCTCGCGGCGCACGTAGAACACCAGGGCGTCCTCGTAGAAGGCCTGCGGCGAGAAGGTGAAGCGCTGTTCGCGCTCGGGCGTGCGGTAGGGGCCGACCAGGATGTCGGCCTGGCCGCGCTCCACCATCAGCTGCGCGCGAGGCCAGGGGTAGAGCTCGTAGCGCAGGCTGTGGCCCATGCGCTGCGCCGCCCGGTTCAGCAGCTCGACGCCCAGGCCGGTGGGTTGCTGCCGGCCGCCCTCGGCGCCCTCGACGCTCTCGTAGATGCGCGGGAACTGGGTGCCGACCACCAGCAGCTCGCGCGCCTGCGCAAGGCCGGCGGCAAGCCACAGCAGAGCGCCGGCCAGCAGCCAGGCGCTGCGGCCGCGGCGGGGCGTACCCTGTTCCCGTTCCATCCCCCGCAATGTAGCGTGCCGGACCGGTGGTTTCGGGCGCCGGCTTGGCTATCATGCGCCGACCGCCCGGCCTTGCTGCATGCCGCTCACCCGTCCTCATCACCCCAAAGCCTGGCTGGCCCTGCTGCTGGCCCTGGGCAGCGCATCGGCCGGTCTCTTCCTGGCCTGGCACTACCCGCTGGCCTGGCCGCTGGCGCTGTTCTTGTGGCTCGCGCTGGCGGGCCTGGCCTTTGCCCGGTGGCAGGTCTTGCCCCTGCTGCTGCCGGCCCTGGTGCCCCTGGTGGGTTTTGCGCCCTGGACCGGCTGGCTCAGCTTCGAGGAACTGGACCTGCTGGTCCTGGCGGTGGCCACCGGCGGCTATCTGGTGCTGGCCCTGGGCGGGCGCGACAGCGAACGCGCACCGGTCTGGCAGCGCTCGCTGGGCTGGTCGGGCCTGACCAAGGTGCTGCTGGCGCTGTTCGCGGCCTCGGTGCTGCTGGCCATCTGGCGCGGCGGGCTGCAGGCCGGCGGCTGGCGCTTCGGCTGGTGGCAGGGTTATCACGAGCCGATGAACAGCCTGCGCCAGGGCAAGAGCCTGTTCCTCGTGCTGCTGCTGCTGCCGCTGTGGCGGGCCGCCGCGGCACGCCAGCCGCTGGCCGCGCCGCGGCGCCTGGCGCTGGCGCTGCAACTGGCGCTGGCCGGGGCCGCGCTGGCCGCGGTGTGGGAGCGGCTGGCCTTCACCGGCCTGCTCAATTTCTCGACCGACTACCGCACGACGGCGCTGTTCTGGGAGACCCATGTGGGCGGTGCGCCGCTCGATGCCTGTCTGGCGCTGACCTTTCCCTTCGCGCTGGCGGGCTTGCTGCAGGAGCAGCGGCCGCGCCGCTTCGTCGCGCTGCTGGCCTTGCTGCTGCTGGGCGGCTATGCGGCCCTGGCCACCTTCTCGCGCGGCGTCTATCTGGCCCTGCCGCTGGGCGCCGCCCTGTGCCTGGCGCTGTCGGCCTGGCAGCGGCGCGGCCAGGTCGGCATCTGGCACGACGGCGGGGCGTCGGCGCACTGGCCGCGCCGCGCGGTGCTGCTGGCCCTGCTGCTGGGCTTCGGCCTGGCGGCCTGGCCGCTGTTCCTGGGCGGCGGCTACCGCGCGCTGCTGGCGCTGGCGGGCAGCGCGCTGCTGCTGATCGCGATGCCGCCGCTGCGCCTGCAGACGGGGCGCTCGCAGCGCCTGATCGTGCTGCTGATGGCGGCGATGCTGGCGGCGATGGCGGCCGCGCTGTTCTGGGTGCTGTCGCTGCGCATTGCCAAGGCGGCCTATGTGCTGGACGGGCTGGTGGTGCTGGGCGGGCTCGCACTGGCCTGGTGGTGGCGCGCCGGCCTGACCCGCCATCTGCAGGCCTGTGTGCTGGCGGCGGCGGTGTTCCTGAGCCTGGCCTGCGCCGGCGTGGTGGCCGGTCACTGGGGCGGCGAGGGTGCGCTGCTGCGGGCCTGGCCGGCCCTGGCGCTGCTGGCCCTGGCCTGGGGCGGGCTGCAATTGCTGCCCGGCTCGGCCGGCGCCGCGCTGGTGACCCTGTCCTGGCGCGATCGCGGCCTGCTGTGGACCGGTTGCGTGCTGCTCAGCGGCGTGATCGCCACCTTTGCCGGCGGCAGCTATATGGGCGACCGCATGGGCACCGGGCGCCACGACATGGAGCAACGCCTGGCGCATTGGCGCCTGGGGCTGAGTCTGCTGGACGGCCCCGAGGAATGGCTGCTGGGCAAGGGCACGGGCCGCTTCGTCGACAGCTACTACTACGCCGGGCCGGAGGCCGAGCGGGTGGGCGACTACCGGCTGCACGAGGACGCGCGGGCCCCCTACCTGAGCCTGAGCAGCGGCCGCCATATGCTGGGCTGGGGCGAGATCTTCCGCGTCAGCCAGCGCGTGGACGCGCCGCAGGGCCTGGTGCGGCTGAAGGCGCGGGTGCGCAGCGCCGACGACGTGGGCATTCTGGTGGAGGTCTGCGAGAAGCACCTGATCTACAACAACGTCTGCGTGGCCAACGGCCTTCCGATCAAGGGCCGGCCGGGCCAGTGGCAGGACGCCGAGCTCGAGCTGGGCGCGGCGCCGCCGCTGGGCGGGCGCTGGTGGTCACCGCGGCTGATCACGTTCTCGATCGGGCTCGGCTCGGTGGCCGAGCGGGTGGACATCGCGGCGCTGCAGCTCGGCGACGCCCGCGGCGACGCGCTGCTGGCCAATGGCGACTTCTCGCGGGGCTTCGCACGCTGGTTCTCGTCCAGCGACCGCAACCACATGCCCTGGCACATCAAGAGCCTGCCGCTGCACCTGCTGTTCGAACAGGGCCTGGTCGGCCTGGCGCTGGGCGGCACCCTGCTGGCGGCGGCGTTGTGGCGCTGCACGCTGGGCCATGCGCGCCGGCATCCGCTGGCGCCGGCGGTGGCCGGCGGATTGCTGGGCTTTCTGGTGGTGGGGCTGTTCGACAGCCTGATCGACGCGCCGCGCATCGGCTTCCTGTTCTTCGTGGTGCTGGCCCTGGGCCTGGGGCTGCGGGCGCTGCCCAAGCCCAAGGCCTGAGCTTTTCCTAGCACATGCCGCCGCGGGCGGCTTGGCTATCATGCGCGGCCTTGCCGCTCGAATCCCCATGGCCAACGCGTCCCATTCCCTGAACCCCGCCCAGATGGAGGCCGTCCATCACCTGCACGGCCCCTGCCTGGTGATCGCCGGCGCCGGTTCGGGCAAGACCAGCGTGATCACGCAGAAGCTGGCCCGCCTGCTGCAGTCCGGCTACCAGGCCAAGAACATCGCGGCCATCACCTTCACGAACAAGGCGGCCCAGGAGATGCGCGAGCGCGCCAAGAGCCTGATCGGCCCGCGCGCCGCCAAGGACCTGGTGATCGCCACCTTCCACAGCCTGGGCGTGCGCATCCTGCGCAGCGAGGGCACGCGCGTGGGGCTGAAGGAGCAGTTCTCGATCCTCGACAGCGACGACGTGCTCTCGGTGCTGCGCGACGCCGGCGGCACGGTCGACGCCAAGCAGGCGCAGCGCTGGCAATGGACGATCTCGCTGTGGAAGAACCAGAACCTGACGGCCAGGCAGGCCCTGGCGATCGCCCGGGACGACGACGAGCGCGCCGCCGCGATCGTGATGGAGCGCTATCAGGAGCGCCTGGCCGCCTACCAGGCGGTGGACTTCGACGACCTGATCTCGCTGCCGCTGCGCCTGCTGAGCGATGACGCCGAGGCGCGCGGCAAATGGCAGGACACCCTGCGCTATGTGCTGGTCGACGAGTACCAGGACACCAATGCGGTGCAGTACGAGCTGCTGAAGACGCTGGTCGGCGAGCGCGGCATGTTCACCGCGGTGGGCGACGACGACCAGAGCATCTACGGCTGGCGCGGCGCGACGATCGAGAACCTGAAGCGCCTGCCGGTCGACTATCCGAACCTGAAGGTGATCCCGCTGGAGCAGAACTACCGCTCCACCGGCGCCATTCTGCGCGCGGCCAACAATGTGATCGGCTCCAACCCGAAGATCTTTCCGAAGAAGCTCTGGAGCGAGTTCGGCGACGGCGAGCCGATCAGCCTGATCGAGTCCGACGGCGAGGAGCATGAGGCCGAGCGCGCGGTGGCGCGCATCCAGGCGATCCGCGCCAACGGCGGCACCGTCGGCGGCGGCGGGGACGGCGTGGCCGCGGTGAACTTCAGCGATTTCGCGATCCTCTATCGCGCCAACCACCAGGCCCGCATCTTCGAGCAGGCGCTGCGTCGCGCCCAGATCCCCTACAAGGTGTCGGGCGGCCAGAGCTTCTTCGATCGCGCCGAGATCAAGGACCTGTGTTCCTGGCTGCGCCTGCTGGTCAATCAGGACGACGACCCCGCCTTCCTGCGCGCGATCACGACGCCCAAGCGGGGCATCGGCCACCAGACCCTGGGCGCTTTAAGCCAGTTCGCCGGGCGCTGGAAGACCAGCATGTTCGAGGCCCTGTTTGCCGAGAGCCTGGGCACGGCGCTCTCCGCCAAGGCGATCGGCTCGCTGCACGAATTCGGCCGCTACCTGAACGACCTCGAGTACCGCGCCCGCCATGCGGTGGGGGCCGAGGAGGCCAGGGCGCTGCTGATGGAATGGCTGGCCGACATCGGCTACGAGCAGCATCTGCTGGACAACGAGGAGAACGAGAAGGTCGCGGTGGCGCGCTGGGGCAATGTGCTGGACTTCATCGACTGGATGGCCAAGCGCTGCGGCGGCGAGATCACGCAGGACGGCGGCGGCACCTTCGAGGAGCCTAAGAAGTCGGTGCTCGACGTGGCCCAGACCATCAGCGTGATCCTGTCGCTGGCCGAGCGCGGCGACGAGCAGGACCAGGTGGTGCTGACGACCCTGCATGCCAGCAAGGGCCTGGAATGGCCGCATGTCTTCCTGGCCGGCGTCAACGAGGGACTCTTGCCCTTCAAGGCGGACGACGAGGAGATGACGCCGCAGCGCCTGGAGGAGGAGCGGCGCCTGATGTACGTGGGCATCACGCGGGCGCGCAAGACTTTGGCGGTCTCGACCCTGCGCCGGCGCAAGAAGTCGCGCGAGATGGTGATGGGCATCCCGAGCCGCTTCATCGCCGAGATGAAGCTCGACGAGGGCGGCAGCAAGGAAGACCCGCGCGAGCGGCTCAAGAAGCTGCGCGAGGCACTGGCGGCCAAGGGCGCGGCGACGACGGCGGCGCAGAAGCAGGGCGATTGATTCCGGCGCGCCATCAAGCACCGGCCGTGCCCGATACGGCGGCCTGACAAAGCAAAAGGCCGAAACCCCGGGGTTCCGGCCTTCCCGATCTGCGGGCGTGCCCGTCGAAGTTCAGGCGCCGCGGCGGCGGCGCCTGGCGGTCACCAGCAAGCCAAGGCCGGCGGCGCCGATCAGGGCCAGCGCCGAGGGCTCGGGCACGCCGTTGGCGGGCGTGAAGCTCACATCGGCTGCCAGGGTCAGGCCCAGCGCGGCATTGCCGCCCAGGCTGCTGCCGACCAGCCAGACATGGCCGCTGGTCGGTGCGTCGATGCTGAACGAGACCAGGCCCGAGGACCCCGCATCGCCGAGGTAATGGGCGGCCAGGTTCGCCGGATCGAAGGCGCCGTCATAGGCCGAGAAGAAGCCGTCCGCCGCACCGCTGACCGAGCTCAGCGAGAACACCGAACCCGCGGCCACATCGAACTGCCAGACCTTGAAGTAGGTCGGGTTGTTGCCAAAGGTGCCGGGGAAACTCTTCTGGCTGCCGGCCACGCTGGCGATGCCGTCGCGGAACAGGCGGGTGGCACCGCTGGCTTCGCTGCCGTCCCACAGATGGGACACGCTCACCACGCCGGCGCAGGCAAGACCTGACACCAGCATCAGGGCAGAAGCCAGCAGGGAGCGGAAAGTATTCTTCGAGAGCATCGTGAACCTTTTCTTTGATTAAACCGGGCAATGCTGACGGCAGGACACCCGCTCAAGTCATCGCGAGGCGCAGTCTAGGGCTTGGGCGGCAGTTCGCCGCAGGCTCGCCCCGTATCCGAGGGGATGGGAAGACCCTCGGGCCGGCCACAGTCCGGCGGGCTGCGCATGCACGGCAAGACCCGACCCTTATGGGCAGCGACCCGGCCGTTGTTCCGCGGCAATGAGTCTTCGGTTAGCATCGTCCCCGGTCCGGCGCCATTGCCGGCCACGTCGCTCGGACGGTTCCGGGCGCTTACGTGAGAAAACCAAACATGACTTCTGCCTCCTCCGGCAGCAAGCGCCGCTTCGCGCGCATCGATCGCCTGCCTCCCTACGTCTTCAACATCACGGCCGAGCTCAAGCTGGCCGCCCGCCGGCGCGGGGAGGACATCATCGATATGAGCATGGGCAACCCCGACGGGGCCACGCCGCCGCACATCGTCGCCAAGCTCACCGAGGTCGCGCAGCGGCCCGACACCCATGGCTATTCGGCCAGCAAGGGCATCCCGCGCCTGCGCCGCGCGATCTCGCATTGGTACCAGCGCCGCTACGGCGTCGCGATCGACCCCGACAGCGAGGCCATCGTGACGATCGGCTCCAAGGAGGGCCTGGCGCACCTGATGCTCGCGACCCTGGACCGCGGCGACACGGTGCTGGTGCCCGACCCCAGCTACCCGATCCATATCTACGGCGCGGTGATCGCCGGCGCAGACATACGCGCCATCCCGGTGTCCAGCGAGGTGGACTTCTTCGCCGAGCTGGAGAAGACCATCCGCGGCAGCTATCCGAAACCCAAGATGATGGTGTTCGGCTTCCCGTCGAACCCGACCGCGCAATGCGTGGACCTGGCCTTCTTCGAGAGAGTCGTCGCGCTGGCCAAGAAGCACGACATCCTGGTGGTGCACGACCTGGCCTATGCCGACATCGTGTTCGACGGCTACCAGGCGCCGTCCATCATGCAAGTGCCCGGCGCGAAGGACGTGGCGGTCGAGTTCTTCACCTTGAGCAAGAGCTACAACATGGCCGGCTGGCGCGTCGGCTTCATGGTCGGCAACCCCGACCTGGTCGCCGCGCTGGCGCGCATCAAGAGCTATCACGACTACGGCACCTTCACGCCGCTGCAGGTCGCGGCGATCGCCGCGCTGGAGGGCGAGCAGCAATGCGTGCAGGAGATCGCCGCCAGCTACCAGCGCCGCCGCGATGTGCTCCACAAGGGCCTGACCGAGGCCGGCTGGGCGGTCGACTGCCCGAAGGCCAGCATGTATATCTGGGCCCGCATTCCCGAGCCCTACCGCGAACTCGGCTCGCTGGAATTCGCGCGCCAGCTGCTGGAGAAGGCCAAGGTCTGCGTCTCGCCGGGCATCGGCTTCGGCGACCATGGCGACGGCCATGTGCGCTTTGCGCTGATCGAGAACGAATCGCGCATCCGCCAGGCGGTGCGCGGCATCAAGGCGATGTTCAAGGCCGACGGCCTGATGGGCTGAGGGCAAGCCACTAGGACCGGCGTGGCGCGCCTCTGCCAAGATGCGCCACCATGCGTTTCTCCACCCCCCTGCTCGCCGCGCTGACCCTGCTCAGCGCCGGCCTGGCCATCCTCGGCGGCCTGAGCGCCCAGCCCTGGCTGGTCTATCTCTTCAAGCCGCTGACGACGCTGCTCGTGATCGCCCATGCCTGGCCGCGCGGCCGGGCCATGCCGCGACCGCGCCGCTGGGTGCTGACGGGCCTCGCGTTCTCGCTGGCCGGCGACGTGGCGCTGATGTGGCCGCAGCAGGGCTTTTTCATCGCCGGCCTGCTGTCCTTCCTGTTGGCGCATCTCTGCTATCTCTGGGCTTTTACTCGCGTCGAGCGTTTCTTCACGCCCTGGCCCTGGAGCTTCCTGTTCTACGCGCTGCTGGCCGGCTTCATCCTCGCCCGGCTCTGGCCCGGCGTGCCGGCGGACCTGCGCCCGCCGGTGGTCGCCTATGTGCTGTGCCTGGCCGCGATGGGCGCGCAGGCCGCGGTGCTGGGGCGCCGCCGCGGCGCATGGGGGCTGGCGCTGGGCGGTCTGCTGTTCGTCGTGTCGGATGCGCTGCTGGCCACCAACAAGTTCGCCGGGCCGCTGCCGCTGGCGTCGCTGTGGGTGCTCGTGACCTACTGGGCGGCGCAGTGGTGCATCGCGAGCTGGCTGGCGCCGAAGGCGACGCCGCAGGCGTCACGCGAGGGTTGATGCGCGCAACGCTCTTCTAGACCCGCCCCTTCAGCGCCCTTGCCGCCGCGGCGCGCCACACCGGCGCGGGATCCATCCGGTCCAGCGCGCGACAGGCGGCCACCAGCTTGATTGCGTGGTCGTCATGCTGTGCGATCGCCGCGCTGGCGAGTTGGGCCCAATCATGCCGTGGCGCGGACACCGGCAGCGGGTCGGTTATGGCGCGGCGGGCCGCGGCGGTGCTGGACAACAGCGCCGCGGCCGTGGCCGCCGTGAAAGGGGCCAGGTCTTGCGCATTCAGCCAGGGCAATAGCTGATGCAGCGCCGCACTGGCCGTGACCAGGTGCAGCACGGTGAAATCGGCCGTGTGGGCATAGAGCGCGGCCGCGCAACGGGCCAGGGCGGGCAGTTCGCCGGCGGGCAGGCGACCGGCGAGGGCGCGCCAGTCCTCGCGCCGGCTCCAATCGGTCATGCGCTGGGAGATCAGGCGGCGCTGTGGCATGAGCTCCTGGTCGGGCAAGGCACTCAACGCCGCGAGCCAGTCGGGCAGGCGCAGCGGAGGTGGAAGAGGCGACGAGGCGCGGGCGGGTTCGCCGCATGCCAGCGGCATATGGCGGCTGGCCCAATAGGCCAGCGCGGCGGCCAGTTCGCCTTTATGGCCATGGCGCAGCGCATGGCCCGCGCGAATCAGGCCGTGGAAGGCTGCGCCACCGGCGCCACGCAGCAGCGCGGGCAACTCCCGACGCAGCAGCGCATCGCGGTCCGGCCGCCCGCGCAGCGCTGCACGGTAGTGGGCGAGCCATTGCGGATAGTCCTCGATGCGGCCGAAGCTCGCCGGGCGTTGCGATGCGAAGGCGTCCGGGACCGCGGGCAGGGGGGCGAGGCGCGCGCCATAACGCCGGCGGAACTCGTGCAGCCGCGCGCTGTCGGCACCCAGGTCCTGCAAGGCATCCAGGGCCATTGGCAGGTGCGAGCTGAGCTGATCCTCGTATTCGGGGCCCAGACTGAGCCCTTCATCCAGCAGTTCGTGCAGCGTGGCCAGCGCGGCCGCGCCGGAGTCGTCGGCTTTTGTCATCATCATCATCTTGGCTTCTTCGTGGTGGCGATCGGGCCTCCACGGTAAAAGCTCAAGTTAACTTGATGTCAAGCGCTGCTGCGCCATTGCCTCACATGCCTATGCCGACGGCATGTGGTCCGGACTACCTGTCAGAGCTCACCGCACGCCCCTCACATCCCCTTGAACAAATGCGTGTAGCTGCGGCTGACTTCCAGCTTCTCGTTGTTGCCCTTGACGCCCACCAGCTGGCGGCCGCGGAAGTCGCGGGTGACGCCGGCGATGGCCTTGACGTTGACCAGGGTCGAGCGGTGGATCTGCCAGAAGATCGCCGGGTCCAACTCGTCCACCAGCTCCTTGATCGGCTTGCGGATCAGGGCCTCCAAGGTGGCGGTCTGCACCCGCGTGTACTTCTCGTCGCTGATGAAGAACAGCACATCGTCCACCGGGATCATCTGGATCGCCTGGCCCACGGTGGCCTGGATCCATTGCAGGTAGGCGGGCTTGCCGCCCGGGTTCAGCTGGGCCGAGAGCTTGTGCAGCAACTGCTGCAGCGGCGCGGCGCTCCGGGTGTCGGCCGCCGCCTCGTCGCCCTCCTGATGACGCTGGGCCAGCCGCTTCTTGATGCGCTGCACGGTCACCTGCAGGCGTTCGCGCTCGGCCGGCTTCAGCACATAGTCGGCCACGCCCTGCTCGAAGGCCTCGACCGCGTACTGGTCGTAGGCCGTGATGAAGACGATCTCGGGCACCAGCCATTCATCGTCATCGCTGTCGCCGGGCAACTGCGCGATCTGGCGCGCCGCGTCGACGCCGGTCAGCCCCGGCATGCGGATGTCCAGGAACACCAGGTCCGGCTTGTGCTCGCGCACCAGCTCGACGGCTTCCAGACCGTTCTTGGCCTCGGCCACGATGTCCAGCTCGGGCCAGACCTCGGTCAGGCGGCTGCGCAGCTGCTCGCGCATCAGGCGTTCGTCGTCGGCCAGCACGGCCCGGATGCGGGGGGTGTTCGTCGTGTCGCTCATGGGCGCAATGCTAGCCGCGCGTTCAGGGCCGGGCGGCCGGGGCGGCCTGGGGTTTGTCCCGAGGCTTGCGGCCGCGCAGCAGCAGCCACAGCACGAGGCCGAGCAGCAGCAGCGGCGACAGCAGCAGCCCGCCCAGGCTCAGCAGGGCCAGCAGGGCCAGGCCCAGCACGGCGGCGACGATCAGCAGCGGCAGGCCGAGCCCCAGCACCAGGGCCAGCGGCAGCACGACCAGCAGCACCAGCGTGACCAGCAGGCCGCCGAACATCAGGCCGCCCCAATGCGCGGCATGCAGCTCGTGCAGCGCCAGGTCTTCGCCGTTGATGCTGACGCTGAGCTCGGGGTGGGAGGCCAGCTCCTGCCAGACCGCGCAGCCGCCGGCCACCGCCAGCGCCGCCAGCAGCAGGCCGAAAGCCAGGATCCATTGGAAAAAGCGCTTCGTCTTCATGCGGCGACTCCTTGCTCCTCGTTGCGGCTGCGGTAGGGCACGGTGATCGTGACGACCGTGCCCGAGGGCTGGTTCTCGCTGACGGTGACGCCGGCCTTGGCTCCATACAGCAGCATCAGGCGTTCGCGGATATTGGCCAGGCCCACGCCGGTGCCGGCGGTGGCGGCGCGGCCGAAGCCCAGGCCGGTGTCGGCCACCGTGACGGCCAGCTTGCCGTGCACGATCTCGGCCTTGACGCTCAGCCGGCCGCCCTCGGCCTTGGGCTCCAGGCCATGCTTGATCGCGTTCTCCACCAGGCCCTGGATCATCATTTGCGGGAACTCGGCCGACAGCAGGCCGTCCGGCACCAGGATCTCGGTCTGCAGCCGCTCCTCCATGCGCACCTTCAGGATCTCCAGATAGGGGCGGATCACGGCCAGTTCGCGGCCCAGGTCGCGCCCGCCGTTGGCATTGGCCTCGCGCATCGTCGGCATCGAGGCGCGCAGCAACGCGATCAGGTTCTTCTGCATGGTCGATGCGCGCGGCGGGTCGGTCTCGATCAGGTGGTCGATCGAGGCCAGGGTGTTGAACAGGAAATGCGGCTCCACCTGGGCCTGCATCGCGGCCATCCGCGCCTCCACCACCTGGCGCTTCAGCGATTCGGCCTCGGCCGTCTCGGTCGCCTGGGCGGCCTTGACCTCGGCCTGGATGCGGCCCTTGTAGGTGATCTTGATGATGGCCGAGGCGATCACGATGAACACCGCCAGGTCGATCAGGAAATCGCCCAGGCGCACCACGCGCACCCGCACCCGGGGTTCGTCGTCCTCGCTGTCGTGGGCGTCGCGCAGGGCCTGCTCGGCGTCGTGCTTGGCCTGTTCGGCATCCGCCACGGCCTGCTGGGCGTCGCGGGCGGCCTGCTCGAGCGTCCGCTTGGCCTCGGCGATGGCCTCGCGCACCTCCTCGGGCTTGACCGAATCGGGCAGGCGGATCTCGATCGAGGGCAGGCGGCCGTCCACCCTGGCCTCGGCGGCGGATGCGGCCGAGGCCGCCTTGCCGATCTCGCGCGGGATCACGCGCACGCCGCGCTCGTCGATCGTCACCTCGTAGCGGATCCCCTCGCCGGAGGCCGGCTTGGCCGGTTCCGCAGGCTTGGCCGGCTTGACCGGCTTGGCGGGCCTGGCGCGCGGCTTGCGCGGCGCGACCTCCTCCACATGCTCGGTCAGGCGCCAGGTGAACGGGGGCAGGCTTTCCAGCACATTGGCGCCCACCAGCAGCAGCAGCGACAGCATCGCGAAGCGCTTCCAGGTGATGCCGACCAGCCAGTTGGCATAGGTGCGGAAGTACCGGATCAGGGTGGCGCTGAGGGTCTGCCAGCGGGCGTAGAGGGTGGGAGCAGGGGCGGCGGCGTTCATCGAGGGGACCTTTGAATGGTCCGGACTGTACGCAAGCCCCGCAGCGGCGCCACGGCCGCGCGATACGCTGCCTGGGGCGGGGGACAGGCTGCAGCGGCCGGCGATGGTCGGGGGCGCCGATCAAAGAGAAACGCCCCGGGGGGCGAGCCCCGGGGCGTCAAGTCGGCGAGGTGCCGGTGGCTGGAACCGAGGATTCAGTCCAGCGCCTGCACCACCAGAATCACCAGAAGCAGGATTGCGACTGCGAACTGAACGCTGCGTTGTTGAAACATGGAAGACCTCCCAATGCTGCAGTGCATCATAGGGTGTCTACCCATTATTGAGCCTCCCAAGATGTAGGTGGGGCGCTCGCTTTGTGAGGATGTGTAGCGGTCCGGCTTACTGGCGCACGGCCTCGACCTGGATCACCAGCTTGACGTTCTTGGGGAAGCCCCAGGCCAGGCCGTAATCGATGCCCCATTGGGTGCGGTCGATGGTGGTCTCGAAATCGCCGCCGCAGACCTCGCGCTTGAGCACCGGGCTCTCATAGCAGTTGAAGTTGCTGGCCTTCAGGGTGACCGGCTGGGTCTTGTCCTTCAGGGTCAGCTGGCCGCTGACTTCGCTGACCTTGTCGCCGTTGAAGACGAACTTGTTGCCGACGAACTTGGCGGTCGGGAACTTCTCGGCCGCGAAGAAATCGTCGCTCAGCAGATGCTTGTTCATCGGGGCCACGCCGGTGTTGACCGAGCCGATCTCGAAGCTGATCTCGACCTTGCCGGTCTTGGCGGACTTGTCCAGCGCCACGGTGCCTTCCTTCTTGTCGAAGCGGCCGCGGTTGGTCGAGGTGCCGAAGTGGCCGATCTCGTAGGTCACGAAGGTGTGGGTGGGGTCGATGGCGTAGCTGACGGTCTCGGCCTGGGCCAGCGAGCTCAGGGCCAGCACGGCGGCTGCGATCAGGGCTTTCTTCATGGGTTTTCCTTGTGGAGAGGGTTGGGGGAGAGAGGGGTCAGAGCGGGGCGATGCCCTTGAACACCAGCTTGAACTTCACTTGCACGTCGTTGGCCACCATCGAGGTGTCGGCCCATTCGCCATCGCCGATCTTGAATTCCAGGCGCTTGAGCACGAAGCCACCGCTTGCGGTGGACAGGCCGCCGGCCTGGGCCAGGGTGATCGGCACGCTGATGTCGCGGGTCTGGCCCTTGAGGGTCAGCTTGCCAGCCACGTCAAAGCGGCCGGGGCCGACGGCCTTGACGGCCGTGCTCTGGAACTGGGCCTGGGGCAGCTTCTTGCTGTCGAACCAGGGGGCCTTGGCCAGCTCGGTCTCCAGCTCGGGCGCACCCAGGCTGACGCTGGTCAGGTCGATCGTGAAGCCGACCTTGCCGGTCTCGGGCTTCTTGGGATCGAAGGCCAGCTGCGCGTCGAAGCGCTTGAAGTGGCCATCCACCGGCACGCCCATCTGGCGGCTGGTGAAGCTCAGTTCGCTCTGGGCCGGCTGCAGCTGAACCTGGGCCTGGACCGCGGAGGCTTGCAGGCCGGCGGCGAACAGCAGGGCGGTGGCGATGAAACGGCGCATGACGGTCAATCCTCGGGTGATGGATGAGAAGAGGGATTCAGGAGCGGCCGGGCAGCATGCGTGCCAGCAGGCCGTCGCGATCGATGAAATGGTGCTTCAGCGCCGCCGCCACATGGACCAGGACCAGCGCGCCCAGCCCATAGGCGAACCATTTGTGGGCCGCCTTCAGGGTTTCGGCCAGCGCCTTGTCGGGGGACACGAAGTCGGGCAGCGACAGCATGCCGAACCAGACGATCGGAAAACCGGCCGCCGAGCTGTAGGCCCAGCCGGCCAGGGGCACGGCAAAGAAGAAGACATAGAGCAGGCCGTGCACCCCTTGCGAGGCGCGTCGCTGCCAGGCCGGGGCCGGCAGCGCGGCCGGCGGGCGGTGGGCCAGGCGCCACAGCAGGCGCACCGCCGACAGGGCCAGGATCGTCACGCCGGCCCATTTGTGCCAGTTGTAGAGCTTGAGCCGGCCGATCGAGAAGGGCAGGTCCACCATGTACAGGCCGACGCCGAAGGCGCCGATGATGGCCAGCGCCAGCAGCCAGTGGAAGGCGATGGTGACGGTGTCATAGCGGGTGGCGGGAGTCGTGGCCTGCATGGTGGTCAATGTCTGGCAATGTGTCGTAGTGTGCATGTCCGCAAGGAGAGGGCGGTTCATGCCTCTTGAGTCTATTGTTCACGGAATTTGAATGCCCACGGTTCGGCCGGGCCCGTCACGCCGCGGTCATCCCGGCTGCCCAAGATCGGGCCCGGTTCAGTCCAAGGAGGAACGCATGGACCTGGTGGCCAAGATCGAAGCCCTGTTTGCCCGCCGTGGCGCCTGCCACTACGGGGAGGAGGGTGTCAGCGCCCTGGCGCATGCGCTGCAATGTGCGCAGTTGGCCGAATGGGCCCATGCGGACAGCAGCCTGGTGGCGGCGGCGCTGCTGCACGACCTGGGCCAGCTGATGGATGGCGGTCCGCAGGAAGCGTTGCGTGACGACCAGCACGAGCTGCGTGCATTGCCGCTGCTGGCCGGCGGCTTCGGGCCCGACGTGCTGGAGCCGATCCGCCTGCATGTGCAGGCCAAGCGCTACCTGGTCGCCACCGATCCGCGCTATGCGGCCGCGCTGTCGCCGGCCTCGCAACGCAGCCTGGCGCGGCAGGGCGGTCGCATGCGGCCCGAGGAGCAGCTGGTCTTCATGGCGCGCCCGCATGCCGCCGCCGCGCTGCAGCTGCGGCGCTGGGACGATCTGGCCAAGATCCCGGCCAAGCGCACCCCGCCGCTGGCCTATTACCTGGCGCTGCTGCGCGACGAGATCCTGTACGCACACCGGGCGCGACGCGTGGCGATCGCCTGAGCAGCGACGGCGCCGGCCTTCCCACTTGAGGGGGATGGTTGCGCCGCGGGAGCGCCCGGATACTGCCTGCTGATCGCTGCACCGCCTGGACCTCGGTGTGGCGGTCAAGGGGAGGAGTGCTGTGCCGGCCCGGCAAGTCCCGCAAGGGGCTTGTCGGGTCGGCATAGTCATTTCAGGGGGGTGCCAGGGGTGCAATTTGCGCCCATGCTTGATATAAGGGACGCAGCCCGGAAACCCGTCCGCTGCAGGAGGCGGGTCTGGTGCACGCCAAGGGAGGCGTCATGTTGCAGGACAGGTCCGCCGAGGCGCTGGACAGCGCCGCGTTGAATGTGCTGTTGGCCAGCGACATGCCGGTGGGGCTGGCGGTGCTGGACCGGCAACTGCGCTACCGCCACATCAACCGCGTCCTGGCCGAGGCCAACGGCGTCAGCGTGGCGGACCATCTGGGGCGCAGCGTGGCCGAGGTGCTGCCGGCGGCCGCAGATGCCCTGCTGCCCCTGCTGCACGAGGTGCTGGAGCAGGGTCGCGCCATGCACAACTTCCGCATCGAGGCCGAGGTGCCCAGCCTGCCCGGCGAACCCTCCGAATGGGAGGCCAGCTATCTGCCGATTCCGGGCGCCGACGGGCGCCCCGCCGGCGTGCTGGTGCAGGCGCTGAACCGCACGCGTGAGCGCCTCGCCCGCCAGGCCCAGATGCGCGGCGAGCAGCAGCTGCGCCGCGTGCTGGACAGCCTGTTCGTCTTTGTCGGCGTGCTCAGCCCCGACGGCATCCTGCTGGAGGCCAATCGCGCGCCGCTGGAGGCGGGCGGCGTCTCGCTGGAGCAGGTGCGCGGTCTGCCGCTATGGGAGACCTACTGGTGGAGCCATGACCCGGAGGAGCAGTTCTGGCTGCGCGAGGCGGTGCAGCGTGCCGCCGCCGGCGAGACGGTGCGCCGCGACGTGGTCGCCCGCATGATGGGCGACAGCCGCATGGCGGTGGACTTCATGCTGGCGCCGCTGCGCGACGAGCAGGGCCGCATCACCCACCTGATCCCCTCGGGCATCGACATCAGCGCGCGCCGCGCCAGCGAGCAGGCCCTGCTGGCCAGCGAGGAGCGCTTCCGCCGCGTTTTCGAGGGCGCGACCGTGGGCATGGGCCTGATCGACGCCGAGGGCCGCATCCTGCTGGCCAACGAGAGCATGGCGCGGATGTTCGGCTACACACGCATCCAGCTGGCCGGCATGCCGGTGCACCAGCTGGTGCCCGAGCGCCAGCGCGGCGGGCATGGCGCCCATGTGCGGCAGTTCATGCGCGAGCCGGCGCTGCGCTACATGGCCAAGCGCCAGGAGCTCTATGCGCTGCGCCGCGATGGCAGCGAGTTCGCGGTGGAGATCGGCCTGAATCCGCTGCCCGGCAGTGCCACCCAGCAGGTGCTGGCCACCATCAGCGATGTCTCGGAGCGCCGTGCCGCGCAGAACCAGATCGAGCGCGCGCTGGTCGAGAAGACGGTGCTCCTCAACGAGGTCCACCATCGCGTCAAGAACAATCTGCAGGTGATCTCCAGCCTGCTGAACCTGCAGTCGCGCAATGCCGTGCCCGCTGTGCAGACGGCGCTGCGCGACAGCCAGAGCCGGGTGCGTTCGATGGCGCTGATGCACCAGCTGCTGTTCGAGCGGCGCGACTTCAGCGGTCTGGAACTGGGGCCCTTCCTGCAGCGGCTGGGCGTGCTGTTGCGCGAGACCTATCTGGGCAGCATGGCCGCCGTCGAACTGCATATCGATGCGCCCGAGGAGGGCTGCCGGCTCGACCTGCAGCGCGCCGTGCCCTGCGGCCTGCTGGTCACCGAGCTGGTGACCAATGCCGTCAAGCATGCCTTCCCCGGCGGGCGCGCGGGTCAGATCCTGGTGCGGCTGTGGCCGGACCGGGGCGTGATCGAGGTGGCCGACGACGGCGTCGGCCTGCCCGCCGGGCTGGAGCCGGGCCAGGGACGCGGCCTGGGGCTGCAGCTGCTGCCGCTGCTGGCCGAGCAATGCCGCGCCCGCCTGGAGTTGGCGCGGCCCGCCCGCGGCACGCGGCTGCTGCTGCATCTGGAGCCGGAGACCCTACATGCTTGAATGCGCCGAACGGCCGTTGCGGGTGCAGATCGTCGAGGACGAGCGTATCGTCGCGCTGGACCTGCGCAGCGGGCTGGAGCAGCTGGGCTTCCTGGTGGTGGGTATCGCCGCCAACGAACCCGATGCGGTGCGCCTGGCCGAGCGCGAGATGCCCGACCTGGTGCTGATGGACATTCATCTGGACCAGGGCAGCGACGGCATCAGCGCGGCGCGCCAGATCCGCGAACGCCTGTCCGTGCCGGTGATCTTCCTGACCGCCTACGGCGAGCCCGAGATCCTGCAGCGCGCCGCCGCGGCCGCACCCTACGGCTACCTGCTCAAGCCCTTCGAGCTGCGCGAGCTCAATGCCACCGTGCGCATGGCGGTGGCGCGCCGCCACGAGGAACTCAAGACCGAGCAGGCCGAGCGCCGCCTGCTGTTGGCGCTGGAGGCGGCGCGGCTGGCCGTGCTGGAGCTGGACGAGAAGGCGGGGCGCCCTCTGCGCTGGAGCGGTCACGGCCTGGGCGGCGAGCTGGCGCCACTGGGCCAGACGCTCAGCCTGGACGAGCTGCAGCGGCGCCTGGAGCCGGCGGCGGTGCGGGCGCTGCAGGAGCTGATCGAGCATGGTCGGCCGGTGGACATGAACTGCCGTTGGCAGGCCGGCGACGCTGTGCCGCGCTGGTTGGAGATCCATGCGCGGCGCTTCGAGCGCGAGGGCCTGGTGATGGGCATGGTGCGCGACATCACCGACAAGATGGAGGGCGAGGCACGGCTGCGCCAGGCGCTGGTGGTGTTCAACGCCACCGACGAGGCCATCCTCTTCCTCGATGCCAACGAGCGCGTGCTGAGCGCCAACCCGGCCTTCACCCAGCTCACCGGCTGGAGCGAGTCCGAGGTGCGGGGCCGACGCCCCTTGAGCTTCCTGTATGCACGGCGCCAGGGCGACCGGCAGCAGCGCCCGCTGCAGGACGGCCGGCGCCAGGGCGAGGTGACCTGCCGGCGCCGCGACGGCCGCACCTTTCCGGCGCTGGAGCATCTGTGCGTGGTGCTCGACGCCGAGGGCCGCGCCAGCCACCATGTGCTGAGCTTCTCGGACATCAGCGAGGTCCGCGACACCCAGTTCAGGCTGCAGCACCTGGCCCTGCACGATGCGCTGACCGGTCTGGGCAACCGCCTGCAGCTTCAGGAGCGCCTGCATGCGCAGAGCGGCGAACGCCTGGCCCTGCTGTTTCTCGATCTGGACGGCTTCAAGACCATCAACGACACCCTGGGCCACGACCGCGGCGACGAGCTGCTGAAGGTGCTGGCGCGGCGCCTGCGCGCCCAGCTGCGCCGCGAGGACCTGGCCGTGCGCCTGGGCGGCGACGAGTTCGTCGTGCTGCTGCGCGAGCCGGGCCAGGTGCTCGACGTGCAGCGCCTGGCCGGCAAGCTGCTGGACGCGCTGGCCGCGCCGGTGCAACTGGCCGGCCAGCAGGTGCTGGTGACGGCCAGCATCGGCCTGGCCCTGTACCCGGAGCATGTCAACGATCCCGAGCAGCTGCTGAAGGCGGCCGACGCGGCGATGTATGTGGCCAAGGCGCGTGGCCGCAACCGCTGCGCGGTCTACGAGCTGGCGCAATCGGAGCTCGCCGGCGAGCAGCTGCGCATCGAGCAGGCGCTGCGCCAGGCCTTGCGGCGGCGCCAACTGAGCCTGCAATGGCAGCCGGTGGTGGACATGGAGAGCGGCGCCGTGCTGGGCGCCGAGGCCCTGCTGCGCTGGCAGCATCCGCAGCTGGGCCGGGTCTCGCCGGCGCGCTTCATTCCGGTGGCCGAGGCGCTGGGCCTGATCGTGCCGATCGGTGCCTGGGTGCTGGACCAGGCCTGCGCACAGGCGGCCGCCTGGACCCGGCAATGCCCGGCCTTCCATCTCGCGGTCAATGTCTCGATGCGCCAGTTCGAGCAGGATGACATCCCCGGGCGGGTGCGCACGGCGCTGGCGCGCCATGGGCTGGCGCCGCAATGCCTGGAGATCGAGGTGACCGAAAGCCTGTTCGGCAACGCCCAGGCGCTGCGGCCGATGCTGGACGAGCTGCGCGCCATGGGCGTGCGGATTGCGCTGGACGATTTCGGCACCGGCTACTCGTCGCTGGGCCAGCTCAAGACCCTGCCGCTGGACCGGCTCAAGATCGACCGCAGCTTCGTCTCCGAGCTGGACTCGGGCGGCCCCGGCCTGGCGATCGTGCAGACCATCGTCACGCTCGCGCGCAGCCTGGGCCTGGCGCTGACGGCCGAGGGCGTCGAGACCGAGGCGCAGCGCCACATCCTGCTGGGGCTGGGAGCGAGCAGCGCGCAGGGCTGGCTGTTCCACCCGGCCATGCCGGCGCCGGCCATGGAAGTGCTGCTGCCGCTGCCGGCGCCATGAGCGGCGTTCCGATGCCGGCGGCGGTGTTATGGTGCGCGCTTCGCGAGGCAAGCAGCCATAAAAACAAGGGCAAGGAGGCGCAGCGCATGCGGATTCTGATCGTCGACGACCAAGCCATGTTCCGGCAGGGCCTGCGCGTGCTGCTGCGGGCGCTGCGGCCCGAGGCCTGCTGCGAGGAGCGGGCGCAGCCGGCCGAGGCCGAGGCCGCGCTGGCACCCGATCTGCTGCTGCTGAACCTGCCGGTGCGGGGCGAGGATCGCCTGGCCGGCCTCGCCCTGCTGCGCCAGCGCTTTCCGCGCGTGCTGCTGGTGGCCCTGAGCGGCCTGCCCGATGCGGCGCTGCGGCGCGCGGCGCTGGCGGCCGGCGCCGACGACTTCCTGCCCGCCGACATGGACCCGGCGGCCAGCCTGGAGGCGCTGCAGCGCCTGCTGGAGCGGGTCGCGGCGCCGAATCACGCGGCCACGATCGGGAGCGCCGGCGATGGCCGCTGAGATCGCGCCCGAACAGGTCGGCGTCAACGAGGCGCTGCTGCAACTGCTGGCCAAGCAGGGCCGGCGCGTGCCCTATCCGGTCGGGCTGACCGCCGTATTGATCGCGGTGATGGCCGGCGACCGGGTCTCGCCCTGGTTCTCCGGTGTGTGGGTGAGCCTGGTGTTCGCGGTGCTCGGCTTGCGCTGGTGGCTGCTGGGGCGGCTGCCGGACATGGACGAGCAGCCGTTGCCGCGCCGGCTGCGCTGGGCCGAGGGCCTGAGCCTGCTCAACGGCCTGGTGTTCAGCGCCTCGCTGGGCTTCGCGCCCTATCTGTCGGACTACCAGCGCATGGTGCAGACCATCCTGCTGCTGGGCCTGTGCGCCGGCGCGGTGGCTACGACGGCGGGCAATGCGCGCGTGTTCCTGGCCTTCCTGATCCCGGTCTCGCTGGCCAACGGTCTGGCCTGGGTCAGCGGCGGCGCCAGCGTCCATCCGGTCGGCTGGGTGGACTGGGTGCTGGGCGGGCTGATCGCCGGCTTTGCCTGGATCCTGGCCAGCCTGGCGCGCGACACCTGGCGGGTGTTCGTCGAGTCGGTCGATATCCGTGCCCAGCAGCTGAAGAACAACCAGCAGCTGCGCCTGGCGCTGCAGCAGGCCGAATCGGCGATCCGCGCCAAGACGCGCTTCTTCGCCTCGGCCAGCCACGACCTGCGCCAGCCCATGCACACGCTGAGCCTGTTCGGCGCGGCGCTGACGATGCGGCCCCTTGACGAGCCCAGCGCCGAGATCGCCCGCAATATGAACATGGCGCTGCGCTCGCTGGCCTCGCAGATGGACGCGCTGCTGGACATCTCCAAGCTCGATGCCCAGGTGGTGGAGGTCGGCAACGAGGCCTTCTCGCTGTCGGGCTGGTTGACCCGGCTGCAGCAGGAATTCGTGCCGGCGGCGCTCAGCAAGGGCCTGCGCATCCACCTGGACTGCCCGCCGCAGGCCTGGGTGGAGAGCGATCCGGTGCTGCTGGAGCGGGTGGTGCGCAATCTGATCGACAACGCGATCAAGTACACCCAGAGCGGCGGCATCTACATCAGCGCGCAGCGCCAGGGCGAGCTCTGGCGCGTGGCGGTGCGCGACACCGGGGTCGGCATCGCCGACGAGGAAAAGGCGCGCGTCTTCGAGGAGTTCTACCAGATCGGCAACCCCGAGCGCGACCGCGCCAAGGGCCTGGGCCTGGGGCTGTCGATCGTCAGCCGCCTGGTGGACCTGCTGGACCTGCATCTGGAGATGGAGTCGCAATACGGGGTCGGGTCTTGCTTCAGCCTCAGCATCGCGGCCACCGAGTCGCGCCATGCGCCCGCGACGCTGGATGCCGGCGAGGGGCTGGGCCTGCCCAATCTGCGCGTGCTGGTGATCGACGACGAGGAGCCGGTGCGTCAGGCCATGCAGACCCTGCTGGAGAGCTATGGCTGCGAGGTGCTGCTGGCCGGCAGTACCCGCGAAGCCATGGTCAAGGGCCTGACGAAAACGCCCGACATCGTGCTGAGCGACCTGCGCCTGCGCGGCGCGGACGATGGCCTGGCCGCGATCCGTTCGCTGCGCTCGGCCCATCCCAGGCTGCCGGCCGTGCTGATCAGCGGCGATACGGCGCCCGAGCGCCTGCGCGAGGCCCATGCGGCCGGGCTGACCTTGCTGCACAAGCCGGTATCGGCGGAACAACTGGTGGCTGCCATCCGGGCAGCGATCGCGGAGCGAGGGAATGTCACACATGCGGTTCGGGGAGAAACCGGAACGGTCGGCTGAAGAGGACGCAGCGTCCAGGCGCCCGGCACAGGCCGCGCGCTGGCTGTCAGAGCCGCTGGAGAGCCTGCTCGCAGGAGCGGCCGCGCCGGGCGGGCTGGATTTCGACATCCTGATCGTCGGCAGCGGCTATGGCGGCGCGGCGGCGGCGGAGCATTTCTCGCGCTGCCGCGGCGAGGACGGGCAGGCGCTGCGCATCGCGGTGCTGGAGCGCGGCCGCGAGTACCTGGCCGGCGCCTTTCCCGAGCGCATGGCGGATCTGCCGGGCCATGTGCGCTTCGCCACCCCGGGCTCGGGCGCGGTGCGCGGCTATCGCGAGGCCCTGTTCGACTTCCGGGTCGGCGCCGACATGTGCGTCGCGCTGGCCAACGGCCTGGGCGGCGGCTCGCTGATCAATGCCGGGGTGATGGAGCCGGCCCGGCCCGAGGTCTTCGCAGGCGGTGCCTGGCCCGCCGGACTGCGGCGCGACCCCGGCCAGATGGGCGACTGGTACGCGCGCGCCGGCCGCGCGCTGGGCAGCCTGGACGCCGCGGGCCGGCCCAACACCATCGAGCGCCTGGACCCGTACCCGCCGCGCCGCGCCGAGTTCCTGCGCAAGCTCGACCCGGCGCTGGCGCGCACGGTGCCGATCACGGTGGCGCTGGACGAGCGGCCGGTCAGTCCGGCGGGCCTGGACCTGAAGCGCTGCATCGCCTGCGGCGACTGCGCGACCGGCTGCAACCATGGCGCCAAGGCCTCGCTGGACACCAATCTGCTGCTGCAGGCGCATCAGCGCGGCGTGCGCCTGATCACCGGCGCCACGGTGCTGCGGCTGGAGCGCGACGCGGCGCCCGGGCCGGAGGGCTGGTCCGTGCTGCTGCGCTATACCGACGAGCTGCTGCACGAGCGCGAGCCGACCCGGCCGTTGCGCCTGCGCGCGCGCCGCGTCGTGCTGGCCGCCGGCACCCTGGGCAGCAGCGAGATCCTGATGCGCTCCAAGGCCGCGGGCCTGGAGCTGTCCGACCGGCTGGGCCGGCAGTTCAGCGGCAACGGCGATGTGCTGGCGCTGGGCCTCGACGCCCGCGAGCCGCTGCGCGCGCTGGCCGACGAGGCGGTGGCGCCGGCCGCGCGCCAGGCCGGGCCGACGATCACCGCGATGCTGGATGCGCGCGCCGAGGGCGGCTTCGTCGTCCAGGACCTGGCCATTCCCGGCGGCCTGCGCTGGACCCTGGAGGAGGGCTTTGCGCTGGCCGAGTCGCTGGACGCGCTGGCCCGGCCGGACGACAGCGTGCATGCGGCCGGCGTCGAGTTCGAGGACCCGCTGAGCGTGCGCCCGCAGCGCGGCGCCCATCTGCTGCCGGTGGCCATCATGGGCCTGGACGGCGCGCAGGGCCGGCTGCGCCTGCCGGACGAGGATGAGGAGCCGGCCGAGCCCGGCAGCCTGTGGGTCGACTGGCCTTCGGCGCGCCAGGACCCCGAGGTGCAGCGCCGCCATGAATGGCTGGCGGCGCGTCTGCACCAGCAGGGCGCCCGGCTGCTGGCCAATCCGCTGTGGCGTCTGCTGCCGGCCGACATGGAGTTCCTGCTGGGCGACCAGCGCGGGCCCATGATCACCGTGCATCCGCTGGGCGGCTGCGCGATGGCCGACGATGCGGCGCATGGCGTGGTCGACGAATGGGGTCAGGTCTTCATCGGCCTGGCCGGCAATGCCGTGCATCCGGGCCTGGCGGTGCTGGACGGCTCCATCCTGCCCACGGCCCTGGGCATCAACCCGGCGCTGACCATCACGGCCCTGGCGCTGCGCGCGCTCGACACCCTGCAGCGCCACTGGGGCCTGCGCGACGCGCCCGACGCGGTCCTGCCCAAGCCCGGGCCGCGGCCGGTCTACCGCGAGCTCGACCCCGGCAGGGCCGAGCCGCAGCTGCCGACCCTGATCGAGGTCCGCGAGCGCCTGGGCGGTTTCGTGAGTCTGGACGGTGCGCCGCGCTATCTGGAACTGACCCTGGTTTACCGGCCGCTGCCGGTGCGCCAGCTGCTGCAGGCCGGGCCGCAGCGCCGGCTGGTCGGCGCGCCCGAGAGCCGGCTGCGCCTGTTCGAGGCCGCGCCGGATCCGGTCGCGCCGGGCCGCTGGATGGTGGTCAAGGCCGGCAGCGCGCGCGGCACCGGCAAGCTGTGGATGCATGCCGAGCGCGCCGATGCCGATGCGCTGTGGGTGGCGCCGCTCGAGCGCGCCGAGCTGGCTGTGTTCCATCGCGAGGCCTCCACGCCGCGCCGGCGCCGCTGCCGCGCGCTGAAGGCCTGGTTCCTGAACCGCGGCTGGCGCGACAGCTGGCAGTCGGCCATCGCCTACCTGAACGGCACAGAGGCCGCCAAGCCCGGCGCGCCCTCGGCCTGGCAGACCGTCAGGGCGCGCGCCCGCAATGCGCTGGCGCTGGCCACGCATGGCGGGCAGATTCGGCTGATGGAATACGACATCCGCGTCGGCATGGCCGCGGGGCCGCCCGGGACCCGCGGCCTGGCGGGGCTCGAGCTCCGGGGCCTGAAGCGCATCAGCTACACGCGGCGCGGCAACCCCTGGATGCAGCTCGGCCGCATGCGTCTGGAGAACGGGCCCTTCGAGGCCATCGACGGCGGCGGCCGGCCCGAGCTGGAGCTGGACCTGTTCTATCTGGAGCGCCAGCGCCAGCCGCTCTTGCGCATCACCCAGGCCCAGGACCTGCCCAGCGCGATCCGCGACCTGGGCTCGCTCGTGGCCTATCTGCTGCGCCTGCTGATCGACGTACACATCTGGACCTTCCGCAAGCCCGATGCCGCGCCGCCGCGCGAGATCAAGCGCCTGCCTGAAGGCCTGCCGGGCCTGCCGCCGCCCGAGATCCGCGAGATCGCGGTGGGCCGCTGGGGCGATGCCGGCGCCTCGCGCGAGCCGGTGGACCGCAAGCCGCGCGCGGATGACCAAGAGCCGGTGATGCTGCGCCTGACGCGCTACCGCGCGGCCGAGCGCTCGCATGGCCAGCCGCTCTTGATGATCCATGGCTACAGCGCCAGCGGCACCACTTTCGCCCATCATTCGGTGCAGCCCGGACCGGCCAAGCTGCTGTGGGACGCCGGTTTCGACATCTGGGTGCTGGACATGCGCACCAGCGCCGGCCTGCCCACCGCGAAGCTGCCCTGGACCTTCGAGGAATGCGCGCTGAACGACATCCCGGTGGCGGTGGACCATGTGCTGCGCGCCACCGGCCGCGCCAATGTCGACGTGCTGGCGCATTGCATGGGTTCGGTGATGCTGCACATGGCCCTCTTGCAGCCCCAGGCGCAGCGCTGCGAGCATTTCTTCCCGCTGCGCGAGAAGCTGATGAAGGAGCGGCGCATCCGCCGGCTGGTGATCTCGCAGGTCACGCCGAAGATGATCTATTCGCCAACCAACACGCTGCGCGCCTACCTGATGCAGTGGCTGCGACCCTATCTGCCGCTGGAGGACTACAGCTTCCGGCCGGGCGGGCCGCAGAGCGCGCCGTTGGGTCTGCTGGACCAGCTGATCGACCGCCTGCTGGCCAGCCTGCCCTACCCGGACGAGGAGTTCGACATCGAGAACCCGCCCTTCCCGAGCTTCCGCAAGACGCCCTGGACCGCGACGCGCCACCGCATGGACCTGCTCTACGGCCGCGACTTCGCGATCAGGAATGTCGACCAGCCGGTGTTCGACTTCATCGACGACCATTTCGGTCCGCTGAACATGGACACCGTGGCCCAGGCCGTGCACTTCGCGCGCCAGCACGAGATCAGCGACTGGCGCGGCGCCAGCCTGTATCTCGACGACATGGCCAAGAGCCTGGCCCAGCTGCAGGCCTTCCCGGTGCTTTCGGTGCATGGCCAGGACAACGGCCTGTGCCAGGCAGAGAGCGGCGCGCTGACCGCCGATCTCTATGAGCGCGTCGCGCCGGGCCGCTACAAGCATTTCGTCGTGCCCGGGCATGGCCACCAGGACTGCCTGATCGGCCGCAACCTGGCAACCGAGGTGTTTCCGCCCATCATCGCCTTCCTGCAGGAGGAGCTGCAATGACGCCGCCGGTGATGCCGGAGCTCTGTAGCGTCTTTCCGCCGCTGCACCGGGTCGAGCGCGCGCGCGCGGTCTGCCCGGAGACCGGCGCCGACCAGGTGCGCGTGCTGACCGCCTTGCGGCCCGAGCAGGGCTGGCCGCGCCTGTGGGCCTGGCTGCCGGTCCGGGAGGACGGCGCAGCGCTGCGGCCGCTGGCGGAGGACCAGCCGCTGGAGGGCCAGGTCTTGCTGCAGCCCTTCGAGCATGCGGCCTTCGGCGCGCCCGGCGACGCGTTGCGCGGCAGCGTGCCGGCCGAGCGCTTTCCGCCCGAGCGCGATGCGCAGGGGCGGCGCTGCGGCCTGCTGTGCCTGTTCGTCTATGCCGACCTGCGCGGCCAGCAGCGCGAGGGCGAACCCGGCGAGGCCGGCCTGGAGGCGGCGCTGCGCGCCGCGCTGGCGATGGGCTGGCTGGCGCTGCGCCATGCGCTCACGCCGCTGCCGCCCGAGGACGAGACGGCGCCAGGCGCCGACGGCGGCCTGAGTCTGGTGCTGGCGGCCTGCCAGTACCCGCCGCAGATGCTGGACATGAGCCTGGGTGCCGAGGCCGATCCCGCCAAGGCCGGCCCCGGGCAGGCCGCCCTGGCGCGCCTGGTGGCCTTCACGCGCGGCACGGCCGCCGGCCGCCAGGTCTCGCTGCTGTTGCTGGCCGGTGACCAGATCTATGCCGATTCGACGGGCGGTCTGGCCGACGGCCGCAACAGCGTTGACCGCTATGCGCGGCCCTACCAGCAGTTCAAGGCCGGTCTGCCGCGCCATCTGCCGCCGAGCCTGGCGCGCATCGTCCATGCGCCCGACGACCACGAGATCGAGGACAACTGGGAGCCCGTCGCCGACCCGGCTGCACCCGGTGGCCAGCGGCGCGGCCCACTGGTCGACGCGGCCCTGGCCGCGGCCTGGGCGGCGCGCTGGGAGGCCGGCGAGCGGGCGGGCGTGCTGGAGCATTTCTGGTACCGCTTCGACTGGCGCGGCGCGGCCTTCTTCGTCGGCGATGCGCGCACCGAGCGCCAGCCGCGCCATGCGGCGCGGCTGGCCGAGGCCCAGATGCTGAGCGCCGCCCAGCGGGCGGGCTTCGAGCAATGGCTGGCCGACGACAAGGCCGGCCGGCCGCGTTTCGTGCTGACCGGTTCGCTGCTGCTGCCGCGCCGCCGCGCCACGCGCGAGCATCCGGCCAGCGCCCTGCGTTCCGACGCTTGGGACGGCTATCCGGCCAGCCTGCACTGGCTGCTCGGCGCGCTGTGGGCGCGGCGTGCCGACAATGTAGTGTTCCTGTCCGGCGACGAGCACCGCTCGGGCTATGTCAGCGCCGAGATCCGGCGCGAAGGCGATGCTGACGGCGAGGGCGGCGATGTGGTGCGCCTGCTCAGCATCCACAGCTCGGGCCTCTACACGCCCTGGCCCTTTGCGGTCACCCGGCCGGCCGACCTTGCCGCGCCCGACAGCTTCAGCTTCCCCGGCCCGCAGGGCCAGGTCTTGCGCTGCACGGTCAGCGCCTGGACCGACTTCCCGGGCGACGGCTTCGCGCTGCTGCGCGCCGACCGTGGCGGCCGCGGCGGCCGGCTCAGGCTCTGGTTCGACCGGGCGGGGCGGGCGTTGCACGAGGCCGGCGGCGAGATCGGGGTGGACGATGCCGGCTGGCCGGCGCCGGACGGGGAGTTCTGGCTTGGCAGGGCTTGAGCGAAGGCGTTGGAAACCGCAAGACAGGGAGCGAGAGGGGCCGGTCCATGGTCTGCCATGAACGTTTGCGGCGATTTGCGAAGATCATGCGGTTCCGGCATCCAATCCAGGAGCAGCTGCATGGCTGAACCGCCCGCACCCAGTCCGGCCGGCTACTCGGGCACGCCGCTCGCGAGGAAGCTGGGCATCAAGGCCGCGAGCCGGCTGCTGCTGATCGATGCACCGCCCGGCTTCGCGGCGCTGCTGCGGCCGCTGCCCGAGGGCGTGACGTTCATGGACCAGGCCGGGCCGCAGGTCGACATCGCGCATGTCTTCGTGATGCATGAGGAATCACTGGCGGCACAGCTCGGCGCCTTGCGGGCCAGCCTGCGGCCCAATGCCATCCTGTGGATCTCCTGGCCCAAGAAGGCGGCCAGGCTGCCCACGACGGTCACGGAAGACCGGATCCGCGCGCTGGCCCTGCCGCTGGGCTGGGTCGATGTCAAGGTGTGCGCGATCGATGCGGTCTGGTCCGGGCTCCTGCTCGTCGTGCGCAAGGCGCTGCGCTGAGATGCGCAATGCTGCCGCCGGCGCCCTGGCCCTGCTGCTCGCGTCGGCCGGCCGCGCCATCGGCCAGGACGAGGACATGGCGCTGCGCAACTGGTTCGAGGACCCATTCCTGCAACTGACCGGCGCCGATGCCGCCACGGACTGCCCGCAGCCGGCCGGACCCTTTGTCACGCAGCGGGAGCGCATGCAGCAGTCGCACCGGCGCGCCGAGAAGGGCACGACGGCCTGGCTGGCGGGCGAGGCCGAGCGGCCCAGGGCCTATGCCTACGACGCGGAGATCGCGCAGGCGCTGGCGGCCGCGTTCCGGGACGCGGCGGCATCAGTGCGCTTCCCCGGCAGCGCGCTGTGGGCTACGGTGCAGGGCCGGGTGGTGTATATCGAGGGCTGCGTCGCTCGGGCCGGCGATGCCGCGGCGCTGGAAGCGCTGGCCCGGTCCCTGCCGCATGTCCAGCAGGCGATCGCCATCGTCCGCAGCACGCCGACGGGCTCCGTGCCCTATCGTGTCATGCCGCCGGCCCCGCCCGGCAGCGGCGCGCGCTGATCCGGCCGATGGCAATGCGCGCGCGACGGATCATCCTCACGGTACTGCTGCTGGCGGCGGCGCTGCTGGCCGCGACGCTCGGACTGGCAGGGCATGTGCTGAGCCGCCCGGTCTTGGGCGCGGTCGGCGCGCCGCCGCCGGGCCTGGCTGCGACCCCGATCCGGCTGCGCACGGCCGAGGGCCGGCCCGTCGGCGGCTGGCTGATCCGCGGGCGCCCGGGCGGCGGCGCCGTGCTGCTGCTGCATGCCTTGCGCGCCGACCGGCGCCAGATGCTGGGCCGTGCCGCGTTTCTGAGCCGGGCGGGCCATGCGGTGCTGCTGATCGATCTGCCGGGGCATGGCGAGAGCCCGGCCGATCGCATCACCTTCGGCGCCGACGAGGCGCAGGGCGTGCGGGCCGCGCTGGGCTTGCTGGCGCGCGAGCTGCCGGGCGAGCGGGTGGGGGTGATCGGGGTCTCGCTGGGCGCCGCCGCCCTTGTGCTGGCGCGCAACGATCCGGCGCCCAGCGCGGTGGTGCTTGAGGCCATGTACCCCACCATCGAGGACGCGGTGGCGGCCCGGCTGCGCCTGCACCTGGGGCCGCATCTGCAGGCGTGGGCCGCGCCGCTGGCGCCGCTGCTGCTGTGGCAGCTGCCGCTGGTCGCGGGCATCGCGCCGGAGCGGCTGCGGCCGATCGAGGCGCTGCCGGCGCTGCGCGCCCCGGTGCTGCTGGTCGCCGGCGCGCTGGACCGTCACACGCCGCTGGCGCAGACCCGACGCCTCTATGCCGCGGCCCGCGCTCCCAAGGCGCTGTGGGTGGTGGACGGGGCCGCGCATGTCGATCTGCACGAGTTCGACCGGACCGCCTACGAGGCGACGGTCGCCGCCTTCCTCGACCGGCATCTGCGGCCGGCCGCACAATGACGACGGACGAATGAGCGCTGCCCCATGGAGCCCGCCATGCCCGACATCAGTTTTCGCGTCGCCGAATGGGCGGACCGCCCCGTGCTGGCCCGCCTGCTGGAGCTGTACCAGTACGACCTGTCCGAGGTCTGGCCGCAGGACCTGAACTTGCATGGCGAGTACGGCTTTGCGCTCGACCGCTATCTGCGCAACCCGCGTCTGCGTGCCTACCTGTTCCTGGTGGACGGCAAGTACGCCGGCTTCGGCCTGGTGGATCCGGACGTGTCGCTGCCGGAGAACGAGTTCTGGATGGGGCAGTTCTTCGTGATGAAGCGCTACCGCCGCCTGGGCGTCGGCGCGCGGGCGGCGGTCCATATCTTCGAGCGGCACCGCGGCAAATGGGAGGTCGGCCAGATGCCGCTGAACCACGCGGCCCGGGCCTTCTGGCGCGCGGTGATCGGCCGCTACACGCAGGGTCGCTTCGTCGAGCACGAACTGCACGACGAGCGCTGGGACGGCCATCTGCAATGCTTCGACAACAGCCCGGAGCCGTCGGGCTGATGGCCGCCGCCACGATGGCCGGCATGACGGCCGGCGCGAAAATCGGCGCCAGGTGCCCCCGATCACCCGCGCTCCCCGAACGATGAACCCACCACCGATCGACGAACCACGGCCCGCCCTGCTGCGCCAGGCCCGGGCGGCCGACATTCCCGCCATCTGGCGCGTGCGCTACGCGGTGCAGGAGAACCGGCTCGCGCCGGGCAAGATCAGCGACGCGGAGGTGCGCGCCGAGATCGAGGACTCGGGCCGCGGCTGGGTCGTGGAGGCCGCCGACGGCGAGATCCTCGGCTTCGCGATCGGCAATGCGCAGTCGGGCAATATCTGGGCGCTGTTCGTGCTGCCCGAGGCCCAGGGGCGCGGCCATGGCACGCGGCTGCATGACGCGATGGTCGACTGGCTGTGGGCGCAGGGCCTGGAGCGCCTGTGGCTCACCACCGGCCCCGGCACCCGGGCCCAGCGCTTTTACGCGCGGCGCGGCTGGCGCGAGGTGGCGCGCACCGGCACGGGCGAGTTGCGGCTGGAGCTGCGCCGGCCCGGGCTAATATCGGCGCCTTCTAAGCCATGATGGAACACCAAGCGATGCGCAAGCTTCTTGCCTCCCTGCTGCTGGCCGCGGCGAGCGCGGCCTCCCTGGCCGCCACCGGCCCCTATGACGAGGCCGCCGACGCCCGGGCCGAGATCAAGGCCACGCTGACGGCCGCCCAGCAGGACAAGCGGCCGGTGCTGGTGGTGTTCGGTGCCAACTGGTGCGGCGACTGCAAGGTGCTGGACCTGGCCTTCAAGGAGGGCGCCGCCGCGCCGCTGATCGCCAGGCAGTTCAAGGTGGTCAAGGTCGATGTGGGCCGCTTCACGAAGAACACCGACATCGCCGAGGCCTATGGCATCGTGCTGAAGAAGGGCATCCCGGCGGTGGCCGTGCTGTCGGCCCAGGGGCAGCCGATCTATGCCACCCGCGCCGGCGAGCTGGCCGATGCGCGCAAGATGGGCGATCAGGGTATCTACGAGTTCTTCAGCAAGATGGTTGCCGGCAACGGCGCCTGAGATCGAAGAAGGAGAGGCACCGATGGACGGCAGACACAAGGTTGCGGGCATCGGCGGCGTGTTTTTCAAGGCGCGCGATGCTGCCGCGTTGCGCGACTGGTACCGCCGCCATCTGGGCATCGACGTGCAGCCCTGGGGTGGCTGCGCCTTCAGCAGCGGCGGCGGCGACACGACGGTCTGGAGCGTGATGGAGCAGGGCAATGCCTACTTCGACCCCAGCACCGCACCCTTCATGATCAATTACCGCGTCGCCGATCTGCACGGCCTGCTGGCCCAGCTGCGCGCCGAAGGCTGCGCGGTCGACGCCAAGGTCGATGAGTCGGAGTACGGCAAGTTCGGCTGGGTGATGGACCCCGAGGGCAACCGCATCGAGCTGTGGGAGCCGCCGGCCGGCTCCTGAGGCCCGCGGCGGATCAGGGCGCCCGCGAGCCCGGGAGCCGCTTCTCGAAGCAGCGGCTGGTCGGGTCGCCGACATGCTCGCCGAAGGGCGCGATCGGGCGGAAGCCGCAGCGCCGGTACAGCGCCATCGCCGGCTGCTGCCGGTAGCCGGTTTCCAGCACCAGGCGGCGATAGCCGATGGCCCGCGCCTCGGTCTCCAGTCGCGCGAGCAGGGCCCGGGCCACGCCCTGGCGGCGTGCGGCCTTCAGCACATACAGACGGCGCAGCTCCGCGCTCCGCCCGTCCAGCGGCCGGAACGCGCCGCAGCCGACCGCGCGGCCCGCCGCGTCCCGGGCCAGCAGGTAGAGCCCGCCCTGCGGCGTCGGGTCGTTGCCGGGCAGCGGCGCATCGGGCGCGAACAGCTCGGGGTAGAGCGCGCGCGCCTCCAGCGCCGCCGCCTGCAGCAGGGCCAGGGCCTCGGGACCCTGCGGGTCGGTGGGGGCGATGCGCAGCGGCAGCGGGGGCGTCATCGGGCCAGCATAGCCGGCCCGCACTCAGCACGGCCTGCTTACCACTTCATCTCGCCCTTGTTGACCTTGGCGCCGATGTCCAGCGCGATGCCCAGTCCGGCCTGCGGGTAGGCGGCCTTCAGCGTCTCGATCAGCGCGGCGGCATTGGCGGCGCGGGGCAGCTCGGCCTCGAAGCGCTGCAGATAGTCGCGGGTGTAGCGCAGCACCGAGGCGTCCTGGGCCGTGCCCGGCAGCATATGGCCGGGCACGACGACGGCCGGCCGCAGCGCCAGCTGCTCGTCCAGCCTGGCACGCCAGGCGGCGCGCTCGGCCGGGCTCTGCGTGTCGGCGGTCCACACATGCAGGCCGCCGAAGCTGTTGACGCCGCCGACCACGGCCTTGATCGACGGAATCCAGACATAGCTGCGATGCGCCAGCAGGGCGTCGTCCAGGCCGCGGATCTCCAGGGCCTGGCCTTCCAGCGTCAGCGTGTGGCCGGCCAGCGCCTCGGGCAGCAGCGGCCGGCGCGGCGCGTTGGCGCCGAGGCGCGGGCCCCAGACCTGCAGCTTGGTGGGCAGCAAGGCCTCGATCTTCTTCAAGGTGGGCGCGGCGGCGACGATGCGGGCCGCCGGGAACTCCTGCCTCAGCACCTCCAGGCCGAAGTAGTAGTCGGGGTCGGCGGCGGAGATGTAGATGCTCGTCAGGGTCCGGCCGCTGTCCAGCACCGCGGCGGCCACGCGCAGCGCATCGGCGCGGGTGAAGCCGGCGTCCAGCAGCAGCGCCTCCTTGGCGCCCAGCACCAGCACCGAGTTGACATGGAAGCTGGCCGGACCATGGTTGATCACCCTCAGCTCCAGCGGCGCGGCGGCGGCCTGCGTGGCGGCTTGGGAGGTTTGGGCGGTCTGGGCGCCGGCGCTGGCCAGCATGGCCAGACCCAGCGAGCTGGCGAGGCCGAGGCGGTGGAGGAGGCGGGGGAGGAGGCGGGGGAGGCCGGTCGTGGTGTTCATCATGCGGTCCTGTCTTGAGGGATGGCTTGTGGTGGACTGTATTTGCGCCGATTCATCCGATAAACAGCGGTTGTGCGACAGGTTTGTTGCATGATTCGAGCATATGGACCGGTTGCAAGCGATGAGCGTCTTTGTCGAGGTGGTGGAGCGCGGCAGCCTGACGGCGGCGGCCGAGGCGCTGGACATCTCGCGCGCGATGGCCACGCGCCAGCTGGAGGCGCTGGAGCGCTGGCTGGGCGCGCGCCTGCTGCAGCGCAGCACGCGCCGCCTGAGCCTGACCGACGCCGGGCTGGAGGCGCTGCCGCGCTGCCGCCAGCTGGTGGAGCTGGCCGAGGAGACGCGCCAGGCGGCCGGCGCGCGCCAGCAGCAGGTCAGCGGGCGCCTGCGCATCAGCGCCTCGATGTCCTTCGCCCAACAACACCTGGCCCCGGCGGTGGCCGATTTCCTGGCCGCCCATCCGCAGACCCAGCTCGAGCTGCTGGCCTCGGAGCATGCGGTCAATCTGGTGGAGGACCGCATCGACCTGGCGCTGCGCATCACGAACGAGCTGGACCCGGCGCTGATCGCGCGCCGGCTGACGGTCTGCCGCTCGGTGCTCTGCGCGGCCCCAAGCTATCTGGCGGCGCGCGGCACGCCCACCGAGCCGCAGCAGCTGCGCGCCCATGCCTGCCTGGGCCATGCGCGCTTCGGCGTGGACGAGTGGCTGCTATGGCGGGACGGCGCGCGCGAGGCCGTGGCGCTGCCTTCACCGCCGCGCCTGCGCGCCAACGAGGCCACGGTGCTGTTGCAGGGCGCGCTGGCCGGCGCCGGCATCGCGCTGCTGCCCAGCTACCTGGCCGGCCCGGCGCTGGCGAGCGGCGCGCTCACACGCCTGCTGCCCGGCTGGGAACCCGAGCAGCTGGGCATCCACGCGGTCTACACCAGCCGGCGCCACCAGCCGCTGCTGCTGCGGACCTTTGTCGACTTCCTGGCGGCGCGCTTCGATCCGGAGCGGCCTTACTGGGATGCGGGCTGAGGTGAGAACAGGCGTCGCGCATGGCCTCATGGCCCTGGGGGCTGCGTCAAGCACGCAACATTGCACGGCGCGACGCGCTGCGGGGGCGTCGCGCCGGCCGCGCGCAACGATGGCTTTCGCATCCCACCGCAAGGCTTCAGAATCGACCGGCGTCGCACGAACTTGGCGCACGACATCAAGGAGTCGTCGAATGCGAACCCGGTCTCTTCCTCCTCGCGGGTCCGTTGGCAGCCTCGCAGGCTTGCGCACGAGGCGCCATCGAATGAACCTGGCCAAGTCGATCTCGACGCTCCTGCTCGCTTGCACGATCGCCGGTTGCGCCACGGCCGTGTTCAATCCTGCGAGGAACCTGCCGCTACGGCCGGGCACGCCGGTCGACATGGACCGGCCACGAGACTTCGTCGGCGAAACCGTGGTCGCGTTGTCCTTCTCCGGCGGGGGTCTGCGCGCGGCCGCCTTTTCGGCCGGTGTGCTGCACGGCTTGGCCGAGATCAAGACACCGCGCGGCGATCTGCTGGACGACGTGACGTTCATCAGCAGCGTGTCGGGTGGATCCCTGACCTCGACCTACTTTGCCCTGTATGGGCGCGACCAGCTGCCGCGCTATCGCGACGAGGTGCTGTACCGCGACTTCGAGCGGACCATGCGTGTTTCCGCCTCGTCACCTTTCAATCTCCTTCGGCTACTGACGGGTGGCCTGAACGATCGCTCGAACTTCGCCGAAGCGCTCGACAACGACGTCTTTCGCGGCGCGACCTTCGCCGAGCTGTACCGGCGCGGCCGCCCCGACGTGTGGATCAATGCAAGCGACCTCTACCACCGCACCAGCTTTCCCTTCATCCCGCCGCTGTTCAACGCGATCTGCAGCGACATCCGCAGCTACCCACTGGCCGATGCGGTGGCCGCGTCGATGGCCGTGCCCTTGGTGTTCTCTCCGATCGTCCTGAAGACCTATCCCGTGGGGTGTCCGACCGAGCTTCAGGGATTCGTTGCCACAGCGATTGCCGACCCGTCCGCACCGCGGCTGGTTCGCTCCGCCGCACTGGCGCAACAGAGCTATCGAGCTCCCGATCGCACGCAGTTCGTGAAGCTGGTCGATGGCGGCATTACCGACAACTTCGGTCTTTCCAGCATCCTGATTTCGCGGTCAGTCTTGCAGACGCCGTACGGACCCATGAGCAAGCGCGATGCGGTACGACTGCGCCGCCTCGTGTTCCTCATCGTCGACGCCGGCCGCGGGCCCAGCGGGGACTGGACCCTGAGCCAGGAGGGGCCCGGTGGCATCGACTCCGCGATCGCCGCTACGGATGCAGCGATCGACGCTGCGGCTCGACTGGCGGCAGACTCGTTCCATACCGTGCTCAACACATGGCGAGACGCCATCGTCACCTATCGCTGCAGCCTGACGGCCAGCGAGCTCGAAGCGCTTGGCGGCGTGGCGAAGGGGTGGAACTGCAGCGACGTGCAGTTCGATCTCGACATCATCTCGGTCAGTCACGTCGCCCCCCCGCTGAGGTCGACGATTGCAGCCATCGAGACGCGCCTGGCGCTGCCTCGGGAGAGCATCGATGCCGCCATAGAGGGCGGGCGGCAAGCGACGGTCGCGTCAAGGGTCCTGCGCAATTTCGTACAGCGTCTTCGCAATCCAGCGACCCGGTAGACGCAGATCGGTGACGCGAATCTCAATGGCTGTTGCGTCGATGGAAGCGCCTTGAGCGGCCGACCAGACGTCGCCCGCGATGCCTCGGGCTCGCGCCTTCGTGGTCCTCAGGCGCTGGGAACGCACACCATGGCGATGCTGACCCAGACGCCGAAGCTGAAGTAGGGCGTCAGCCAGAGCGCATCGGCCTTCCAGGCCGCCCAGCTGCCGCTTGGCACGCGGCGCTGCCAAGCGTCGCGCGCGCCCTGGTCCAGGCGCATGTAGGCCTGCCCGCGAGCGCGGCCGTGCTGGTAGCGACGCCAGTACATCGGCACATCCACCCCCAGGACATAGGCAACAAAGGACAGCGAGCCCAGGATCCCGAAGATGGCCAGCGAGTTGACCCAGCCGCTGCTGCCCAGGGCGATGACGCCCAGCAGGGCCGCCATCCAGGAGAAGCCAGCGGCCCAGAGCATGGATTCGACGGCCTGGGTGATGTGGTTCAGCGTCAATACGCTGTGCCAGCAGAAGACCTGGGCCACCACCATGAACACCGGGACCGCCCACGCGGCCATTTGCACCCAGGGCATGCCGGCATGCATGCCCAGCTGATGGACCAGCAAGCCCAGCTGCAGCGCGAAGCAGATCTCGGCGACCGTGGCTGCGGCGCGGCCCAGGAAGATGCTGGACAGTCGCGTGTCCACGACCACCAGCCGCTCGAGGTCCACCCGAGGAAGCACCGAGCGGTAGGCGCACACCAGCACGTAGACACCGGACAAGGCCAGCTGCAGCCCTCCGTGGACACCGCTGACGGGCCCCAGGTGCAGTACGGCCAGCCACAGGCAAACATTCAGCACGGCAAGCGCGCGAAGAGCCCGCCACCACGACAGCACCCTCGCATCCGCTTCGACGGGTCCTATCGAAAAATTGTGGCGAAACGATGACATTTGGCGACGAGGGTAACCGGGAGTCGATCGCAGGGGCAAGCCCCATCGCTGTC
The DNA here is from genome assembly GCF_059418245.1 of Roseateles sp. GW821-FHT09B06. Taxonomy (NCBI): domain Bacteria; kingdom Pseudomonadati; phylum Pseudomonadota; class Betaproteobacteria; order Burkholderiales; family Sphaerotilaceae; genus Roseateles; species Roseateles sp. GW821-FHT09B06. The sequence continues at coordinate 88,939 of NZ_JBWKPM010000006.1, read as the reverse complement.
GGCTGCGGTTCATTCAAACGGCCGGTGGTGCCGGTTCGCAGCCTGCACCGAGGCGTCCCGGCTTCTCCACCGCTGGGCTCTCGCGGAGAAAACCAAACGCAAGGCCAAGCAGGTCTGCCCGTCCTCCTGCGCCCAGGCCGTCGTCATTTCAGCATCACCAAACAACACGCAAAGCGCCAAAAAAAAGCGGCCCGCAGGCCGCTCCTCGCGTGCCCGGTGCCGGGCTCGCGGGCGATCGATCACCCTCTACTTGAAGTCGCCGGCAAAGATCAGCTGGAAGTCCTCGATCTTGAAGTACTTGCGCAGCGCCGCGTTGATCTGCTCGGGCGTCAGCCTGGCCAGCGCCTCGTCGACCTGCTGGCTCTTGGCCAGCGTGCGACCGAGGTAGAGATTGGCGGCCAGGGTCTGGGCCAGGCCGGCGTCCTGCGCGCGCTGCAGGCGGCGCTGGCTCAGCATGGCCTGCTTGGCCGAAGTCACCTCGTCGGCGCCGAAGCCGTCCTTCAGCGCGCGGGCCACTTCCTCGCGCAGCGCGGTCTCGACCTTGGCGCGGTTGCTGGGCGCGAAGATCGCGCCCAGGTTCCAGGGCGAGTTGTCGTCCAGCGTGCTCCACTGCACATAGGACCAGACGCCATAGGACAGGCCTTCCTTCTCGCGGATGCGCTTCCACAGGCGCGAGTCGCCGCCGTCGCCCAGCAGGTAGTTGGCCATCAACAGGGCGGGGTAGTCGGCATGCTCGTCGCTCAGGGCCAGCGGCATGCGGCCGGCCAGCACGGCGTTCTGCTTGTCCGGCGTGGCCAGCAGCTGCAGCCTGCCGGGCAGGTTGATGCTGGGGCGCGGCACGCGCGTGAAGGGCGAGGGCGACTTCCAGTCGCCGAAGGCCTGGTCGGCCGCCTGCCTGACGGCCGCGGCATCGAAGTCGCCCACCAGGCCCAGCTGCGCGTTCGAGGCACCGTAGAAGCGCTGGTGGAATGCGCGCACCTGCTCGATCTTGACGCCCTGGGTGTCGGCCGCGATCTCGTCGAAGGTCCGGGCATGGCGCACGTCGCCGCGCTGGTAGGGGCCGTTGAAGGCCAGGGCGGTCGCGTTGGCGGCCACGGCCTGCGGCTCCTGGCGCTGCGCCTGCAGCGCGGCCAGGGCCTGGGCGCGCACCTCCTCCAGGCCTTCCGGTGCGAGGCGGGGCCGGCGCAGCATCTCGCCGATCAGCGCGACGGCCTCGGCCGCATGCTCGCGCCGCGTCACCCAGGCGATGCCGACGCTTTCGCTGCCGGGGGCCACCTGCAACTCGACCTTCAGCGCGTCGAGCCGGTCGCGCAGCTGCTGGCGGTCCAGCGTGGCCGTGCCCTTGTCCAGCAGCGCGGCGCTGGCGTCGGCGGCGGCGCGCAGGCCCTTCAGGCTTTCGGCGTCGCCCCAGCGCAGGGTGAGCAGGCCCTGCACGGCCTGGCCGCGCGTGGGCTTGGCCAGCAGGGCCAGCTTCATGCCGCTGGCCAGCGTATGGGTCTGGGTCTGCCGGTCGATATTGGCGGGGGAGGCGTCGAAGGCGGCCACCTGGCCCTGCGCCGCGGCGGGCACGAAGCTCTTCATCTGCTCGGCCACGTCGACCATCGCCGGGGCCGGTGCGCGCAGCGGCTTGTCGGTCGGGATGTAATGGGCCAAGGTGCGATTGGCCGGAATCAGGCGCTCCCTGGCGACGCGCTGCACGTCCTCCAGCTTGAGCGCCTTGATGCGGTCGCGCAGCAGGAAGAACAGTCGCCAGTCGCCCTGGCTGACCGTCTCCGACAGCGCGGTGCCGACCTGCTCGGGATCGCTGAACTGCTGCTCCCAGCGGTTCAGCCAGCGGGTCTGGGCGCGCTTCAATTCATCGGCCGTGATCGGCTGGGCCGCCAGGCCCTCGATGACCTGCAGCATCTGCTGGCTCATCGCATCCAGCGACTGCTCGGGTGCCAGGTCGGCGCCGATCATCGTGAAACCGGGGTCGTGCAGCGGCGCGGCGAACGCGCTGACCGAGGCGGCGGTCTTGCTGCCCTCGACCAGGGCCTTGTGCAGGCGGCCGGCCGGCGGCTCGGTCAGGATCAGGTTCAGCACCTCGACGGCCGCATAGTCGGGCTGCGGGCCGGGCGGCACATGGTAGGCCGCGGTGGCGCTGGCCACGCCGCCGGTGCGGCGCACCGTGACCAGGCGCTCGCCGTCCTGCACCGGGTCGAGGGTGTAGAGATGCGGCAGCTTGCGCGCCGGCTTCTTCAGCTTGCCGAAGCTCTGCTGCACCCAGGCCAGCACCTTGGCCGGCTCGAACTTGCCGGAGACGATCAGCGTCGCGTTGTCGGGCTGGTAGTACTGCCGGTAGAAGGCCTGCAGGCGCGGGATGTCGACGTTCTCGACATCGGCGCGCGCGCCGATCGTGCTCTTGCCGTAGTTGTGCCACTGGTACATCGTGGCCATCAGGCGCTCGAACACGATGTTGCCGGGGTTGTTCTCGCCCATCTCCATCTCGTTGCGCACGACCGTCATCTCGGAGTCGAGGTCCTTGCGCGCGATGAAGCTGTTCACCATCGCGTCGGCCTGCCAGCCCAGGTACCACTGCAGGTTGGCGTCGTTGGCGGCGAAGCTGGCGAAGTAGTTGGTGCGGTCCAGCCAGGTGCTGCCATTGGCGCGCAGACCGCGCTTCTCGAACTCGGCCCAGACGTTCCTGTGCGTCGGCGTGCCCTTGAAGATCAGGTGCTCCAGCAGATGGGCCATGCCCGTCTCGCCGTAGTTCTCCTGCTTGGAGCCGACCCGGTAGGTCACGTTGACCGTGGTGCTGGGCTTGGAAGCGTCCGGCGCCAGCAGCAGCTGCAGGCCGTTGGGCAGGCGGTACTCGGTGATGCCTTCGACGCTGGTGACCGGCGTCAGCGCTCCCCCAGGGCCGGGCTGCGCCCCGCCCGCCCCCCGAGGGGGCTGAGGCAACTTGGGGCGGCCCTGCGTTGCCTCGAGCGGCGCCTGGGCAACGGCGGCGCTCATGGCGACGAGGCTCGCGCCGAGCACCAGGGCGACGCGGCGGATCGTGAACATCAATTGCATGCGTTTCTGCTCCTGTGAAGGGATGCGCGGCGCACAGGGTAGCAGCATGGCCGCCGGCCCGGCGAAAGCCAGGCCGGCAGGCTCCGCGGCGCGCGATCTTCTCAGCCGGGCAGGGCGTCGCCGAACACCTCCAGCGCCCGGCCATGCAGCGCGCGCAGCAGCTCATCGGGGTCGACCGCCTCGGCCAGCGCCAGCGCGCCGCTGTGCCGGTACGAGGGCGCCAGCAGGCGCTGGGCGGCCTCGATGACGATTGGCGCCGTCACGGCATAGATGTCTTGCCCGCGCACCCCGGCCGTCTTGGTCACGCCGTCCTGCACGAGCCGCAGCACCAGCTCGAAACGCTGGGCCGAGCGCCCGCTGTCGTCCACCGCGGTGGGCGGCGGCGTCGCGGCATCGCGGATGTCGGCGAGCGCCGAGCGGTTGAGCAGCGAGCGGATCGTGCCGGCCTGCAGGTGATGGGCCAGCGTGATGATCTCGCTGAACGGCAGCTCGACCATGGGCTGAAGGCCCAGCGGCAGGGAGAAGGCCCAGTCCGGCGCCTCGGCCGCCGGCGCCAGCGGCGTCAGGCGGCCGTTCTCCACCACCACGCGGGGCACCTTGTTGCGCTCGCCGGTCTCGCGCGTGCCGGCGGTCGGCCACCAGCGGTCGAGCGCGATCGCCACCGTGATCGCGTCGATGGGGCCGGCCGAGGCCAGCGCGCTGGCCAGCAGGTCGGCCAGGCCGCCATAGAAGCCGGCCGCCGGCATCACGACCCGGCCGGCCGCGCGCGCCGGCGCATCGAGGTCGGCAAAGCTGGCCTGCGCGCTGGCCTGCTCGGCCGTCACGTCGATGTAGTGGCAGCCGGCACGCAGCGCCGCCTGCGCCACCGGCGCCGCGGTGTCGAGGAAGGGGCCCGCGCAGTTGATGACCACCGCGCAGCCGGCGAAGGCCGTCTCAAGACTCAGCGGGTCGTCGAGCATGGCCACGCGCCGGGTCACGGCCGCCGTGGGAAACGCCTGCTCGAGCCGCGCGGCGTCGCGCCCGACCGCCACCACCGGCAGCCCGCGGCGCAGCGCCTCATGGACGACGAATTGACCGGTGTGACCGGTGGCGCCGTAGACGGCGATGAACGGGCCGATGGGAAGGGGATGCATGGCGGTTCTCCAAAAGATACAGACCTGTCTGTTCTTTGAAGATTACAGACAGGTCTGTAGCATGTCAAGCATGCGCACCCCCCCTGCTCCCCGTTTGCCACGCGACCCCGCCGTGACCGGCCGTGCCGCCGCGGCCTTGAAGCGCCCGGCGAGAGCCGCGGGCGGCGCCGCGGCCGAGCCGGTCCCCGATGTCCGCAACCGGATCCTCGACACCGCGTCGGCCCTGTTCTATCAGCGCGGCGTGCGCGCCGTCGGCGTCGATCTGGTCGTGCAGGAAGCGGCGGTGGCGAAGACCAGCCTGTACCGCTATTTCCCCACCAAGGACGATCTGATCGTCGCCTTCCTGGAGCGCGAGGATCTCGAGTTCTGGGCCTTGTGGGACGGCGTGGCCGCGCAGCATGCCGGCGACCCCGCCGGCGAACTGGCCGCTCACATGCGCTGGATCGGTGAGCGCCTCGCCCGCGCCAACTACCGCGGCTGTCCCCAGATCAATGTGGCCGCCGAGTTCGCCGAGCAGGAGCACCCGGCCCGCCAGGTCGCGCAGCGCCACATGCTGGCGCTGCGCGGCCGTCTGCAGGACATCGCCAGGCGGCTGGACGTGGCCCGGCCCGACCCACTGGCCGCACAGCTTGCGGTGCTGGTCAACGGCGCCTTTGTCAGCTCGGCCCTGCTCAGCGCCGCGGAAGCCACGGCCGTGCTGCAGGGGGCGCTGCAGGCCCTGCTGGCCGCAGCGCGGGCGGGGGGCTGAGCGCGGCGAGGTCAGTGCTGGATCAGCGCGCCAAGGGCAGCCGCAGGCTGTGCTCGCGTTCCCGTGCGATGCGCAGCGCGAAGTCCTCGGGGCTGCCGCCGCCCGGCAGATTGCTGCTGGCGGCCAGCCGCTCGGCCAGCGCGGGCCGGGCCAGCAGCTCGCTCAACGCATGGTTGAGGCGCCGCACCCGCGCCATCGGCACGCCGCGCGGCGCGAAGATGCCGAAGGTCAACACCAGGTTGGCGCGCGCGAAGCCCAGCTCGGCCAGGGTGGGCACCTCGGGCAGGGCCGCCAGGCGCTGCGGCGCCCCCACCGCGATGGCCTTGAGCCGGCCCTGGCGCAGGTACTGCAGCTGCTGCGGCGCGACATTGGAGCTGAGGATCTCGAACTGGCCGCCCAGCGCGTCGTTGAGCTGCTGGCCGCCGCCCTTGTAGGGCACATGGGTGACCGTGACGCCGGCGGCCCGGGCCACCTGCTCCAGCACCATGTGGCCGACGGTGGCCTGGCCCGAGGTGGCCCAGCGCAGGCTGCCCGGCGCCGCGCGCGCCGCGGCCAGCAGCTCGGCCAGCGTGTGCGCCCGCACGCCCGCGCCGGCCAGCAGCAGCACCGGGGTGTGCATCACCGCCATCACCGGCTGGAAGTCGCGCTGCGGGTCGTAGGCCGGCTTCATCAGCAGCGGCGCGAGCACCAGCGGGCTGATGGCCGAGTAGCACAGCGTGTGGCCGTCCGGCGCGGCGCGCGCCAGCGCCTCCATCGCGGCCACGCCGCCGGCGCCGGCGCGGTTTTCCACCAGCACCGGCACCCCGAGCCGCGCGGACAGGCCCTGGGCCAGCAGGCGCGCGGTCTCGTCGCTGACGCCGCCGGGCGGGTAGGCCACGATCAGGTGGATCGGGCGCTCCGGCCAGGCCCAGGCCGCGGCGCCGGGCAGGGCCAGCGCGGCCGCGCTCAGCAGTTCACGCCGCCGCAGTCGCATGCTCGGCCGCGATCTGGCGCGCCAGGTTCAGGAAGGTCTGCATCGGCCCCGCATGGTCGGCCATGCGGTAGGCCAGGGTCAGCGGCGCCTCCAGTGCGGCGTTCTTTGGCAGCGGCCGGTAGAGCACCGAGTGCGCATGCACGCCGCGCATCGAGGCCGGCACGATCGAGATGCCGGCGCCGGCCGCCACCAGGTTGACATTGCTCATCATGCGTTCCACCTCGGCGGCGATGCGCGGCTGCACGCCCTCGCGCTCGCACAGCGCCAGCAGGTTGGCATAGAGCCCGGGCGCGCCGGGGCGGCGCACCAGGATCAGGGCCTCGCCGTCCAGGTCCGCCCAGGCGATCGGGGTGCTGCGCACGCGCGGGCCCTGCGCCAGGCGGTGGTCCAGCGGCACGGCCAGCAGGGCCGGCTCGCTGAGCAGGGTCTCGAACACCAGCCCTTCCGGCCGCGCTACCGGCACGCGCAGGAAGGCGCAGTGCAGGCGTGCCTTCGCCACCGCCTCGATCAGCGCGGCGGCGCTGTCCTCGCTGAGCGTCAGCGCGATGCCGGGATGGCGGCCGCGGCAGGCGCGCAGCACTTCGGGCGTGTAGGCATGCGCGGCGGCCGAGCTGGTGAAACCCACCTGCAGCAGGCCCTGCTGGCCACTGGCCAGGCGCGCCATGCGCTCGCGCATCTCGCCGAAATCCTGCAGCAAGCGCCGCGCCTCGGCCAGGAACAGGCGGCCCGCATCGGTCAGCGCCACGCCCTTCGGGTGGCGCAGCAGGAGGCTCATGCCGAGCTGCTGCTCCAGCGCCTTGATCTGCTGGCTCAGCGGCGGCTGCTGGATGCCCAGCTGCGCGGCGGCACGGGTCATGTGGCCCGTCTCGGCCACGGTCACGAAGTAGCGCAGCTGGCGAAGGTCCATATGAAAAACATATTCAACTTGCGTTGTCAGTATATTTGACGCGATGTTGCACGGAACCTAAGGTTCGCCCCCATGGCCGACGGCACAGCCTGGACCCGGGCCCGCGTCACGGCTTCCGAGCAACAAAAGGAGATCCCGATGAGAACCAGATTCGCGATCCTGCTGCTGGGCCTGGCCGGCGCCGCGGTGCCGGCGCGGGCCGAGACGGTCAGCGTGCTGTTTGTCGGCAACAGCTACACCTTCGGTCGCGTCGACCCGGTGATGAGCTACAACGCCGCCAATGTCAGCGACCTGACGGCCGCGATGTGGGCCGCCAATCCGACCGGCAGCAATGCCTTCGAGCCCCATCCCTGGGGCGGCGTGGCCGGCATCTTCAAGCAGTTCACGGTGCAGGCCGGGCTGGACTACCAGGTGGCCCTGTCCACCCGCAATGCCGCCTCGCTGCGCGGCCATTTCCTCAACAGCAACCCGGCCGGCTGGGACCTGCGCGGCAATATCGCCTCGCAGCCATGGAGCAAGCTGGTGCTGCAGGAGCAGAGCGACGAGCCGCTGAGCAAGCAGGCCGGACTCTCGTCCAACCCGGCCTATTTCACGAGCTATGCCGATCTGATCGAGGACCATGTGCACCAGGGCAGCGCCTTCAGCTACCGCGAGCGCGACCTGATCGGCGGCACCAGCGCCGCATGCGCCGCGATCACCGGCGCCTCCACCGGCACCTGCGGCACCTTGCGCAGCATTCCGGCCAACGCGAACGCCAGCGCGGCCACCGAGATGTACCTGTACCAGACCTGGGCGCGGCCCAATCTGGTCAACGCGCCCTTCACCACGGTGACCGACCCGGTGAGCGGCGCGATCGACACCACGAGCACGCCGGCCCCCTCGTTCTACGGCTCGCTGCAGGCGATGACCGAGGACCTGCGCAGCGCCTACCTGACGGCGGCCGCGCAGGCCGCGGCGGACGGCAGCGGCGGCTTCAAGGGCATTGCGCCGGTGGGCGAGAGCTTTATGCGCGCGATCGCGGCCGGCGTCGCGACGCCCGATAGGTATGCGCCGGGTGCGGCCACCGACGGCCTGATCGACCTCTGGTTCGACGACGGCACCCATGCCAGCAAATACGGCTCCTATCTGAGCGCGCTGACCCTGTTCGGCACCCTGACCGGGCTGGACCCGGCCTCGCTGGGCGCCGACGAGATCGCCGCGCGCGATCTGGGGCTGACGGCCCGGCAGGCGCTGGCGCTGCAGCGCGTGGCCAGCGAGCAGCTGGGTTTTGCGGCGCCGGTGCCCGAGCCGCAGAGCGCTGCGCTACTGCTGGCCGGGCTGGGCGTGCTGGGTTTCGTCGCGCGGAGGCAACGCGCATGGTGGTAGGGGCCGTCGCCCGATACCTGTCGGCCGGCGTCGCGCTGGCCCTGCTGAGCGGCTGCGGGCATCCGCCGCCGGCGCCCGACCTGTCCGCCGAGGCACCGCCCCAGGCCCGGGCCTGCCCGGCCGGCGTGCCGTCCGACACGCGCTGCCTGGGCGGGCAGGACAGTGCCGGCGCCTTCTACCTGATCGCGATCCCCGGGGGTTGGCAGGGCGAGCTGGTGCTGCACAGCCATGGCGGCCCCTTCCTCGGCGCGCCGACGATGCAGCGCATCGAGGAGGATCTGCAGCGCTGGTCCATCATGCCGCGCGCCGGCTATGCCTGGGCCGGCTCCAGCTTTCGCCAGGGCGGGGTGGCGGTGCGCGCCGCTGCCGAGGACACCGAGCGCCTGCGCCGCCTGTTCGTGCGGCATGTGGCCACCCCGACGCTGACGATCCTGCACGGCCAGTCCTGGGGCGCCAGCGTGGCAGCCAAGGCGGCCGAGATGTTCGCGGCGGGCGAGCCGTCGGCGCCGTCCGCCGGGCCGCTCCCAAGGACGGCGCAGCCCCCTCGGGGGGCCGACGGTGTACCCGCCGGCGGGGGGCGCCCTTACGACGGCGTGCTGCTGACCAGCGGCGTGCTGGCCGGCGGCACGCGCGCCTACGACTTCCGCCTGGACCTGCGCGTGGTTTACCAGTACCTGTGCGGGAACCATCCGCGCACCGACGAGCCGCAGTACCCGCTGTGGCGGGGTCTGCCCGCCGGCAGCATGCTGAACCAGGCCGAGCTGGCGCGGCGCGTCAACGACTGCCTGGCGCTCGACAAGCCTGCCGCCGAGCGCAGCGCCGAGCAGGCGCGCAGGCTGAAGACCATCACCGAGGTGATCCGCATCCCGGAGCGCAGCATCCAGGGCCATCTGAACTGGGCCACCTTCCACTTCCAGGACATCGCCGAGCGGCGCAGCGGCGGCGCCAATGTGTTCGGCAATATCGGCGTGCGCTACCTCGGCTCGGACGACGATGCCGCGCTCAACGCCGGCGTGCCGCGCTATGCGGCCGACCCGGCCGCGGTGGCGCGCTTCGGCGCCGACGCCGACCCGGACGGCCGCGTCCCGGTGCCGGTGCTGACGGTGCACGGCATCCACGACCCGATCGCCTTCGTCGAGATGCAGCACAGCTTTGCCGAAACCATGGCCCGGGCCGGGCGCGGCGACGCGCTGGTGCAGACCTACAGCGACGACCGCGAGCATAGCTACCTCAGCGATGCCAGCTATGTGGCGCTGCTGGACGCCTTGAAGGCCTGGTTGCGCGAGGGCCGCAAGCCCACGCCGGCGACGGTGGCGCAGGGCTGCGCGGCGGCGCAGGCGAAGTTCCCGTCGAGCTGCCGCTTCCGGCCGGACTACCGGCCCATGGCGCTGGAAACCCGCGTGCCGGCGCGCCAGCGCCCCTGAGGTCCCCGGCGCGCGGCGTCGCGCCCCCTCGTCCCGAGGCCCCGCCTGCCGGTTGCGGCGGCGGGGCCTCGGGCCTGGCGGCCTGTCCAGAAACTGTCCATCGATCCCGGGCTTCGCGGGTTTGACCCAGTTGCTGCCGAACTACAGGGCTTCGATATTCGAGCCGGCGCAGGCGGTGAGGTCCACAGAGACGGCCGATGGCGTAGTAGCGAGCCTCAGGCGATTCCGAATCCGGCGCGAAGACTTTGAACATCAAAATCTAGGAGACCGAGATGAGCAGCAACAGCAGCAAGGACTGCCCAGAGAAGACCCCGGCCGGACGCCGGCGCTTCCTGAAGAAGGCGGCCACCGGCACGGCCGCCGCCGGCGCGCTGGCCGCGCCGATGATCGCCACCGCGCAGACCACCAGTTTCCGTTTCCAGTCCACCTGGCCCGCCAAGGACATCTTCCACGAGTACGCGCAGGACTTCGCCAAGAAGGTCAACGACATGGCCGGCGGCCGCCTGAAGATCGAGGTGCTGCCTGCCGGCTCGGTGGTGCCGGCCTTCCAACTGCTCGACGCGGTCAACAAGGGCACCTTGGACGGCGGCCATGGCGTGGTGGCCTACCACTACGGCAAGAACTCGGCGCTGGCGCTGTGGGGCTCGGGCCCGGCCTTCGGCATGGACCCGAACATGGTGCTGGCCTGGCACAGCTACGGCGGCGGCAAGGCCCTGCTGGAGGAGATCTACAAGTCCATCAATATGGACGTGGTGTCCTATCTGTACGGACCGATGCCGACGCAGCCGCTGGGCTGGTTCAAGAAGCCGGTGTCCAAGGTGGCCGATATGAAGGGCCTGAAGTTCCGCACCGTGGGCCTGGCGGTCGACGTGTTCACCGAGCTGGGCACCGCAGTGAACCCGCTGCCCGGCGGCGAGATCGTGCCGGCGCTGGACCGCGGCCTGATCGACGCGGCCGAGTTCAACAATGCCTCCAGCGACCGCGTGCTGGGCTTCCCCGACGTGGCCAAGAACTGCATGCTGCAGAGCTTCCACCAGAGCGGCGAGCAGTTCGAGATCCTGTTCAACAAGGGCAAGTACGACGCGCTGCCGGCGGAGCTGAAGGCCATCATCGACTATGGCGTGCAGGCCGCCAGTGCCGACATGAGCTGGAAGGCGATCCAGCGCAACTCGCAGGACTACATCGAGCTGAAGACCAAGGACAAGGTCAACTTCTACAAGACGCCCGACGCCATCCTGCGCGCCCAGCTCGCGGCCTGGGACAAGGTGATCGAGAAGAAGGCCGGCGAGAACGCGCTGTTCAAGAAGGTGCTGGAGTCGCAGAAGGCCTTTGCGCAGCGCGCCGGCCAGTGGCAGAACGACTATATGGTCGACTTCAAGATGGCCTGGAACCATTACTTTGGAAAGAAGGGCTGACGCCCCTCCCGAACGCGGCCGGCCTTCCGGCCGCTTTTCTTTCCTCCAAGAACAAGGACGTCGTCGATGCAAGGCATTCTGCTGGCGGTGGACCGGCTGTCGACCTGGCTGGGGCAGCTGTTCGCCTGGCTGATCGTGGGGCTCACCGCGTTGATCACCTGGGAGGTGTTCTCCCGCTATGCGCTGAACAAGCCGCATGCCTGGGTGCTGGATGCGCAGATCATGCTCTACGGCACCCTGTTCATGATGGCCGGCGCCTACACGCTGGCCAAGAACAACCATGTGCGCGGCGACGTGCTCTACAGCTTCTTCAGCCCGCGCGCCCAGGCCTGGGTGGACCTGGTGCTTTACGCGCTGTTCTTCCTGCCCGGCATCGTGGCGCTGACCTGGGCGGGCTGGGGCTATGCGCAGGAGGCGCTGGCGATCCGCGAGCAGACCTTCTCGGCCGAGCCGCTGCCCATCTATCCCTTCAAGTTCGTGATCCCGATCTCCGGCGCCATGCTGCTGCTGCAGGGCCTGGTGGAGATCGTGCGCTGCATCCGCTGCATCAGGGACGGCGAATGGCCGTCGCGCGGCCAGGACGTCGAGGAGGTGGACGTCGACAAGCTCAAGGCGATGGTCCAGGTCAAGGACGAGGACATTGCCGCGCTGGACAAGTACGTGACGCCACCGACGGAGACGCACAGGTGATCATCAAGATTCGCAAGGAACTCTGGTTCGGCTTCGGCCTGATGGCCCTGATCCTGGCCGGCGTGGCCGCGATGCTGCTGCTCAGCGCCGAGATCACGCGCGGGCATCTGGGCCTCTTGATGCTGTCGCTGGTGGTGGTGGCCATCATGCTGGGCTTTCCCACGGCCTTCACGCTGATGGGCATGGGCATGATCTTCACCTGGCTGGCCTACGACCGCGACACCGACAAGACGCTGACCCTGATGGTGCAGTCGGCCTTCAAGGTGATGGGCAACGACGTGCTGATCTCGATCCCCCTGTTCGTCTTCATGGGCTATCTGGTCGAGCGCGCCAACCTGATCGAGAAGCTGTTCCGCTCGCTGCACCTGTCGCTGGCCCGCGTGCCGGGCTCGCTGGCGGTGGCCACGCTGTTCACCTGCGCGGTGTTCGCCACCGCCACCGGCATCGTCGGCGCGGTGGTCACGCTGATGGGCCTGCTGGCCTTTCCGCAGATGCTGAAGGCCGGCTACGACGTGCGCGTCTCGGCCGGCGCGATCACGGCCGGCGGCTGCCTGGGCATCCTGATCCCGCCCTCGGTGATGCTGATCGTCTATGGCGCCACCGCCGGCGTGTCGGTGGTGCAGCTGTATGCCGGCGCCTTCTTCCCGGGGCTGATGCTGGCCGGGCTCTACATCGTCTACGTGATCATCCTGGCCAAGCTCAGGCCGAACCTGATGCCACCGCTGTCGGCCGAGGGGCGCTTCGTGCCGCTGTCGCCGCCGACCCAGCGCATCGCCGACGCGATCTCCAATCGCGCCCTGCCGGCACTGCTGGCGGCCCTGAAGGGGCGGCGCAATCTGCAGCTGCCGCTGGGGCATGTGCTGCGCCAGCTGTTCGTGGTGCTGCTGCCGGCGCTGCTGTTTGTCGCGGTCGCGGGCTGGAGCTACCGCAACGTGACCGCGCCGCTGGTGCAGGAGGCGCGCTTCCAGCCGGCCGAGGAGCTCAAGGTCGACGAGGGCAGCACCGGCCTGCAGGAGCCCGGCGGCCTGGCCGAGCCGCCCGGCAGCAAGGAAGAGGACGCCGAGGCCAAGACGGACGGGGCCCTGGCTCTGCCGCCCGGCGCCGAGGAACAGGCCGCCAGCGCGCCCGCTGCCGGCGATGCCGCGGCCTCCGCGCCGGCCGCTGTCGATGGCGGGGCTCGCATCGCGCCGAACGGCTACTGGATCGGCCTGGGCGTCGGTGGCTTGGCGCTCTTCGGCTTCTACGCGCTGCTGAGCTTCCAGCGCCTGGAAATCTTCAAGATGCTGCTGGCCTCCTTCTTTCCGCTGGTGGTGCTGATCCTGGCGGTGCTGGGCTCCATCGTGTTCGGCCTGGCCACGCCCACCGAGGCGGCGGCCGTGGGCGCCGCCGGCGGCCTGCTGCTGGCCGCGGCCTACAAGCAGCTGAACTTCACGGTGGTGAAGGAGTCGGTGTTCCTGACCGCCAAGACCAGCGCGATGGTCTGCTGGCTGTTCGTCGGCTCGGCGATCTTCTCCGCCGCCTTCGCCCTGCTGGGCGGGCAGGAGCTGGTGGAGCGCTGGGTGCTGTCGATGAACCTCAGCAAGACCGAGTTCCTGATCCTGTCGCAGTTCATCATCTTCATCCTCGGCTGGCCGCTGGAGTGGACCGAGATCATCGTGATCTTCATGCCCATCTTCATCCCGCTGCTGGACAATTTCGGCGTCGATCCGCTGTTCTTCGGCCTGCTGGTGGCGCTGAACCTGCAGACCGCCTTCCTGAGTCCGCCGGTGGCGATGGCGGCCTTCTACCTGAAGGGCGTCAGCCCGCCGCATGTGACCCTGAACCAGATCTTCGCCGGCATGCTGCCCTTCATGGGCATCCAGGTCATCGCGATCGTGCTGCTCTATCTCTGGCCGGGCATCGGCCTGTGGCTGCCGCAGCTGCTGTACGGGCGCTGATCGCCGTAGTCGGCCTGCTGCTGACGGGGGCCGGCTGGAAGGCCAGCTATCTCGCGCCGGCCCTGCTGATCGCCGCCCTGACGGCCATCGGCTTCGCCACCCTGATGCCGGGCCTGGTGGTCGTGTTCCCCTGGCTGGCCCACGCCAGCCGGCACGCCTACGGCGATCTGGTCGAGCCGGACTGACGGCCTGCCCGCTCAGGCCGCGGCGCGCTCCAGCCGGAAGGTCTCCACCATTGCGGCCAGCTTCTGCGCCTGCTCCTGCAGGCTGGCGGCCGCCGCGGCGCTTTCCTCCACCAGGGCGGAGTTCTGCTGGGTCATCGAGTCGAGCTGACCGACGGCGATATTGACCTGCGCGATGCTCTGGCTCTGCTCGCGCGAGCTGACGCTGACCTCGCCGAGCACGTCGGTGACGCGCCGCACGCTGGACACCACCGCGCTCATCGTGCTGCCGGCCTTGTCCGCCAGGGCCGAGCCGGCATCCACCTCGCTGACGCTGCTGCCGATCAGCGTCTTGATCTCCCTGGCCGCCGCGGCGCTGCGCTGCGCCAGCATGCGCACCTCGCCGGCCACCACCGCGAAGCCGCGGCCCTGCTCGCCGGCCCGCGCCGCCTCCACCGCGGCGTTCAGCGCCAGGATATTGGTCTGGAAGGCGATGCCGTCGATCACGCCGATGATGTCGCTGATGCGGCCCGAGCTGGCGTGGATCCGGCCCATGGTCGTGACCACCTGGCCGACCACTTCGCCGCCGCTCTGCGCCACCTGGGCGGCATCGGCCGCCAGCTGGTTGGCGGTGGCGGCCGAGTCGGAGGAAATGCGCACGGTGGCGGTCAGCTGCTCCATCGTCGAGGCGGTTTCCTGCAGATTGCTGGCGGTCTCCTCGGTACGCTCGGAGAGGCTCTGGTTGCCCGCGGCGATCTCGGTGGCCGCGGTGCGGATGTTCTCGGCGCTGTGGCGCACGTCCTGCACCAGCTGGCGCAGCGAGACCACCATCTGGTTGAGCCCGCGCTGCAGATTGCCGATCTCGTCGCGCCGGCCGCGGTCGTCCACCTGCACCGACAGGTCGCCGGCGCCGATGCGCCGGGTCGCGTCCAGCGCGCTCTTCAGCGGCGGCACGATCGAGCGCGTCATCAGCCAGGTGCTGGCGAGCAGCATCGCGACCACCGCCGCCAGGATGGCGGCCGTCACGCTGATGTCCAGGGTGCGCGCCTTCTCGACCTCGCCCGCCAGATCCACCGCCCGCTGGGCCTGCAGCTCGACGAAGCGCTGCTGGGCGGCCAGATAGGCGTCCAGCTCGCGGCGCACGCCGCCCAGCCGGTCCGCGATGTCGGCCCCGCCGCCGCGCGCCTTGCCGGCCTCGTTGCGCGCCGCGATATAGACGCCGCGGGCCTTGGCGATGTCGGCGAGGATGGCCTTCTCGTCCGCGCTGCCGGCCTGCCCCTCGATCTTCTTCTGCAGCTCGGAGATGCGCGCCGACGTGGCGTCCATCTCGGGCTTGAGCTGGGCCGCGAGGCCCAGGTCCGTGCCCATCAGGCCGGCCATCGTGCGGGCCGCGTTGGCCTGGGTCAGGCCGGACCATTTGAGCGCCATCTCGACCTTGCCGCGCTGCTCGGCCTGCGCCGCCTGCTCGGCGGCCAGCGCGCTGAAGGTGCGCCAGCTGGAGGCGAGGGTCACGGCGGCCAGCACGGCGGCGGTGACCAGGGTGGGCAGCCAGAGACGGAACGAGATGCCGATGCGCGCCATTGCTGTCTCCTGCCCATCCTCGAGAGGGATGGTGCTTCGATTGAAAGCCGCGGCGCCGCGGCTGTCAACCTCCGGATGGGGTCAGGGCTTGCGCCGTCCCCCCCGCGGATGGGGCTCAGCGTGGCAGCATCTGGTGCACCTCGTAGCTCATCACGGCCAGGAAGGCCGCCAGCGCGATGCAGCCGCCGCCGTACTCCCATTTCAGCGCCGCCGGTACCGCGTAGTAGCCGCGCGCCTCGGCGCTGTCGCCGCGGTAGCGCCGGGCCTTCACCAGCTGCGGTGCGACCAGCAGCGCGACAAGGCCGGCCGCATAGCGCCAGCCGTAGACGAAGGCATAGACCACCAGCGACAGCAGCATGGTGCCGCCGCTGCTGAGGATCTTGCCGAACTTCAGCCCGGAGAACAGCAGGAGCAGCAGCTTGCTCATCGCGGCTCAGGCCTGCGGCTTGGCGCGGCGCAGGAATTTCATCAGGATGCCGCCGAAGGCGACCGCGGCCAGGATGAAGACCTTGGCGAATTTGGCCACGAAGGCGAAGGCCAGCGCGAAGAAACCGAGCTTCTTTGCGCCCACGCCCAGCACCAGGGCCGCCAGGCCGTACTCGGCCACCTTGTCGGTGCCGCTGTTGAAGTCGGCGTAGCGCTTGCCCTCGTCGAACTGCAGCGCCGCCAGCAGGTTCTGCGCTTCGCCCTTGTGCGCGCCCAGGTCCTTCAGGTCGGTGATCAGGTTCAGGCCCAGATAGCCCTCGCGGCCCAGCGCATAGGTGTTGTAGTTGACGCCCTGTTCCCCGCTGGCCGGCGCGCCCTTGTTGCGCGAACTCATGGCCCAGACCAGGCGGTGCGTGTCGGCCGCATAGGCGGGCTTCTCGGCCCAGCCGGTGATCTCCAGGGCCGGCACGCCCATCTTGGCGCGCTCCTCGTTGGCGGCCTCCGTGCCCTCGCGATAGCTCTTCAGCAACTCGTCGGCATTCCAGCCCTTGGCGTCGTCGTCCTTGATATAGCCGGAAGCCTCGTAGCGCAAGGTGGCGAACCAGCCGCTCTTGTCGCCCTGCGGGAACACCAGGCCTTGCAGATCGGCATGCTCGCCGGGATTGCCCATAGCGCGCAGCAGCTGGGCCGCCTGCGGCTGCGGGATGAAGACCCGGCCCTCGGGCAGGTGCAGGGTGGCCTGGCCGGCCACGGCCACGTCCTGCGGACCGGCCTTGGCCGCCTGCCGGGCCTCGTCCCAGGCCTTGGCCGAATCGGCGGCCTGTGTCAGGCTGCTGCCGGCCAGCAGCGCGGCGGCCAGCCAAGTCTTGAGCTTGTTCATGTGAGCACTCCCTCGGGATTTGTAGGTATGGGCGGCCCAGCCTAGCCCCAACAAAAAACCCGCAGGCCCCTCGGAAAGGGGCTGCGGGTCTGTCGGGAGCCGGCAGGGATCAGGCCTGGCGCCACTGCCCCATCAGCCCCTCCCACTTGGCGCGCGCGGCCAGCAGGTGGCGGTGCTTGACATGGCCGTAGCCGCGGATCTCCTCGGGGATGCGGGCGATCTCGGTGGCGAGAGGCAGGCGCTCGGCCGTCAGGCCCTTGGCCAGGATCGCGTCGATGCTGGCGCGGTACTCGCCGATCAGGGCGCGCTCGGTCTTGCGCTCCTCGGTGTGGCCGAAGATGTCGAAGGCCGTGCCGCGCAGGCCCTTCAGCTTGGCCAGCAGGCCGAAGGCCGGGCGCACCCAGGCGCCGAACTGGCGCTTGACCAGCTCGCCCTTGTCGTTCTTCTTGGCCAAGAGCGGCGGGGCCAGGTGGTGCACGATCTTGTAGTCGCCCTCGAACTGCGCCGCGATCTTGTCGGTGAACTTCGTGTCGGTGTGCAGGCGCGCGACCTCGTACTCGTCCTTGTAGGCCATCAGCTTGAACAGGTACTTGGCCACGGCCTCGCTGAGCTTGGTCGAGTTCAGCGGGCCCTCGGCGGCGCGCACCTTGTCGACGAAGGCCTTGTACTGTTCGGCATAGGCGGCGTCCTGGTAGTCGCTCAGGAACTCGACGCGCTTGGCGACGATCTCTTCGATGCCGGGGCGCTTGACGATATTGATGACCTGACGCGCGGCATAGAGGGCCTGAACGGCGGCCAGATCATGGGCGCAGCGGCGGCCCCATTCGAAGGCGGCCTTGTTGTTGTCGATCTGCACGCCGTTCAGCTCGATCGCGCGCATCAGCGCGGCATAGCTCAGCGGCACCTTGCCCTTCTGCCAGGCGTAGCCCAGCATCAGCGGGTTGGTGTAGAGCGAATCGCCCAGCAGCTTCACCGCCACTTCCTCGGCATCGAACATGCCCAGATGCTCGGCGCCGACGGCCTTGCCGACGGCGGCCTCGCAGGCGGCTCCCGGGAAGGCCCAGTTCGCATCGTTGACGAGGGAGGCCGTCGGCGAGCCATGGGTGTTCAGGGCCACGAAGGTGCGGCCCTCGCGCATCACGGCCAGGGTGCTCTTGTTGGCCGCGACGATCGAGTCGCAGGCGATCACCAGCTCGGCCTCGGCCGTGCCGACCTTGGTGCAGTGGATCGCCGCGGGGTCGTTGGCGATCTGGATGTGGCTCCAGGTGGCGCCGCCCTTCTGGGCCAGGCCGGCGGCGTCCTGGGTGATCACGCCCTTGCCTTCCAGGTGGGCGGCCATGCCCAAGAGCTGGCCGATCGTGATCACGCCGGTGCCGCCGACGCCGGCGACGACGATGCCCCAGGCGCCACCCGTGTCGCTTTGGGCGTTCGGGATCAGCGGCTGCGGGATCGGCGCGAGCGCGGCGTCGAAGGGGCTGAGCTTCTTGTCCTTCTTCGGCTTCTTCAGCTCGCCGCCCTCGATCGTGACGAAGCTGGGGCAGAAGCCCTTGACGCAGCTGTAGTCCTTGTTGCAGCTGTTCTGGTTGATCTGGCGCTTGCGGCCGAAGTCGGTCTCCAGCGGCTCGACCGACAGGCAGTTGCTCTGGATCGAGCAGTCGCCGCAGCCCTCGCAGACCAGCTCGTTGATGACGACGCGCTTGGCCGGGTCGACCAGCTTGCCGCGCTTGCGGCGGCGGCGCTTTTCGGTGGCGCAGGTCTGGTCGTAGATGATGGCCGTCGTGCCGGGGATCTCGCGGAACTGGCGCTGGATAGAGTCCAGCTCGTCGCGGTGGTGCACGGTGACGCCGGCCAAGAGCGAGACGCCGTTGTACTTCTGCGGCTCGTCGGTGACGATGCAGAGCTTGGCCACGCCCTCGGCCGTGACGCTCTGCATGATCTGCATCACCGAATGGCCTTCGGGGCGCTCGCCGACCTGCTGGCCGCCGGTCATCGCGACCGCGTCGTTGTAGAGGATCTTGTAGGTGATGTTGACGCCCGAGGCGATGCTCTGGCGGATCGCCAGCAGACCGCTGTGGAAGTAGGTGCCGTCGCCCAGGTTGGCGAAGATGTGCTTTTCGGTCGTGAACGGTTGCTGGCCCACCCAGGGCACGCCCTCGCCGCCCATCTGCGTGAAGGTGGCGGTGTTGCGGCCCGGCATCCAGCTGACCATGTAATGGCAGCCGATGCCGGCCACGGCGCGCGAGCCCTCGGGCACGCGGGTCGAGGTGTTGTGCGGGCAGCCGGAGCAGAACCAGGGCGTGCGATCGGCGCCGCCGGCGGTCTTCTCCTCCGCCTTCAGCGCGTTCTCCTTGGCGTCGATGATCGCGACGCGCGCATCCAGGCGCGCCTGCACATCGGCGTCCACGCCCAGCTTCTTCAGGCGCTTGGCGATCGCGCGGGCGATGATGGCCGGGGTCAGGTCGGCCTGCGGGCGCAGCAGCCAGTTCTTGCTGGGGTTGGGTTGGCTCCATTCGCCGCCGCTCATGTCGCCGGCGATCTCGTCGAACTTGCCCAGCACGTTCGGGCGCACGTCGGGGCGCCAGTTGTAGAGCTCTTCCTTGATCTGGTACTCGATCATCTGGCGCTTCTCCTCGACCACCAGGATCTCCTGCAGGCCCTGGGCGAAGTCGCGCGTGATCGTGGCCTCCAGCGGCCAGACGACATTGACCTTGTGCAGGCGGATGCCGAGGCGCCGGCAGGTGTCGTCGTCCAGCCCCAGGTCGTGCAGGGCCTGGCGGGTGTCGTTCCAGGCCTTGCCGCTGGCGATCAGCCCCAGGCGGTCGTGCGGCGTGCTGACGACGTTGTAGTTCAGCTTGTTGGCGCGGATATAGGCCAGCGCCGCGTACCACTTGTAATCCATCAGCCGCGCTTCCTGCTCCAGCGGCGCGTCGGGCCAGCGGATATGCAGGCCGCCCTCGGGCATCTGGAAGTCCTCGGGCAGGATGATGTTGACGCGGTCCGGGTCGACGCTGATCGAGGCGGAGGATTCGACGATCTCCTGGATCGTCTTCATGCCCGACCAGACGCCCGAGAAGCGGGAGAGGGCAAAGGCATGCAGGCCCATGTCCAGGATGTCCTGCACGCTGCTGGGGAAGAACACCGGGAAGCCGACCGCCTTGAACACATGATCGCTCTGGTGCGCGGCGGTCGAGCTCTTGGCGATATGGTCGTCGCCGGCCACCGCGATCACGCCGCCGTGGCGGGCCGTGCCGGCCATGTTGGCATGCTTGAAGACGTCGATGCAGCGGTCCACGCCTGGGCCCTTGCCGTACCAGATGCCGAACACGCCGTCGAACTTGTTCTTCTCGGGGAACAGGTCCAGCTGCTGCGTGCCCCACACGGCGGTGGCGCCCAGTTCCTCGTTGACGCCCGGCTGGAACACGATGTTCTGCTTGGCCAGGTGCTTCTTGGCCTGCATCAGCATCTGGTCATAGCCGCCCAGCGGCGAGCCGCGGTAGCCGGAGATGAAGCCGGCGGTGTTCAGCCCGACCATCGCGTCGCGCGTGCGCTGCAGCATCGGCAGCCGCACCAGCGCCTGCACGCCGCTCATGAAGGCGCGGCCATGGTCCAGCGCGTATTTGTCGTCCAGCGAGACCTTCTCGAGGGCGCGCAGGATATGTTCGGGCAGCGGTGCATTCATGTGGCTTGGGACTCCTGTGGGGGCGTCGATGCAGCGAGAACGGGCCGCTTGTGGCGGCCTTCCCGTTCGACAAGTATGGGCTGACGAGGCCCGCCGCGCAGTGTAGGGAAAGCGGCCCGCGCGGTGCTTTCTAAATGGCGCGCTGCAGCCGGTGTTGGAGCAATAATCTTGCTCAATTAAGCCAAGGAGATTTGGATTGGCTTCCAGAAAGCCCGAATCAGGGAAAACCATGAGGAACAATTCGGCCGTGGCGCCCGCCGAGGAGCAGGGCGAGGGGCTGGACCGTTACCACATTGCCATCCTGGCCGAACTGCAGCGCGAGGCGCGGCTCTCGAACGCCGAGCTGGCGGCGCGCATCGGCCTGTCGGCCGCGCCGACCTGGCGGCGCGTGCGCTGGCTGGAGGAGCAGGGCTATATCACCGGCTACCGCGCCGAGATCGACCGCCGCAAGGTGGGCCTGGGCGTGCTGGCCTTTGTGCGGGTGGATGCCGAGCGCAGCGCCGGCGCGGCAACCAAGCAGCTGGAGGCGGCCATCCGCGCGCTGCCCGAGGTGATCGCCTGCCACTACATCTCGGGCGCCGGCACCTTCGAGCTGCAGGTGATGGCCACCGACCTCGATGCCTTCAGCCGCTTCTCGATCGACACGCTGCTGAACCTGCCCAATGTGAAGGACATCCACACCAGCTTCTCGCTGGGCGAGGTCAAGGCCAGCGGCGCGCTGCCGCTGGCGCACCTGAAGGCGGCCGGCAAGACCTGATACCGGCCGGCCGAGCGGCGATCGGATAGGCTGGCGCCCATGAGTTCCTCCGCCGCCCTGCCCCCGCGCCACCTCCTGCTCGCCCTGGCCATCGTCGCCATCTGGGGCAGCAACTTCGTCGTCATCAAGCTGGCCCTGGGCGCGCTGCCGCCGCTGCTGTTCGCGGCGCTGCGCTTCGCCTTCGCGGTGCTGCCGGCCATCTTCTTTCTGCCGCGGCCGGCGGTGGCCTGGTCCAATCTGGCGGCCTACGGCCTCTTGATCGGCGTGGGCCAGTTCGGCGTGCTCTATCTCGCGATGCGCGCGCAGATCTCGCCCGGTCTGGCCTCGCTGGTGGTGCAGACCCAGGTCTTCTTCACGCTGCTGCTGGCGGTGCGCCTGGCCAAGGAAAGGGTGCAGGCCTACCAATGGGCGGGGCTGGCCTTGGCGGCCGGCGGCATCGCGGTGATCGCCGCGCACACGGATGGCAGCACCACGGTGCTGGGCGTCGCGATGGTGCTGCTGGCGGCCCTCTGCTGGGCCTGCGGCAATATGGTGGGCAAGCGCGCCGGCCGGGTGAACATGCTGGCCTATATGGTCTGGACCAGCCTGTTCGCGGTGCCGCCGCTGCTGCTGCTGAGCCTGCTGGTCGAAGGGCCGGCGGCCATCGCCCAGGGCCTGGCGCAGGCGAGCTGGGGGACTTGGGCCGCGGTGCTGTGGCAGTCGCTGGGCAACACCTTGTTCGGCTACGGCATGTGGAGCTGGCTGCTGGCCCGCCATGCCGCCGCCACCGTCGTGCCGCTGGCCCTGCTGGTGCCGGTGTTCGGCATGGGCAGCGCCGCGCTGCTGCTGGGCGAGGCGCTGCCGGCCTGGAAGCTCGGTGCCGCGGCCCTGGTGCTGAGCGGGCTGGCGCTCAATCTGCTGTGGCCGCTGCGCCGGCGCATTGCCACGGCCTGAGCGGGCGGCGTGGCGCCCGCGCTCAGCGCGGCCGGTGCATGCGAAAGCGCTCGCCCAGCTCGAAGTAGTCGGCCGGACCGCCGCCGCGCAGGATCGGGCGGGCCGCGGCGGTGTCGTAGATGCCGTTCACCAGCAGGGGCCGCGCGATGTGCACGCCCACGACCTCGCCGATGGTCAGCCAGCTGTCCGTCGGCGCGCCGTCGGCGCCCTGCAGCCGGATGACCTGGGCCACCCGGCATTCGAAGGCCACCGGGCTGGCCGCCACGCGCGGCACGCCCACCACCCGCGAGGGCGCGGTGGCCAGCCCCGCCAGCTCGAACTCGTCCACCTCGGGCGGCACGGCCGCACAGCTGGCGTTCATCGCCTCGGCCAGCTCGCGCGTCGCCAGGTTCCAGACGAACTCGCCGCTGGCCTCGATATTGTTGAGCGTGTCCTTGCGGCTGGTGCTGGCGAAGCCGATCAGCGGCGGCGTGTAGCAGAAGGCGTTGAAGAAGCTGTAGGGCGCGAGGTTCAGGCGGCCGGCCGGATCGCGCGAGGCGATCCAGCCGATCGGGCGCGGCCCGACGATGGCGTTGAAGGGGTCGTGCGGCAGGCCGTGGCCCAGCCGTGGTTCGTAGAAATGCATCTCGGAGGCGTTCATGCACCGAGCCTAGCTCAGACCGTCTTGCTGTCGAAGATCAGCAGCTGCACGCCGGCCTGGGCGAAGTTGGCCAGGTCGGCCGCCGTGGCGACGCCCTCGGGCGAGGCCATCGCGGCCTGGATGGCCGGCACCGAGTCGAACTCCAGCAGGGCCACCAGGTGCAGCGGCGCCTCGCCCTGCGGCGTCATCACCGCGCCGGCGCTGACCTCGTAGCGCCGCAGGCCCGGGATGGTCTTGGCCAGCGGCACATGGCGGTCGAAGTAATGGGCATCGAAGGCGGCCGCATCGGCCGGCTTGTTGTAGAGCGCGATCAGCTTGGCCATCACCGGACTCCCGGAAGCAGAAGAGGGAGCCCGATGCTAGGCCCGGGCTCAGACCACGCGCAAGCTGAGTTCCGGCAGGCCTTCGATGCGCGCCAGCATCAAGTCGCCCTTGACCACCGGGCCGACGTTCTCCGGCGTGCCGCTGTAGATCAGGTCGCCGGCCTTCAGCTCGAAGGCCTCGGAGAGGCGGCTGATCTGCTCGGCCACGCTCCAGATCATGTAGCTGAGATCGGCGTTCTGCTTGACCTGGCCGTTCACCGACAGCGAGATCGCGCCCTTCAGGAAATGCCCGGTCTGCGCGAGCTTGTGGATCGGGCCGATCGGAGCCGACAGGTCGAAGCTCTTGCCGATCTCCCAGGGCTTCTTCTGGTCGCCCATCGCGCGCTGCAGGTCGCGCCGCGTCATGTCCAGGCCGA
This sequence comes from Roseateles sp. GW821-FHT09B06, assembly GCF_059418245.1. Classification (NCBI taxonomy): domain Bacteria; kingdom Pseudomonadati; phylum Pseudomonadota; class Betaproteobacteria; order Burkholderiales; family Sphaerotilaceae; genus Roseateles; species Roseateles sp. GW821-FHT09B06. The sequence continues at coordinate 65,497 of NZ_JBWKPM010000006.1, read as the reverse complement.
TCGCGTAGCCGTAGACATGCGAGAGCGCCTGGTCGATCGGGATGTTGCGGCCGCCGCTCTTCAGCGCCGCCACCAGCTCCACCTCGTAGTGGTAGTTCTTGGTCAACGCGGGGTAGGGATGCTCGGCGGTCTTGCCGGGGGCGACGAACTGCACGGCGTCGCTGGGCTTCTGGAAGAAGAAGGGCGGCTCGCGCGTCGGGTCCGAGCCCATCTCGCGCGCATGGGCCGCGTAGTTGCGGCCGATGCAGTAGATGCGGTGCACCGGGAACACCTCGCCGGACCCAGCGATCGGAACGGCGGGCACGCTCAGCGCGAAGGGTGCGGGCTGCGAGGGCGTGGCGGTGACGCTGGCGCAACCGGCGGCCAGGGCCCCGCCCAGGGCGGAGGTGGTGTTGATCAGCATGTGGCGACGGTCCATGGGTCTTGTCTCCTGGCGATGGATCTGTTGTGCACCCAGCTTAGGGGCGCGCGGCGCGCGCCACCAGGACGCATCAACGCAAGACTTGGACGGAATTCAGCCCCTGGCGCTGCTGCTCGCGCCAGGCGCGCGGGCTCTGGCCATGCCATTGGCGGAAGCGCCGCGCGAAATAGGCCTCGTCGGCGAAGCCGCAGCGCCGCGCGATCTCGCAGATGCGGTCCGCGGTGGCCAGCAGCAGTTCCTGGGCGAGCGCCAGGCGGCGCTCGGTCAGCAGCTCGGTGAAGGTCTTGCCGGTCTCCTTTTTGATCAGATGGGCCAGGTAGTTGGGCGAGAGACAGGCGGCCTCGGCCGCCGCGGCCAAGGTGGGCTCGCCGGCCAGTTCCTCGCGCAGATAGCGCAGCACCCGCGCCAGCGCGGCGCGTCGGCTGCCCTGCTGGGCCTGGGCCGCGGCCAGCGCCCGCAGCTCGGGCTCGCGGTGCCGGCAGCTCAGGGCCAGCAGCTGCAGCAGGGCGCCGCGGATCGCCGCTTCCGAGCCGAGGCGCCGCGCCGCGTTCTCGCGCTGCATGATGTCCAGCAGGGCCAGCACCTCGCCGAACGCCGCCGCGTCGAAGACGAAGTCCAGATGCTCCTGGAACTGGAAGGGCGCCAGCTCGGGGGCCTGGGCCAGCGGCACGTCCTCCAGGTCCAGCGGATCGACGCTCAGGTCCGGGCGCAGGAAGCGCTGGCTGAAGTTCACCACCAGCCAGCGCGTGCCGGCCGGGTGCGGCACCAGATGCATGCGGTGCGGCAGCACGAAGCTCAGACAGCGGGGCGGGAAGGGCCGCACCGTGCCGCCGATATGCTGCTGGGTCTCGCCGGCCAGGTTCACCTGGATCTGGAAGTACTCGTGCTTGTGCGGCTGGGTCAGCGGCGCGCGCTGGCCCTGGTCGCGGATGTCGAAGTCCAGATGGTCGGAGCGCTCCACCATCGCGTAGGTACGCACCATGCTATTGCTGCTCGTCGTCTTGGCCATGGCGCGCATCCTGCCATGTATGCTCGCCCCATGAGTCCGCTGCGCCGTCGTTCGCTGCTGCTGTGCCTGCTGCTCGCGCCGGCGGCGGCCCGGGCCGAGCCGCCGCGCCAGAACCTGCTGGTGGAGCTGCGCTGGGTCGAATCCGGCGTCAGCGGCGCCGTGATCGCGGGCTCGCGCCAGGGCGGCGTGGTGCTGGGCACGGCCGGCAGCGTCTCGCCGCGGCCCGGCGGCACGACGCTGTCGACCCGGCGCGTCGAGGACGACATCGTCCAGAGCCAGCAGCTGCTGGTGCTGAATGGTCGGACCGCCAGCGTGATGCTGGCCGAAACCGAGCTGCTGCAATGGCTGGACTACGGCGTCGAGCTGCGCGGTGGCCCGGCGCGGCCGCAGCCGCGCCTGCATGCGCAATCGCGCAGCCTGCCCGTCGAGCGCCGGCGCGGCTTTGCGCTGACGCCCCTGTGGCCGGGCGGGCGCCAGCCGGTGCGGGTGGAGCTGCGCGCGCTGGCGCCGGCCGGCGGGGCCGGCGAGACCGAGATCCTGTCCACCGTACAGCTGGCGCTGGGCGAATGGGTGACCGTGGCGCGCCGCGGCGGCGGCCCGCATGTGCCGGAGCCCGGCGCGATCGGCAGCCGCGATGCCGAGTCGCAGGGCGGCCGCGAGCTGCAGGTCCGGGTCAGCGCGGCGCCCTGAGGGGCCGGTGGATCGCAGCGGCGCCTGAACGGAGCGCCGGCACTGCCGTCGCGATGGCGTGTTTTGGTATTTGATTGGTATCTGATTGGTGATAGGCTTCGTGCTTCTTTGTCGCCGGCCAAACCGATGAGAACCACCCGATCCCTGCTGCTCAGCACCGTTCTTGCGTTGGGGGCCAGCCTTGCCGCCCAGGCCCAGCCCGTCTTCGGCGCAGGCCCGCTGGCGGTGGAGCGCAGCAGCGCCAAGGTGGTGGGCGCCTATGTGCCGAACTGGGAGCCGGTGGCCCTGGTCGAGCGCATCAGGGACGGCAGCCTGACCCACATCCTCTATGCCTTCCTGCGCCTCTGCGGCCCCGGCCAGCTGCCGGTCGACGCGCCCAAATGCGCGGGCAAGCGGGATTTCGAGCTGGCCAGCGGTCCGGTGGACCGGCGCTTCGATGCCGCCTTCGCGGCGCTGAAGACGCGCCAGCCCCATATCAAGGTGCTGGCCTCGGTGGGCGGCTGGGGCGGCTCCGACCCCTTCTTCCACCTGGCCAACGACGCGGCGCGGCGCGCCGTCTTTGCCGCCTCGGCCTTGCGCTTCCTGCGCGAGCATCCGGGCTTCGACGGCATCGACATCGATTGGGAGCACCCGGGCGGCAATGGCGCTGCCAATGGCGTGCAGCTCGGCAGCTCGGCCGACGGCCAGGGTTACGCCGAGCTGATGACGGAGTTGCGCGCGGCCCTGAACACCCTGACGGCCGAGACCGGCCGGCCCTACCTGCTCACCACCGCCGTCAACACCACCAGTGCCATCGTCGACCGCGTCAACTTCAGGCAGGCCGAGAAGTCCCTGGACCTGGTGTTCATGATGAGCTACGACTTCTACGGCGGCTGGTCGGCGACGGCGGGCCACCACACGACGCTCAGGAGCAGCGCGCCCGAGGCCGACGACAGCCTGGAGCGCTCGGTGCGCAATATGACGGCGGCCGGCGTGCCCTTGCCTAAGCTGGTGGCGGGCGTCGCGATGTATGGCCGCGGCTTCTCCGGCGTGGCCCGCCCGCTCACCGGCGCGGCCAAGAAGGCCGGCTATCCCGGTGCCGACGGCTCGCTCAGCTACCGCGAGATCGCGACGCGCTACCTGGACCGCCGGGGCCAGGGCCGGCGCGGCTTCGAGGCCGGCTTTGACGCGACGACCCTGGCCTGGAACCTCCACCACCCAAAGCTGCAGCTCTTCATCGGCTACGACGACCCGCGCGCGGTGCGGGCCAAGGGCCGCTATGTGGTCGAAGCGGGGCTGGCGGGCCTGTTCGCCTGGGAGCTGAGCCAGGACAACGGCGATATCCTGAACGCGATGAACGCCGGCGTGGGCAATCTGCTGTTGCCTTCGACCCGCTGAGGTCAGGCCCTAGCGGCCCGGCCGTGCCGCCCAGTCGGCGCGCGTCAGCCGGTACAGGCAATGCCGGCGCAAGACATGGCCCTCGGGCAGGGCGGGGTGGTCGAACTCGCCGGCCGGGTCCGGGCGCAGGCCGATGCGCTCCATCACGGCACGCGAGCGCCGGTTGCCCAATGCGGTGAAGGAGACGATCTCGTCCAGCCGCAGGCGCCCGAAGCCCAGCGCCAGGGCGCCGCGGGCTGCCTCGCTGGCATAGCCCCGGCCCCAGAACTGGCGCGCCAGGCGCCAGCCGATCTCGACGCAGGGCGAGAAGGGCAGCGGGCGGCGCGGCACCGACAGGCCGACGAAGCCGACGAAGGCGCCGCCGTCCAGGGTCTCGACGGCCCAGTTGCTCCAGCCCCGGGCCTCGAACTGCGCCATCCAGGCATCGATGCCGGCGTCGCTCTGTGCGCGGGTCTGCAGGGCCGGGAAATATTCCATCACGGCCGGATCGGCATTCAGCGCGGCAAAGGGTTCGCGGTCGCTCTCGCGCCAGGCGCGCAGGCGCAGCCGCGCGGTGTCGAATTCGATGGCGTCCATGTCAGCGTGGCTTTCGGCTCAGCAGCCGCGCCGGCAGCATCAGCAGGGCGCGCAGCAGCGCGAACAGCGCCTCGACGCTGATGCCGATCAGCCGCAAGGGCAGCGAGATCAGCCAGACCAGCGGCCACAGCAGCAGGGCCAGCAGCGCCAGCGGCCAGCACAGCAGGAACAGCAGGCACCAGAGCAGCAGCTTCAGCATGGCGGCGGACTTCCCTTCCGGCGCATCGGTTCAGCGGGCGGTCTTCTTGCGGCCGGCAGCATCGATCTTGCGCCAGTAGCCGAACTCGTCCTCGTGCACCTCGAGGTCCAGCTCGGCCACGCGCTGCTGCAGCCTTTCCTGCACGTCGGCCACCGCCCGGTTGTAGATGCTGGGGCCGATCTCCTCCAGCATGAAGCCCAGCAGCGCGCCGGCGGCGATATTGCCGATCGGCTCGTCCATGTTCGCCTCGAAGTAGCGCTGGATCGAGTCGATCGCGCGCTGGCGTGCGTCCTTGGGAAGTTCGATGCTCATGGGCCCGCATTGTGCAGCGGAGCCCGTGGCCGGTGCCTGCCGCACGCCTGGCGCACGCGCCATTCCCTGAGGCTATGGCGGGCCGATCAAGCGCTATCGCCGCGCGGGCCTTGCTTCTGGTTTCCACCCGCGGCGCAGACTCCTGCGCGGGCAAAATCAGCGGGCTAAGATGCCGCACCCAGTTTTGTCCCGCCTGCCGAGGAGCGTATGAGCCACCCCCTGCCGACCCCGAAGAAAATTTCCCGCCGCGCCGTCCACGGCCTGCTGGCCGCCAGCCTGGCGCTGGCCTATGGCATCCAGGGCGCGCAGGCCGCCACGCCCAAGGACACGCTGGTCCAGGCCTTCGCCTTCGACGACATCATCTCGATGGACCCGGCCGAGTCCTTCGAGCTGTCGGCCGGCGAGATCCTGGGCAATACCTATGACCGTCTGCTGCGCCTGGACCTGAAGGATCCGTCGAAGCAGGTCGGTGACCTGGCCAAGGGCTGGAGCGTCTCGGCCGACGGCAAGACCTTCACGTTCGAACTGAAGCCCGGCCTGAAGTTCGCATCCGGCAATGCGCTGACAGCCGAGGACGTCGTCTATTCGCTGCAGCGCGCCGTGCTGCTGGACAAGACGCCGGCCTTCATCCTGACCCAGTTCGGCCTGAAGAAGGACCTGGTCAAGGACCGCATCAAGCAGACCGGCCCGCTGACCCTGACGATCGAGACCGACAAGGCCTATGCGACCACCCTGGTGCTGAACGCGCTGACCGCCGACGTGGCCGCCGTGATCGACAAGAAGCTGGTGCAGAGCAAGGAAGCCAATGGCGACATGGGCTACGCCTGGCTGAAGACCAACTATGCCGGCTCCGGCCCCTTCAAGCTGCGCGAGTGGCGCGCCAACGAGATCATCGCGCTGGAGCGCAACGCCAGCTACGCCGGTGGACCCAAGGCCCCGCTGGCGCGCGTGATCTACCGCCATGTGAAAGAGGCTGCGACCCAGCGCCTGCTGCTGGAGAAGGGCGACATCGACATCGCGCGCAACCTGGCGCCGCAGGACATCACGGCCCTGGCCGCCAGCAAGGACGTGAAGACCACGACCCAGCCCAAGGGCACGGTCTACTACATGAGCTTCAATATGAAGAACGCAAACCTCGCCAAGCCCGAGGTGCGCGAGGCCATGAAGTATCTGGTGGACTACGACGGCATCGGCAGCACGCTGATCCAGCATATCGGCCGCATCCACCAGAACTTCCTGCCGGTGGGCCTGCTGGGCGCCAGCAGCGACAAGCCCTTCAGGCTCGACGTCGAGAAGGCCAAGGCCCTGCTGGCCAAGGCCGGCCTGGCGAACGGCTTCAAGGTGACCATCGACATGCGCACCGTGCAGCCGGTGCAGGGCATCGCCGAAAGCTTCCAGCAGACCGCCAAGCGCGCCGGCATCGACATCGAGATCATCCCCGGCGACGGCAAGCAGACCCTGACCAAGTACCGCGCGCGCAGCCACGACATCTACATCGGCCAATGGGGCACCGACTACTGGGATCCGCACACCAATGCCGACACCTTCGCGCGCAACCCCGACAACAGCGATGGCGCGGCCAACAAGCCGCTGGCCTGGCGCAATGCCTGGGACATCCCCGAGCTGACCAAGAAGAGCGACGCCGCCGCGCTGGAGCGCGACGCCAAGAAGCGCGCCGCGCTGTACCAGGAGATCCAGGCGGACTTCCGCAAGCAGAGCCCCTTCGTGATGCTGTTCCAGCAGACCGAGGTGGCGGCCTACCGCAGCAATGTCGAAGGCCTGAAGCTGGGGCCGACCTTCAGCAGCAACTACATGTTCACGATCAGTAAGAAGTAACCACCCCCTACGCGCTGCGCGCGCCCCCTCAAGGGGGCGAGCCCGCAGGACCGGCGGAGCCGGATCCTCGGGCTCTGCTGGGTAAATACGGCGCGGCGTTGAACGAGAAATGTGCTGATGTTTTTGCGTATGAAGCCCGGCGCGCGCGCGCTGGGCAGTTTCCTGCTGACCATCGCGCTGACCTATCTGGGGCTGCTGGCCGTCACCTTCTTCATCGGCCGCGTGGTGCCGGTCGACCCGGTGCTGGCCATCGTCGGCGACCGCGCTCCCGAGCACCTGATCGCACGGGTGCGCGAGGAGATGGGCTTCAACAAGCCGCTGTGGGAGCAGTTCTGGATCTACCTGGGCAAGGTGGTCCAGGGCGACCTCGGCACCTCGATCCTGACCGCCAACCCGGTGCTGCAGGACATCAAGCGCGTCTTCCCGGCCACCCTGGAGCTGGCCACGGTGGGCATCATCCTCGGCGCGGGCATCGGCGTGCCGCTGGGCGTCTGGGCCGCGGTGCGGCGCGGCGGCCTGGCGGACCAGGCGGTGCGCGTGATGGGCCTGGTCGGCTATTCGGTGCCGATCTTCTGGCTGGGCCTGATGGCCCTGGTCGTGTTCTATGCCAGGCTGGATTGGGTGGCCGGCCCGGGCCGCATCGATGTGGCCTTTGAATACAGCATCACGCCGGTGACCGGGCTGATGCTGGTGGATACCATGCTGAGCGCGCTGGACGGCGGCGGCTGGGACGCCTTCTTCAATGCGCTGTCGCACCTGGCCCTGCCGGGCGCGCTGCTGGGCTATTTCTCGCTGGCCTATATCAGCCGCATGACCCGTTCCTTCATGCTCAACGAGCTGAGCCAGGAGTACGTGGTGGCGGCGCGCGCCAAGGGCCTCTCGGAGGCGCGCATCGTCTGGCGCCATGCGCTGCGCAACGCGATGGTGCCGCTGGTCACCGTGATCGCGCTGTCCTATGCCGGCCTCTTGGAAGGCTCGGTGCTGACCGAGACCGTGTTCGCCTGGCCGGGCCTGGGCCTGTACATCACCAACTCGCTGCAGAACGCCGACATGAACGCGGTGCTGGGCGGCACCCTGGTGGTCGGCTCGATCTTCATTGCCCTGAATCTGGTGTCCGATTTGCTGTACCGACTGCTGGACCCGCGCACGCGGGCGCGCTGAACGACATGAGCGCACAAAGTCTTCATGAATGGCTGATGTCGGAGCGGCCCGAGTCGCGCCGCCAGGCCGCATTGGGCCGGGCCTATGCCGGCTGGCGCAATTTCGCGCGCAACCGGCTGGCGCTGGCGGGCCTGGTGATCGTGCTGGGCCTGGTGCTGATGGCCGCGTTCGCGCCGCAGCTCGCGCCCTACCATCCGAATGTCGGCGACCTCAGCACCACGCGCCTGCTGCCGCCCTCGGGCGCGCATTGGTTCGGCACCGACGACCAGGGCCGCGACATCCTGTCGCGCCTGATCCACGGCTCGCGCATCACCTTGTTCGTCGTCGTGCTGGTGGCCGTGCTGGCGGCGCCGATCGGCCTCTTGGTCGGCACGGTGGCCGGCTATTCCTCGGCGAACGGCGGCGGCCTGATCGACGCCGCGCTGATGCGCATCACCGACATCTTTCTGGCCTTCCCGCGCCTGATCCTGGCGCTGGCCTTTGTCGCGGCCCTCGGCCCGGGCATCGAGAACGCGGTGCTGGCGATCGCGATCACCTCCTGGCCGCCCTATGCCCGGATCGCGCGCGCCGAGACCCTGACGATCCGTCAGGCCGACTACATCGCGGCCGTGCAGCTGGTCGGCGCCTCGCACGGCCGCATCGTGCTGCGCCACATCATGCCGCTGTGCCTGCCTTCGGTGATCGTGCGCGTCACCCTGGACATGGCCGGCATCATCCTGACCGCCGCCGGCCTCGGCTTCCTGGGGCTGGGCGCGCAGCCGCCGCTGCCCGAATGGGGCGCGATGATCGCGGCCGGCCGGCAATATGTGCTGGACCAGTGGTGGGTCGCGGCGGGGCCGGGTCTTGCCATCTTCGTCGTCAGCCTGGCCTTCAATCTGCTGGGCGACGGCCTGCGCGATGCGCTGGACCCCAAAAAATGAGTAGTCCCGAGATGGCTCCGCCTCTGCTCGAAGTCGACGACCTGCGCGTCAGCTTCCCGACCCGCAACGGCGGCGTCTTCGAGGCCGTGCGCGGCGTGTCCTTCACCTTGGGCCGGGAGCGACTGGGCATCGTCGGCGAGTCCGGCTCCGGCAAGTCGCAGACCGGCCGTGCGATCCTGGGCCTGTCGGCGCCCGAGGCCCGCATCACGGCCAGGCGCCTGGCCTTCAAGGGCCGCGACCTGTTGGCCGCCGGCAAGGCCGAGCGCCGGGCCTTGCGCGGCGGCAGCATCGCGATGGTGCTGCAGGACCCGAAATACTCGCTGAACCCGGTGATGCGCATCGGCGCGCAGATCGGGGAGACGCTGCGCGTGCACACCCGGCTGTCGGCCAGGGAGGCCAAACAGCGCGTGCTGCAGGCACTGGCCGACGTGGCGATCGACGACCCGGAGCGCGTCTATCGGCTCTACCCGCACGAGGTCTCGGGCGGCATGGGCCAGCGCGTGATGATCGCGATGATGCTGATCGCCGAGCCGCAGCTCCTGATCGCCGATGAGCCGACCTCGGCGCTGGATGTCACGGTGCAGCTGCAGGTGCTGTCCATCCTCGACAAGCTGGTCAAGGAGCGCGGCATGGGCCTGATCTTCGTCTCGCACGACCTGCGCCTGGTGTCGAGCTTCTGCGACCGCGTGCTGGTGATGTATGCCGGCAGGGTGGTCGAGGAAGTGCGCTCGGGCGCGCTGCATGAGGCGCAGCATCCCTACACCCAGGGCCTCATGAACTGCCTGCCGCGGCTGGGCGAGTCGCGCCATCCGCTGCCCACGCTGGACCGCCAGGAGAGCTGGAAGCTATGAGTCGCCTCGGCATCGAGATCCGGAACCTGCAGGTGCGCTTCGGCGAGTTCACCGCGGTGCATGACGCCACGTTCGCGGTGGCGCCGGGCGAGAGCTTCGGCCTGGTGGGCGAGTCGGGCTCCGGCAAGTCCACCATCTTGCGCGCGATCTGCGGCCTGGCGCCGCGCAGCGCCGGCACGGTGAGGCTGACGGGCGAGGGCAGCCCGCCCGAGCCCGGCAGCGCGGCCTTCCGCCGCCGGGTGCAGATGGTGTTCCAGGACCCTTATGGCTCGCTGCACCCGCGCCACACGGTGGACCGCATCCTGGCCGAACCGCTGGCGATCCACGGCATCGCCGATGCCGAGGCGCGCATCCGCCGCGCGCTCGACGAGGTGGGCCTGGGCCAGGGATTCCGCTTCCGCTACCCGCACCAGTTGAGCGGTGGCCAGCGCCAGCGCATCGCGATCGCGCGCGCGCTGATCCTGGAGCCGCAGATCCTCTTGCTGGACGAGCCCACCTCGGCGCTGGACGCTTCGGTGCAGGCCGAGGTGCTGAACCTCTTGGAGGCGCTGCGCCGCGAGCGCGGCCTGACGTTCCTGATGGTCAGCCATGACCTGGGCGTGGTGACGCATCTGTGCGAGCGCCTGATGGTGATGCAGCGAGGGCGCGAGGTGGAACTGCTGGACGCGGCGGCGCTGGCCGAGAGCCGGGTCGAGCAGGGCTACACGAAGCAGCTGATGCAGGCGGCGGCGGGGTTTCGGCGGGTGGGGTGAGGGCGCTTACTCAGGGGGACGGGCAGCCTACGGTGGGAGCGCGAGCTTGAGGCTGGCTGCAGGCATTGGCGGGACGGGGACCACCGGGCGGTCCCAACCAGTTGCGGTCGGTCGCCCGTCTTGACCCAATGCCCGAGAGCAGGCACTGGCGCGTTGGGGCGGCGGCGCGGGGTGTGTGCACGTGTCGCCCCCAGGAAGCCAGCCGCCCAGAAGGCAGTCCCCTGTCAACGCCACTTGGTTGAGGCGCAGGTTTCGGCCGGCGCTGCCTCAGCGGTGAGTCCTCGCGTCGCCTGGTGGCGTCGGCCCCTGCTGGCCGTCGGATACAGTTGCGCCGTTGAGGCAGCACGAGGCCGGAGCGGCTCATGGAATACCAGCACTATTCAATTCGAAAGATTCTGGACGCGGTTGTCAGCGGCGAGATCCGCATTCCTGCGTTCCAGCGCGGTTTTGTGTGGGAGATGGACCGTGTGGCATACCTTCTGGACAGTATCTACAAGAGCTATCCGTTTGGCTCTCTTCTCTTCTGGCGGACGAAGCAAAAGTTGACGACTGAGCGAGACCTAGGCACGTTCACGTTGCCGGATCCGCAGGTCGACTATCCCATCGACTACGTGCTCGATGGTCAGCAGCGCCTGACCTCGCTCTTTACTGTCTTCCAGACTGAACTGACGCCCCGCGAAAATCCTGACTGGTCGGACGTCTATTTCGACATGGTGGCTCCCAGCAACCCGCAGGACAGCGTCTTCGTCGCCATTCCGGAAGGCCAGGACTACGACAAGACCAAGTACTTCCCGATGAACGTCCTGTTCGATTCGGTGAGGTATCGCGCTGCGACCGAACACCTAAAGCCAGAGCAAATCGAACTCGTTGACAAACTTCAGGAGAAGTTCAAGGAGGTGTCGATTCCGGTCCAAGTTCTAAAGAGTGAGGATCGGTCCATCGTCGCCATCGTTTTCGAACGGATTAACCACCTCGGCCTTCCGCTCGATACCTTGCAACTTCTGTCGGCGTGGACATGGAATGAGGACTTTGACCTCCTCGAGAAGTTTAAGGAACTGCGTGAAGAGCTGTCTGATTTCGGATTCGAGGGAGTCGGGGATGATGCTGACTTGGTCCTAAGCTGTGTGGCCGGCATCTTGACGGGAAAGCCAGGTGCCGAGACGCTGCTCGATCTAAATGGCGGCGAGGTGCGAGCGCAGTTCACCAGGGTCGAGCAAGGTATCCGGGGCGCCATTGACTTCCTGCGGCAGCAATTGAAGGTGGTCCACCTTCGGCTCTTGCCGTATCCCTCAATGCTCGTGCCGCTCTCGGCCTTCTTTGCCGAGCCTGCTGGCAAGGAAGTCGTGTATGACGGGAAGACCTACCAGGCGCTGAAGCGGTGGTTCTGGAGAACCTGCTTCTCCGGCAGGTACACCAGCCAAACAAGAAAGACCACCATCGCCGATATCGAGCAGATGATGAGGCTCAAGAACGGGCAACCCAGTACGTTGGACCAGATCGACATCGCGGTGAACGAAGAGTTCTTCTCCAGTTCCTTCCGGGTCGGAGCGGCAGCGACCAAGACGTTCGTCTTGATGCTTGCCAACCACGATGCCCGCAGCCTGCTCTCGGGCAAAGCGGTTGATTTGGACAAGGTGCTCCAGCGCTACAACCGCTCGGAGTTCCATCACATCTATCCCCGGGCATTCCTCCGTGACCTGAGTATCCCGGATGAGCAAATAAACGTCCTCGGAAACTTCTGCTTCCTGAGCGCGGCGGAAAACAAGAGCATCGGACGCAAGCGCCCGTCGGTGTACGTGAAGGAGCTGGTCGGGGACAACGAAGGCCGGGAAGTAGCGCTAGCCTCGGCGTTCTGTGTCGAAAGCGAATTCGACGACGACTACCCCAAGTTCTTGAAGGCGCGGTGTGGCCGCTTGGCAGCGTTTGCGAACAAGTTGATTGCGTGATCAGTTGGGGCAGTTCTGGACGTAGAGAGGCTTGAGTTCGATTCCCCCAGCCAACCAGCATACGGCCGGTCGGGAACGGCAGTTTTTGGCCGAGGCAGTGTGAGTCCACTCGCCACGGCGAAGGCCAGCACCCGCTGCAAGGGCGACAGGGTCAAGTCTTGAATCTGAAGAGGCTCGACAAGCCAGAGACCTGCCCCCGAAGCCCCGTGGCCACCAGCCTGGTGCAGCAGGCTTCCGCCGCGCGGCCTGAGGGGATGTCGAACGGGGCTTGTCGAAAATGGCCAAGCCCGTTCGTCGCCTCCCGGTGGCACCATCGCCATCCAAGGAGACACACCCATGGCCCTGCAGCTCTACTACCACCCCTTTTCCTCCTACTGCCAGAAGGCGCTGATCGCGTTCTACGAGAACGCGATCCCCTTCGAGCCGCGGTTGCTGGAGGGGCCGGACTGCCCGGCCTCGCAGGAGCTGGCGCGGCTGTGGCCGATCAAGCGTTTCCCGGTGCTGGTCGACGGCGAGCGGACCGTGATGGAGGCGAGCTGCATCATCGAATACCTGGGCCTGGAGCGGCCCGGCCCGGTGCGCCTGCTGCCCGAGGATCCGCGCGCGGCGCTGGAGGTACGGATGCTGGACCGCTTCTTCGACAACTATGTCGCGACGCCGCAGCAGAAGATCGTGTTCGATGCGCTGCGGCCGCCCGAGCGCCGCGACGCCCATGGCGTGGCCGAGGCCCGCGCGATGCTCGACACCGCCTATGCCTGGCTCGACGCGCGCATGGCATCAGGGCGGAAATGGGCGGCCTGCGATCGCTTCAGCCTGGCCGACTGCGCGGCCGCGCCCTTCCTGTTCTATGCCGACTGGACCCATGCGATCGGCGACGCCTACCCCCATGTGCTGGCCTACCGCCGCCGCCTGCTGGTGCGGCCCTCGCTCGCGCGCGCCGTCGACGAGGCCCGGCCCTATCGCCACTTCTTCCCGCTGGGCGCGCCCGACCGCGACTGAGCCCAGGCGCGCCCGCATTCCCGAGCGAGCGCCGCCGATCCGGCTTTGCCGGGCGGCTGGCGCTGCCCCCTTGAGGGGGCCGGTGAAGCCGGTAGGGGGGGCTCATTTCAGCGCCAGCAGGCGCTTGCGCACCGCGTAGATGTTGTTGCGCAGCGCATAGAGTTCCTCGGCATAGGACAGCGGCACCGCGATGCGGTGGGTCACGCGGTCCAGCTCGTCCAGCTCGTTCAGCAGGGCCTCGCGCTCGCCTTCCCCGGTCTCCAGCCTGGCCTCGACCTCGCGCAGCCGCGCATACCAGCGGAACACGCGCGAGCGCACGCGGAAGGTGTAGAGCGGCGGCACCACGCGCGACAGCGGCAGCATCAGCACCAGGAGGCCGCCGATCACCAGCCACATCCGTTCGAACAGATTGCCGGCCCAGAAGGGTAAATAGCGCGCCCAGGCCGGCGGCGTGCCGTTGATGGCGCGGTCGCCCTCGGCGCTGACCGGCAGCTCGCTGGTGCGGGTGTTCGGGAAGTCGCGCGCGCCGTTGAACCAGCCGGCATCGCTGTGCTGGCTCTGCGCCGTCTGGGCGAACAGCTGGCGCAGCGCCGGATGGGTCTGTTCGCGCGCCAGCAGCGCGGTGGTGGTGGCCAGCAGGGGCACGTCGCGCGGCGGCAGGTCGGTGGCCAGGTCCACCACGCCGCGCGGCAGGGTCACGGTGGACAGGAAGGGCAGGTGGCGGGCATAGGCCTCGTTCTGCTCGAAAGCCATCAGGGCTATGGCCGGATCGCGCAGCAGCTCGCGCACCAGGCTCGATTGCGGGGCCGAGATCATCACGGCGGCGTCGAGCCGGCCCTGGCGCAGCGCGGCGCCGGCGGCGCTCGGGTCCAGATGCATCAGGCGGAAATCGGCGGGCTTCAGCTGGTTGACGGCCAGCAGCCGCTCCATGATCTGTGGCACGCCGCTGCCGTCCTGGTCCACGTTGACGCGCAGGCCGCGCAACTGGGCGAGGCGCTGCAGCTCGCCCGGGGTCGCCGGGTTGCGGCGGGCCAGCTCGCGGCGGTAGAACACCCAGATCGGCTCGTAGAACAGGCTGCCCAGCGACACGATGCCGGCCTCCTGGTCGGCCACCGGATCGGCCATGCCGCCGCGCACGAAGCCCAGGTCGGCCGTGCCCGCGCGCAGATGGGCCAGGTCGTCCTGCGCGCCCTCGGTGGCGAGCAGCTCCACCTTGATGCCGTCGCGGGCCAGGGCCTTGGCATAGCGCTCGCCGAAATTCGCATAGGCGCTGCCGGCCGGGCCGGTGGCCAGTCTGACCTGGCGCGGCGGCTGCGGGTCCAGCCACCAGTAGGCGGCCACCAGCAGGCCGCCGCCGAGCAGCAGCAGCGGGCCCAGCGAGACCACCAGGTCGCGCAGCGTCTGCACCAGCAGCCGCAGACGGCGGGTGGCATGCCATTGCTGGAAGGAAGTCATGTCCGTTCTTTCTTTCTTGATCCGTTTTCTGTCCATTGCGGCCGGGCGGCCTCAAGGATAAATGCGCGGAACGGTCACCACTTGACGCGACGCCGTAACGGGCAGGGGCCTAAGATGCGTATATGAAGCTTGCCCTGATCGCCCATGACCACAAGAAGGACGCGATGGTGGAGTTGGCCACCGAGTTTGCGCCCTTCCTGAAGACCTGCAGCCTGATCGCCACCGGCACCACCGGCGGGCGCCTGCGCAGCGAGGCGGGGCTGGAGCATGTCGAATGCCTGCTCAGCGGCCCCTTGGGCGGCGACCTGCAGATCGGCGCGCGGCTGGCGATGGGCGAACTGGACGGCGTGATCTTCCTGCGCGACCCGATGACGCCACAGCCCCACGAGCCCGACATCAACGCGCTGGTGCGGGCCTGCGACGTGCACGATGTGCCCTGCGCGACCAATGTGGCGGGGGCGCGGGTGATGCTGCAGGCCTGGGCCGGCGAAACAGATGGCTGATTGACGCGACCCGACGTATTGCGACGAGTCTCGTGGCGTGCGTGCGGGACTCCCGTGCTGCTATCGGCGAGACAGGGGCTAAAAAAGTTCAGCCGTCAGCAACCAGCCGCCAACGCCTTCGCGATCCGGTGCCGCCCCACGGTGGTCTTGGGCGCGCGGCCGCCGAACCAGGCACGCACATCCTCGTCCAGACCGATGCCGTGCATGTAGTTGTAGATCGCCTTCTTCAGCGCGCGGCCCAGCGCATCGTGGTCGACGCCGCTCGGGTCGACGAAGCCGACATCGTTCTTCGCGAAGGGGCTGTCCGGCAGCGGCAGCAGCCGCACGCCGTACTCGGCCGGGTTCTGGCCCACCGGCGAATGCACGGTGCAGGCGAAGCGGTGGAAGAAGCCGCTGTGGATGCAGCCGTTGGCGAATAGCTGGCGCACATATTCCAGCGCGTCCACCGTGTCCTGCACGGTCTGGGTCGGGAAGCCGTACATCAGGTAGGCGTGCACCAGGATGCCGGCATCGGCGAAACCCTTGGTGACTCTGGCCACCTGGTCCACCGAGACGCCCTTCTTCATCAGCTGCAGGAGCCGGTCCGAGGCCACCTCCAGCCCGCCGGAGATGGCGATGCAGCCGCTGTCGGCCAGTTGTTGGCAGAGCTCGGGCGTGAAGGTCTTCTCGAAGCGGATATTGCCCCACCAGCTGATTGCGGAGCCGCGCTTCTCCAGCTCCTGGGCCAGCGCCTTCAGGGCCTTGGGCGGCGCCGCCTCGTCGACGAAATGGAAACCGGTCTGACCGGTCTCGGCAACGATGGCGTCGATGCGGTCCACCAGGGTGGTGGCCGAGGCGGCCTCGTAGCGCGAGATGTAGTCCAGTGACACGTCGCAGAAGCTGCACTTCTTCCAGTAGCAGCCATGGGCCACGGTCAGCTTGTTCCAGCGCCCGTCGCTCCACAGCCGGTTCATCGGGTTCAGCATGTCCAGGAGCGACAGGTACCGGTCCAACGGCAGGCCGTCCCAGGTGGGCGTGCCGACCTCGTCGAAGGGGATGTCGGGTTCGACGAAGTTGATGTAGCGGACCTCGGCATCCTCGCGCACGAAGGTGCGCACCAGGCGTTGGCGCGAGCGCTTGCCCTGCAGATGTTCCAGCAGCGCCAGCAGCGGCCGCTCGCCGGCGTCCAGGGTGACGAAGTCGATCTGGTCGAACAGGCGCGGCTCCTTCAGCTCGCGCAGCTCGGTGTTGACGAAGCCGCCACCCAGCACGGTGACGATCGCCGGGTCATGGGCCTTGATGGCCTGGGCGATGCGCAGCGCTGCGTAGACCGCGCCGGGGAAGGGCACGGACAGCAGCACGACCTCGGGCCGGTGCTTCGCGAGCGCGGCCAGGGTCAGGTCTTGCAAGTTGCGGTCCACCAGGTTCGGCGGCGCGGCCAGGGCCTGGGCCAGGGGCTCGAAGGTCGGCTGGGCGGTGGCCAGCTTCTCGGCATAGCGGACGAACTCGAAGCGCTCGTCCACCGCGTCGCGCAGCACGTCGGCCAGATCGTTCAGGTAGAGCGTGGCCAGATGCCGCGCGCGGTCCTGCAAGCCAAGGGCGCCGAAGGCCCAGGCCAGCGGGTCGCCGCCGTCCTCGTCGACATAGGCTTCCAGCGTTTCGAAGCGCGGGCCCTCGGGCAGGAAGCCGCGGGTGTTGATGCGGTGCGCCAGCGTCGCGTCACGGCCCTGCAGAAAGGCGATGGCCGGCGCGATGGTGGCGGCATAGCGTTCGTACTGCGCGGCGAAGCTGCGCACGCGCGCCGTGCGTTCGCCCTCGGGCAGGGCCGCCACGGCCGCGTGCAGCTGCGCCAGGCCTTCGCGCGAGAACAGGCGCAGCATCAGCGCCAGCGCCAGGTCCTCCTGCACCGCGGGCACGCCGCGCGAGCGCAGGAAGCCGGTCAGGTAGGCGGTCGAAGGGTAGGGCGTGTTCAGCTGCGTCATCGGCGGGATGACGGCGAGCACGCGCGGCGGGGAGGCGGACATCGGCAGGGGCGGGGAGGGCTGGCAGGGCGCGGCAGGAGCGCGTATTTTGCCAGCCGCCCTCTCGCCCTCTTCTACCCTCCGACGTAAACCCCTTCGCCATGCGGCGCGGCGCGGAATTCGGGCTGGGCCTCGGCCCAGGCGGAGAGCTCGGCCAGCGCCGGATGCGCGGCCGCCGGCACCAGCTCGGGATGCTTCTGCTGGGTGAAGAACCAGACCACGGCCGCGGTCAGGCCGGCGTCGTCCTGCGCATGGGGGCGGCCATGCAGTTCGGCCTCCAGCAGGCCGTAGGCCGTGCGCATCTGGCCGGTGACGCGTTCCAGCCAGGGCTCGTGCAGCTTCTCGGGCGGGCGCACATTGTGCTCGTAGACGATCTGCACGCTCTTCTCGCAGGCGGCCAGCGCGAGGCCGGTCAGGCGCAGCGAGCGCGCGTCGGCCGGCTGCAGGCGCTGTCCCGCCAGGCCTTCGGCGTACTGCAGGATCAGCGTGGAGTCCATCAGCACCGTGCCGTCGTCGCAGACCAAGCTGGGGGCCTTCAACACCGGATTGATCTTGCTGAATTCGGCGATGCCGCGGAACACCGAGACCGAACGGTGCGTGAACGGGAGGCCCAGGCGCTGCAGCGCGATCGCGACGCGGCGCACATAGGGCGAATCGAGCATGCCGATCAGTTGCATGGCCTTGGCCTCGGGATGGTGAAGCGCATAGGATAGCCGGCCATCCATCGAAGGGAGTCGTCGTGCAATACCGGACCCTGGGCAAGAGCCCGCTGCAAGTCTCCGCCCTGTGCCTGGGCACCATGATGTTCGCCGACCAGACCGATGCCGCCGAGGCGCGCTCCATCGTCGACCATGCGATGGAGCATGGCGTGAACTTCATCGACACCGCCGACGTCTACTCGCTGGGCCGCAGCGAAACAATGGTCGGCGAGCTGCTGCAGGGGCGGCGCCACGACTGGGTGCTGGCCACGAAGATCGGCAACAAGATGTCCGAGCGGCCCAACGAGCGCGGCTATTCGCGCGCCTGGGTGCAGCGCGAATGCGAGGCCAGCCTGCAGCGCCTGGGCACCGACCATATCGACCTCTACTACCTGCACCGCGACTTCCCGGGCCTGGACCTGGAGGAGCCGCTGCGCGCGATCGCCGCGCTGATCGAGCAGGGCAAGATCCGCTACTGGGGCCTGTCGAACTTCCGCGGCTGGCGCATCGCCGAGGCGGTGGCGCTGGCGCGCGCGCTGAACATGCCGCCGCCGGTGGCCTGCCAGCCCTACTACAACCTCCTGAACCGCCAGCCCGAGGTCGAGATCCTGGCCGCCTGCGCGCATTTCGGTCTGGGCGTCGTGCCCTACAGCCCGATCGCGCGCGGCGTGCTCTCGGGCAAGTACGCGCCGGGCGCGCAGCCGGCCGAGGGCTCGCGCGCCGGCCGCGGTGACAGGCGCATGCTCGAAACCGAATTCCGCGAGGAGTCGCTGGTGATCGCGCAGACCCTGAAGGCGCATTGCGAGACCAGGGGCCTGGGCCTGGCGCATTTCGCCACCGCCTGGGTGCTGGCGCACCGCGCGGTCAGCGCCGTGATCGCCGGTCCGCGCACCCTGGCGCAGTGGCAGGACTATTTCGCCGCGCTCGACTGCCGGATCGACGATGCCGACGAGGCCCTGGTCGACCGCCTGGTGCCGCCCGGCCATCCGTCGACGCCGGGCTATCTGGATCCGGCCTATCCGATCGAAAAGCGACGCGCTTGAGCGAGTGAGCCGGCAACGCCCGCGGATCCTCCGGCTAGTAATGCGGCGGCAATTCCTCGCGCAGGCTGCGCATGGTCGGGCCGCCCTCGCCCGGGCCCTGCTGCTTGAGCTCCGTCAGTTGCCGCGCCAGCAGCTCGATCTGCTGCTGCTGACGCGCCACGATCTCGTTGAGCGTGTCGACCAGGTCCTCGGTGAAGCTGGCCTTGATCTCCAGCTCGGTGATGCGTTGCTCCAGGGCTTGTGCGGTATCCATGGCTGTATTGGACGCTATTCGCGCCTTGCGGGTCGATTCCGCGCCATCATGGCGGCCCTGATCCCTGATCCGTCTTGAGAGACCGAGCGATGCTGCAACTGCGCCCCAACTGCGAATGCTGCGATGTGGACCTGCCGCCCGAGTCCGGCGCGGCGCGCATCTGCAGCTTTGAATGCACCTTCTGCGCCACCTGTGCCGAGCAGCGCCTGGCCGGCACCTGCCCCAACTGCGGCGGCGAGTTGCTGCCGCGCCCGCGCCGGCCGGCCGCCAAGCTGGCCAGGTTCCCGGCCTCCACCGAGCGGGTGCTGAAGCCGCACCCGGGCTGCGCCGCGGGCTAGGACCGGCGCGGCGGCACTCAGCCGCCGATCACGCCGCAGGCCACGCGCGCGCCGCCGCCGCCCAGCGGGGCCGGGTGATCGGCATGGTTGTCGCCGCCGGCATGCAGCATCAGCGCGCGGTTCAGCACATCGGCCAGCTTCAGCCGCGGGCCCAGCACCGGCTGCTGCGCCGAACCGTCGGCCGCCACGTACAGCGGCGGCAGATCGCCCAGATGGCCGTCGCCCCAGGGCTCGCCATGCTTCTTGCTGCCGGCGGGGTCTAGATGGCCGCCGGCCGCCAGCGCCGGCACCTTGGCGCCGTTCTGCTCGCCGGGGGCGCAGGACGGCTTCTCGTGGACATGGAAGCCATGCAGCCCGGGCACCAGGCCGCTCAGGGCCGGATAGAAGGCCAGGCCATGGGGCGTCTCGACGATGCGCACGCTGCCGACGCCGGCACCTTCGCCGTCGGGGCCGGCCATCTTCAGCGGCACGCTGCGTTCGGCGGCGAGCGCCGGGGCGGCGGCCAGCAGGCAAAGGAGTGGCAGGACGAGAAGGCTGCGGGGCATGGTGGTTCCTGGGGATGGGGTGGACGGCGGATTCTGGCGCGAATGCAAGGTCGGCCGCTCCCTCAACTTGGGGATGCGGCCGCGCCCTGGTATTCGCCGCGCCGTCGGCGAGGTCCTCCCAGTCCAGTTCGCCGAGGCCCAGCGGCGCCGGCATAGCCCCGGCCGTCTTAATACAAACGAAACACGCGCCTGACCTGGCGGAAATCGGGCTGCGACACCGCGCGGCGACAGTAGGTCCATACCCGCTTCCCGTCGAGGAGCCCGCCATGCCCACATTGCCTCGGCCGATGCCGCGCAGCGAAGCCTTTGTCGAAGACCTGCCGGAGGCGGACCATGGCCTGCCCGTCTGGACCGGTTCCGCGCGCATCGAGGCGCTGCTGGGCCTGCTGCCGCTGTGCATCGCCCTGCTCGGATTCGCCTTCGCGCTGCTCTGAGCGCTCCGGCAGGGCCGGAAGGCGCGCTCCATGGCGCGCCGAGCGTGAATTCTTCGCGTGGCCGGCGCCAGGCTTGTAAGCGCGCGCCGCCCGGCCGCCCGGCGTCGCTTGTAACGGTTAGTATCGACGCCCTACACAGATTCAAGGCACACCCGGTCTGAAAAGCGGGGTCGCAAAGCCTCCGGTCTAACGCCCCCGGCATGCGCCAGGGGCCATGACAGCGGGGTTGCCGGTGTCGGCGCGTGCGCGCCGTCCGCGCTTTGCGCCCGCTCGGGCCCGCCCGCAGCTCATGAGCGCCTCCCTGCACTCGCTTCTTGCGCCCCCCGCGCCGGCCCGGCCGCGGCGTTTCAGCGGCCGTCATCTGATGCGTCAGATCCTCGCTCCCGTGCTGGTGGTGATGCTGGCCATCGCGCTGCTGCTGGGCTTCTCCGCCCGTCAGCAGCTCAGCCGCAGCGAGCTGCTCCAGGGGGGCGAGCTCAAGCGCCAGGCCCAGGGCTTGTGGCTGCGCCTGGCGGAGGACGAGGCCAGGCGCCTGCGCTGGCTGGCCCAGCAGGCCGAGGCCAACCCGGCGCTGCAGCGCGCCATGCGCAGCGGCGACGGCGTGGCCCTGCTGGCGGCGGCGCGCAGCGAATACGGCCTGATGCGGCGCGAGTCCGGCCTCAGCCATTTCGCCTTCATCGATGCGCAGCAGAGCGTGGTGCTGCGCCTGCACGATCCGGCGCTGAGCGGCGACCGCGTGCAGCGCCCGGTGCTGGCCGAGGCGATGCGCCTGAACGCGCCGGCCGAGGGCTGGGAGCAGGCCAAGACCGGCGTGCCGGTGCTGCGCCATGTGCGGCCCTGGTGGGTCGACGGCCAGCTGCTGGGCTATCTGGAGCTGGGCACCGAGCTGGGCTGGTTCGCGCGCCGCCTGGGGGATCTGCTGTCGCAGGAGGTGATCGCCGCGGTGCACAAGCGCCATGGCCGGGCCGAGGCCTTCGCCTATGGCAAGGCCCTGCTGGGCCTGGCCGGCAACTGGGACGACCATGCCGAGCTGGCCCTGGTGCACAACAGCCTGCCGGCCCTGCCGATGGCGCTGCTGGAGCCCTGGGAGCAACTGGCGGGCGGCGGCGAGGACCCCGGCGTGCTCGAACTGCACGACGGCCGGCGCATCTGGTTGGCCAGCCTGCTGGGCGTGCACGACCGCCAGGGCCGCCCGCTCGCCTCGCTGGCCCTGCTGAAAGATGTCAGCGCCGAGCGCGCGGCGGCCGAGCGCCGCTGGGCCTGGATGGGCGGGCTGTGCGGCACGCTGGTGGCGGCCCTGCTGGTCGGGCTGTACTGGCGCGTGCGCCGGGTCGCGCGCGTCCTGTCGCGCGCCGACCGGGCGCTGCGCGCCAACGAGCAGCGCTTTCACGACTTCGCCACCGCGGCGGGCGACTGGTGGTTCTGGGAGCTGGATGAACAGCTGCGCTTCAGCTATGTCTCGCCCAACAGCGTGCACGCCACCGGCCGAGCGGTGGACGCCCTGCTGGGGCGCGGCGCGCGCGAGCTGATGGCGGGCCTGCCCGAGGGCGAGGACCGCGCCTGGGTGCCCTATCTGCAGGCGCTGGAGCAGCGCCGGGCGGTCGAGCAGTTCGAGTTCCGCCTGCCCGAGCCGGACGGCAGCTGGCGCTGGATCAAGATCTCCGGCCTGCCGGTGTTCGGCGAGGACGGCGGCTTCCTGGGCTACCGCGGCACCGGCAACAACGTCACGGCGCGCAAGCAGTCCGAGCTGGAGCTGCGCCTGGCGGCCACCGCCTTCGAGGCCCAGGAAGGCATGTTCATCACCGACGCCGGGCGCCGCATCCTGCGCGTCAACAAGGCCTTCAGCGCGATCACCGGCTACAGCGCCGCGGAGGCCGTCGGTCACACGCCGGCCCTGCTGAGTTCGGGCCACCATGGGCCGGACTACATCGACGAGGTCGCCGCCCTGGTGGCGCGCCAGGGGCACTGGCAGGGCGAGATCATGAGCCGGCGCAAGAACGGCGAGGTCTATCCGCAATGGCTGACCCTGTCGGCGGTACACGATGCCGAGGGCGCGATCAGCCATTGCGTCGGCCTGTTCAGCGACATCACCGCGCGCAAGGCCGCCGAGGCCGAGATCGAGCGCCTGGCCTTCTACGATCCGCTGACCGGCCTGCCGAACCGGCGCCTGCTGCTGGACCGGCTGCAGCGCGCGCTGGCCGCCGCGCAGCGCGGCGGCCGCCATGGCGCGCTGCTGCTGATCGATCTGGACAATTTCAAGACCCTGAACGACACCCAGGGCCACGACCTCGGCGACCTGCTGCTGAAGCGGGTGGCCGAGCGGCTCTCGCCCTGCGTGCGCAAGAGCGACACGGTGGCGCGCCTGGGCGGCGACGAGTTCGTCGTCGTGCTCGACGAACTCAGCGAGGACGGCCATAGCGCCGCCGTCGAGGC
The DNA here is from genome assembly GCF_059418245.1 of Roseateles sp. GW821-FHT09B06. Classification (NCBI taxonomy): domain Bacteria; kingdom Pseudomonadati; phylum Pseudomonadota; class Betaproteobacteria; order Burkholderiales; family Sphaerotilaceae; genus Roseateles; species Roseateles sp. GW821-FHT09B06. The sequence continues at coordinate 42,746 of NZ_JBWKPM010000006.1, read as the reverse complement.
CCAGGCGGTGGGCGCCAAGCTGCTGAAGCTGCTGACCGAGCCCTACGAGCTGCCGGGCGTCGAGCACCACAGCACCGCCAGCATCGGCATCGCGCTGTTCGGCCCCGCCACGTCGGGGCCCGACGACGCGATGAAGCAGGCCGACCTGGCGATGTACCAGAGCAAGGCCGCCGGTCGCAACGCGATCCGCTTCTTCGATCCGGCCATGCAGAGCGCGGCCAGCGCACGCGCCACGCTCGATGCCGAGATGCGCCGCGGTCTGCAGCGTGGCGAGTTCCGGCTGTTCTACCAGGCCCAGGTCGACGCCCGGGGCGCCCTGACCGGCGCCGAGGCCCTGCTGCGCTGGCAGCACCCGGTGCGCGGCCTGGTGTCGCCGCTGGAGTTCATTGCGGCGGCCGAGCAGAGCGGGCTGATCCTGCCGCTGGGCCAATGGGTGCTGGACGAGGCCTGCCGGCAACTGGCCGAATGGGCGCACCGGCCGGCGCTGGCCGGGCTCACGCTCTCGATCAATGTCTCGGCGCGGCAGTTCCAGCAACCCGACTTCGTCACCCGCGTGCAGGGCGTGCTGGCGCGCAGCGGCGCTCCCTCGCAGCACCTGAAGCTGGAGCTGACGGAGAGCCTGCTGATGGACGATGTCGAGGGCGTGATCGCCAAGATGAATGCGCTGCAGGCCTGCGGCGTCGGCTTTGCGCTCGACGATTTCGGCATCGGCTATTCCTCGCTGAACTACCTGCGCCGCCTGCCGCTGGAGCAGCTGAAGATCGACCAGAGCTTCGTGCGCAATGTGCTGACCGAGAAGCACGACGCGGCCATCGTGCGCACCATCGTCGCGCTGGCCCAGAGCCTCGGGCTGGAGGTGCTGGCCGAGGGCGTGGAGACCGAGGCGCAGCGCGCCTTCCTGCTGAACCAGGGCTGCGCGGCCCACCAGGGCTTTCTGTTCAGCCGGCCTCTGCCGCTGGCGGAGTTTGAGCGCCTGCCATCAGCGCGATCAGCTCCTTGAGGAAGTCCAGCGCCTCCTCGGGCGTGGCGAAGTAGTACTCGCCGCCCAGATCGGCGGCATCGCCGTCGGGCCCGACATGCACCACCGCCCAGCCCTCGGCCCCGCCGCCGATCGCGCAGATGCCGAAGCTGCCGGGCGCCAGCTCGCGGGCGCTGCCGGCGGTGACGAAGATGTCGCGGCCGAGGTGGGAGTGGTAGCGTTTCATCATGGGTGGCGGATTCTCTCAGCCCCTGGGCCACAGCGCCCACAGGCGCAGGGCCTGCTTGGTCCGCGAGGCGCGCGTTTCGGCCTCGGCGCCCCAGCCCCAGAAATAGTCGGCGCGCACCGCGCCAACGATGCCGCTGCCGGTGTCCTGCGCCATCACCAGGCGGCGCAGCGGCACCGTGCTCAGCGGCTCGGTGGCGTCGAGCCACAGCGGCGTGCCGTAGGGGATGCTGGCGCGGTCCACCGCGATCGAGCGGCTCGGCGTCAGCGCCACGCCCTGGGCGCCGCGCGGGCCCAGGTTCGGGTCGGGCAGCGGCTCCTCGCGGAAAAACACATAGCGCGGATTGCTCCACAGCAGCTCGTTGAGCCGCTGCGGGTTGCGCCGTGCCCAGTCGCGCACCGCCGCGCGTGGCGCGGCCGGGCCCTCGCGCCATTCTCCCAAGGCGGCGAGCGCGCGGCCCAGCGGCTGCAGCGGCTGGTCGTTGTGGCCGGCGAAGGCCATGCGCAGCCAGCGCGGTTCGCCGCCCGCATCGGCCAGCCGCACCCGGCCCGAGCCCTGCAGCTGCAGGATCTGCAGGTCGATCGGGTCCTCGATATAGACCAGCGCGCGCATGCGGGCGCGCAGCGGCTCGCTGTCGATCTGCTGGCGCGTGTAATAGGGTCGGCGCTGCTGCAGATCCGGCGGCGCTGCCAGCAACGGCACCAGGAAGGCGCCGCCGGGCTGGCGGCGTGCCTCCAGCTCGGGCTCGAAATAGCCGGTCAGCAGGCCCTGAGCCTCGCCCTCCAGGCTCTCGACCCGGTAGGGTTGCAGATGCTTGATCAGCCACAGATGGGCCTCCAGATCGTCGGCCGGCGCCTGCCGCGCGGCGCGCGCGCACAGCTCGGCCCAGCCCGGCGCGGGACGGGCGCAGCCGCGCAGCAGGGCCGGCCACAGCTCGGCCGCGCGGTCCTCGCCCCAGCCGGGCAGCTCGCTCCAGTCCGCCGCCACCCAGCGCGAGCGCTCGCGCTGCAGCACGGCGCGGGAGGTCTCGGCGCCGGGCAGGGCGGCGGGGCGGGACGGCGTGACGGCCGGCGGCGGGGAATCGAGCGGCGGCAGCGGCGTCGTCGAGCAGGCGGCCAGCAGGCCTAGAATCGCCGCCGCCAGGAAGCTACGCGAGGAAGGCTGAGTCATGGGAGTTCTGTTGCTGGAGGCCTTGGGCGCGCTGGCCCTGCTGGTGTTCATCGTCTGGTGGACCATGTTCTCGGGCCGCAAGGGCGGCGAGCGCCCCGAGGACGCCCGCCAGGATGGCGACCCTAAGGCTTAGGCGCGTCCGGGGCCGTCCTCGGCGGCAGGAAGAAGCTGCGCGGCTGCTGCAGCAGGCGCCGCCAGATCGCGCGGCTGACGCGCGCGCGATCGGCCAGCTGGATGCCGCGCGAGCGCAGCGCCACCTTGAATGCCAGATGGAAGCTGACGCTCAGGTTCAAGAGGCCGGTCAGCGGGATCGCGGCGACGCACCACCAGAATCCCGGCTGGTGCAGCACCTGCCAGCCCAGCGCGCCGGCGGCCGCGGCGATCTGGCCGGTGGACAGGGTGACATGGCGCACCTCGATCGGCAGCGCGAAGAAGCCCAGCAGGGCCGGCACCAGACCCAGCATCAGGCCCAGCGAGATATTGGCGGCCAGGCCCGAGATGTTGGCGCGCCACCAGGCGGCCCAGCGCTGCGCGCGCGCCTGGCCCAGGCGCGCGACGATGCGCGGGTTCCAGGCGATCGCCGCTTCCAGCCGGTAGAACACGAACCAGTTCTCCACCCAGCCGGCGATCAGGCTGCTGGCAAACAGCAGCACGCCGGTGAAGGCGGCGAACAGCAGGGTGGGGCCCAGCAGGGTCAGCGAATGCAGCACATGCTCGGCCTCCTTGACGCCGATCAGCGGCGCGCCGAACAGCTGCCGGGCGAGCAACTGGATGCCCAGCACGAGGGGCGCCACCAGGGCCAGATTGCCGACGATGCCGGCCATCTGCGAGCGCAGCAGATGCGCCACCTCATCGACGAAGTCCTGCAGGCCATGCTCGTCGTCGATGTCGGTCAGCTTGCTGGCCATGGCCGGCGCGGTCATCGCCGGCTGCTTGGTGGCCACGGTCCAGTGCAGCAGATGGATCAGCACGAAGCTGAGCGCGTAATTGGCGCCGGCCCAGAAGCCGGCCCAGAAGGCCGACAGCGACAGCGCCATCACCGCGAACTTGACGAAGGTGGTGCCGGCGATCACCGCGCCGCCGCCGGCCGCGCGCCTGAGCATGTCGCGGTACTCGGTGGCGTCGCGGGTGATGTAGTGCTCGCCGGTCTCGGCGCTGCGCTCGGCCACCTTGCGCGCCAGCAGCGAGTAATGGCGCGCGAACAGGGTGCGCACGCTGCGGCGCGCCTGCACCACGCCCACCAGGCTGGCCGTCAGGCGCGCCAGCTCGCGCCGCGGCTGCGGCGACACCAGGCAGTCCAGCAGGGCCTCGATGCGGCGCAGCCGCTCCAGCAACTGCTCGACCTCGAACATGATGTCCACCGAGACGCCATAGTCCTCCAGATGGCGCGGCACGCTCAAGGCCGCCTGGCGGCAGGTGTCCAGCAGCACGCGCAGGTACTGCAGGGCGGGCAGGAGCGCCGCCGTGTCGTCGGCCTGCAGGGCCTCGGCGAAGCGCTCGCTGGCGCCCGCGAGTTGGGCGAAGGGCTTGAGGGCCAGCAGCTCGACATCCATGCGCTGCCGCAGCGGGCCCGACAGGCCGGCCGCACGCACGCCGCTGATCAGCACGGTCAGCCCGTGCAGCATCGGCTCGCGCCAGATGCCGCTGCCGGGCATGGCCTGGGCGAACAGGGCCGCCAGCCGGGCCAGCAGCTCGTCGTCGAGCGCGGCCAGCCAGGCCTCGTCCTCGGGGGTCGGGAAGAACAGGCCGAACAGATCGCCGAGCTGGTTGGTGTCGACGGTGTCGGGCAGGGCGCGCTGGCGCAGCCGGTGCAGGAACTCGCTCCACAGCGCCATGCGCGGCGCGAAGCCGACGTCGGCGAACAGGCCCTCGGCATGCACGTCGCGCCACACCGAACCCAGCATCGCGGCGAAGCGCTGCGCATGCTCGGGGTTGCGCTCCAGCATATTGAGCAGGTGCTTCAGGCGCAGCAGGGGCAGCGGCCGGCCGGGCTCGGCGCCGGCCGTCTCGTCGCTTCCGGCCTTGGGGCGGCGCAGCCATTCCAGCAGGCGCACCAGCCAGAGGTTGCGCGCGGCCAGTTCGGCGCGCGGGTCGGCAGCGTTGAGGAGGGCGGTCAGGTCCCAGCCCTGGGGTTCGGAGGACTTGCCTCGCATCAATGCAGGCTGCCGGAATCGGCCAACAGGAACTCGGGCACGGTGGCGTAGAAGATCTCGGCCTGCTCGGTGACGCACAGGTAGCGCCCCTGCATGCTGCCCTGCGGCGTGGCGATCTGGGCCCAGGAGCTGTACTGGAACTTCTGGCCGGGCGCCAGCAGCGGCTGGTGGCCGACCACGGCCAGGCCCTGCACCTCCTGCACATGGCCCTTGGCATCGGTGATCTGCCAGTGGCGTGCCACCAGCTGGGCGCTGATGTCGCCGGTGTTCTCGATCGTGATGGTGTAGCTGAAGGCGTACAGGCCCAGCTCGGCTTGGGTCTGCTCGGGCAGGGGCTGGACGACAGCGCTGCAGCGGAATTGCGGATGAGCCATGGTTCATTCTATGAGGCCGGGCGCGGCGGCGAAGGCGCTATGCTTCGCGCATGCCGCCGTGCCAGGATAAATAGATCGAGGATGACAAGCGCATCGCGCACTCGCCGGAGATTCACCCAGGGCCTGTTCACCCAGGGTTTGCTGAACCTGCTGCTCGCGCCGGCCCTGCCGGCGCTGGCCGAGGAGCCCGTGGCCGTGCTGCGCACCGCGTCGCAGGACTCGGCACCGGTCAAGTATGCGTTCGGCAACCCGGCCCGCCCGGGGCTGTGCGCCGAGCTGCTGCAGGCCATCGAGCGGCTGGACCCGACGCTGCAGTTCAGTGGCCAGGGCCGCCTGCTGCCGCTGCGCCGCATCGAGCGCATGCTGGCCCAGCGCGAGATCGACGTGTTCCTATGCCTGATCCGTTCGCCCGAACGCCAGCGCCAATGGGACTATCTGCCGGTGCCGCTCTATCCGATCCGGCATCGCGTGGTGCAGCGCAGCGACGACGCGACCGAACTGGCCGGCTGGCCCGAGCTGCGCGAGCTGGGGCGCCGCAAGCCCGTGCTGGTGGCCCAGGGCTCGGTGCTGGCCTACGCGCTGAGCGAGGCTCAGGTGCCGCACAGCGATGCGGCGCGCAACGATGCCGAGGCCCTGCGCATGCTGCTGCTGGGCCGTGCCGACGCGGTCTATGCGCAGGACATGGCGCTGCTGCCGCTGCTGCGCGAGCCCGAGTTCGCCGGCCGGCTGCGCCTGGCCCCGATGGTGTTCCAGGAGGAGGCGCAATACGCGGCGGTGGCGCGCGGCCTGGACCCGGCCATCGCGCAGCGCCTGACCCGGGCCTTGCAGAGCCTGGAGCGCGAGGGCCGGCTGCGTGCGCTGGCCGACAAATACCGACAACCATGACTTCGATGAATCACTATCTCGCCGCCGATGGGCGGCCGCGCTGCTCCTGGTGCGCCGCGGCCGCCGACTGGGCGCCCTATCTGCATTACCACGACACCGAATGGGGCTTCCCGGTGGCCGAGGACCGGCGCCTGTTCGAGAAGCTGTGCCTGGAGGGCTTCCAGAGCGGCCTGTCCTGGCGCACCATCCTGGCCAAGCGCGAGGCCTTCCGTGCCGGCTTCGCCAATTTCGAGATCGAGCGGGTGGCGCGCTTCGGCGCGGCCGATGTGCAGCGCCTGCTGCAGGATGCCGGCATCGTGCGGCACCGCGGCAAGATCGAGGCGGCGATCAACAACGCCCACCGCGCGCTGGAGCTGATCGCGGAGCAGGGCTCGCTGGCGGCCTATATCTGGCGCTTCGAACCGGCGGCGGGCAGCGAGGCCGAGCATCTGGGCCAGACCGAGTCGCCGGCCTCCCGGGCCTTGTCCAAGGACCTGAAGCAGCGCGGCTGGAAGTTCGTCGGCCCCACGACCATGCATGCCTTTATGCAGTCGATGGGTCTGATCAACGACCATACGCCGGGCTGTGTCGTGCATGCCGAAGTTCGCGCGGCGCGCCGGGGTTTCAGCAGGCCCAAACCCTAGAATTGCGGCCTGTTGCCCTTTCAGCGCCGCCGCCATCATGAGCTCCACCCACCGCATCGCCCCCAGCATCCTGTCCGCCGATTTCGCCCGCCTGGGCGAGGAGGTGCGCGACGTGCTGGCCGCCGGCGCCGACTGGATCCACTTCGACGTGATGGACAACCATTACGTGCCCAACCTGACCTTCGGCCCGATGGTGTGCGAGGCGCTGAAGAAGCATGCGGTCAAGCCCGACGGCACGCCGGCGCCGATCGACGTGCACCTGATGGTGCAGCCGGTCGACGCCCTGGCCCAGGCCTTCGTGCGTGCCGGCGCCGACCTGGTGAGCTTCCACCCCGAGGCCAGCGCCCATGTGGACCGCACCTTGCAGCTGATCAAGGCCGAGGGCGCCCAGGCCGGCCTGGTGTTCAACCCGGCCACGCCGCTGGACGTGCTGGAGTGGGTGATCGACAAGGTCGACCTGGTGCTGATCATGAGCGTCAACCCGGGCTTCGGCGGCCAGAGCTTCATCCCCGCCGCGCTGAAGAAGCTGCAGCAGGCGCGCCGGATCATCGAGGCGAGCGGGCGCGACATCCGCCTGGAGATCGACGGCGGCGTCAAGGTCGACAACATCCGCAGCATCGCCGATGCCGGCGCCGACACCTTCGTGGCCGGCTCGGCCATCTTCGGCAAGCCCGACTACAAGAGCGTGATCGACGCGATGCGCGCCGAACTGGCACGCTAGAGCCGCCATGCGCGTCACGCTGGGCCGCTTCCTGCTCGGCGATTGGGCCGTCGATCCGGGCAGCAACAGCCTGAGCCGGGGCGCGGAGCGCCGCCAGGTCGAGCCGCGCGCGATGCAGGTGCTGGAAGCGCTGAGCCGGCGACCCGGCGAGGTGCTGAGCGCCGAGCAGCTGCTGGCCGAATGCTGGCCCGAGACGCCGGCCGGCGACAACCCGGTGCACAAGACCGTGGCCCAGCTGCGCCGCGTGCTGGACGACAGCGCCAGCGCGCCGCGCTATATCGAGACCATCCGCAAGCGCGGCTACCGGGTGCTGGCGCCGGTGCGTTCGACCGACGGCGCCGCACCGCTGGCGCGCGATGGCGGCTGGCGCGGCGGCTCGCCGTTCCGCGGCCTGCGCTCTTTCGACGCCGCCCATGCTGCGGTGTTCTTCGGCCGCGAGCAGGCCCTGCAGCAGTTGCTGCAGACGGTGCGTTGCCAATGGCAGCAGCGCCGTGCCTTCACCCTGCTGCTGGGCCCCAGCGGCTCGGGCAAGACCTCGCTGGTGCTGGCCGGCCTGGCGCCCGCGCTGCAGGCGCTGTCGACCACCAGCCTGGACCTGGGCGACCTTGGTGCACACCTGCCGCTGGCCGCGCTGGGCGCGGCGCTGCTGGACTGGGAGATCGGCGGCGAGGCCAGGCCGGTGTTCCCGGGCGCCAGCGCCGAAGCGCTGGCGCACAGCCTGATGCTGACGCCCGCGGCCGTGCTGACCGAGATCGCGGCGGCGCGGGCCGGCCGGTCGGGCGAGGGCGTGCCGCTGCTGCTGTTCGTCGACCGGCTGGAGGCGCTGTTTGTCGCGCCGCATGTCGATGCCTTCGCGCGCCGGCTCTTCCTCGACGCGCTGCAGGCCCTGGCCGACAGCGGCGACGTGAGCGTGATCGCGGCCTGCCGCAACGATTTCTATCCGCGCCTGTCCGAGCATGCGCTGCTGATGCGCGACAAGGCCCTGGGCGGGCATTTCGACCTGGCGCCGCCGACGCGCGCCGAAATCGCGCAGATGATCCGGCTGCCGGCGCGGGCCGCCGGCCTGAGCTTCGGCATCGATGCCGAGACCCGCACGCGGCTGGACGACCAGCTCTGCGACGACGCCGCGGCCAGCCCCGATGCGCTGCCCCTGCTGCAGTACACGCTGGAGGAGCTGTACCGGCGGCGTGGTCCACATGACGAGCTGCGCTTCGAGTCCTACCGCGAGCTGGGCGGTCTGGAGGGGGCGATCGGGCGGCGCGCCGAGGGCGAGATCGCCGCGCTGCAGCCGATCCAGCAGGCCGCGCTGCCCCAGGTGCTGGCCTTGCTGGTGATGCTGCCCGACGAGGGCCAGGGCACGACCGGTCGGCGCGCGCTGTGGGACGAGCTGGCCGGCCCGGCCGAGCGCGAGCTGGTGCAGGCCCTGGTGGACGCGCGCCTGCTGGTCAGCGACCTGGGCGAGGGCGAGCAGGCCGGCTTTCGCGTCGCGCACGAGGCGATCCTGCGGCGCTGGCCGCGCGTCACCGAGTGGATCGCTGCGCATCAGCAGGCGCTGCAGCTGCGCAGCCGGCTGCGTCAGCAGGTCGAGCGCTGGCAGGCCGAGGGGCGGGCGGCCGAGTACCTGCTGCCCAAGGGCAAGCAGCTGGTCGAGGCCGGTGAGCTGCTCGAGCGCGGCGCGTTCGGCTTCAACGAGACGGAGCGCGCCTATGTGCGGGCCTCGCAGGCGCGTGCGGCGCGCGGCGGACGCCTGCGCGTGGCCGCGATCGGCGCCCTGGCCCTGTTGGCCGTGCTCAGCGCTGGCCAGGCCTGGCGGGCGCAGCGTGCCGAGGATCTGGCGCGGCAGCGCAGCGCGCAGGCCGACGATCTGCTGGGCTATATGCTCGGTGATTTCGCCGACAAGCTGCGGCCCATCGGCCGCCTCGGCCTGCTCGACAGTGTGGGCAGCAAGGCCTTGGAGCATCTGGCTGCGGGCGGCGGCGAAACGGATGCCGGCGCGCGACTGCAGCGCGCCAAGGCCCTGACGGTGATCGGGGAGGTGCGCGTCTCCAAGCGCGAGCTGGACGCGGCCGTGGCGCCGCTGGAGGCGGCGCGCAGCTTGCTGGAGCCGCCCCTGCCCGATGCGGGGTTGACGGCCGCGTGGCGCAAGGCGCAGGGGACGGCGGACTTCTGGCTGGGGCATGTCCATTACACCCAGCGTCAGCTGGCATCGGCGCGCGTGGCGTTCGAGGCCTATCGGGTCCACGCGGCGCAATGGCTGGCCGCCGCGCCCGGCGAAGCGGAGCCCCTGATCGAACTGTCCTATGCGCAGAACAGCCTGGGCAGCGTGCTGCTCGACAGCGGGGATCTGACGGGGGCCGCCGAGCAGTTCCGGGCCTCGATCGAACTCAAGCGACGGGCGCAGCATGCAAGGCCCAAGGATCTGACGCTGCAGATGGACCTGGCGGACAGCCTGAGCTGGCTCGGAACGGTGTTCTTCTTTGGCGGCGAGTTCTCTTCGGCGCGCGATCTCTTTGCCGAGGGCGTCGCCCTGATCGGGGCCGCCCGCCACCAGTCCCCCGCGGACCTGGATTGGGTCTACCGTGAGGCGGCGATGCGGGTCTGGCTCGCAGAGGCGCTGCGCGATGTGGGGCAGACCGATGCTGCCCTCCGCCAGCTGCAGCTGGCGGGGAGCCAGCTTCGCGGGCTGTTGCAGCAGGAGCCCTCCAACCAGCGCTGGTCCTTCGAGCTGATCCGCATGGAGGTGGCGCAGGCCGATCTGGGCGCTGCAGCGGGGCACGGCGGGACCCCGCAGCAACTGATCGCCCGCCTGGACGCCTTGGACCGCGCGACCAATGCGAGCGGCGCGCTGCGACGCCTGCCGGTGCGCGCCCAGGCGCTGTGGTTGCGTGCGCAGGAACTGCAGGCCGGCAAGCAGGCCCAGCAGGCCCATGGCCTGCTGACCCAGCTGCTGAGCGCCTTGAATGAGGCAGGGCTCAAGCGGCCGGAGGATCTGAAACTGCGTGCCGCCGTGGCGCGGACGCTGTTGGAACTGTCCCGAAATCACCAGATCCGCCAGGAAATCGGCACCGCGAGAACGCAATGTCAGGCGGTAATTGAGAAAATCGGCGACTTGCGTTCGCTGCTAAGGGTTCACTTTCATATCACCAAGGCATGGGTCGAGGCATATTCCTGCCTGGATCGAGGTGCCGAGGTGGAGTTTGAAAGCGCCTGGCTGGCGCAGAAAACCGAACCCAAGACCCGATCCGTGAATCACTAACTTCATCGAAAGGGATGCAGCATGGCTACGAATACCTACTATGTCCAGGGCCAGTTGGACGCGAGCGGTGAGTTTGCGCTTTGCTCCTATTTTCTAGACAAGGCGGCGACGCAGCCCTATGCGGAGGCGGCGCTGCATATTCCCACGAATGCCGGTGGCTGTTTGATCGCCCAAGCCGACGGCTCCGAACTCGTGCTGCTGGGATCGGTCTACAAGACCCTGGGCCTGCCGCCCGCCCTGAACAACAGCAACTACAGCCCGTCCAATGACGAAGGAGTGACCGCCGTGCCCATGCCCATATTGGAGGTCGTGACCAAGGGCGTGGTGCTGCTGTTTGCCGATCGCGGCCAGGTGACGTCGCTCTACCCCAGCAGCGATCCCCAGGTGATCAACGACGAGGGCTGATCCCGCACGGTCGGCTCGGCCTACTTCGCCGTCATGAAAAAGCCCGCTCCGACGGGCTTTTCTCTATGTTATTGCGCTGATTGATCCCAATCTGCGCCCGACATGCATCCGCCGGCGCGACCGGATGCGCTCACAATGGCGCCCGGATCTCCTTGCCCGTCGCCACACGGCAGGCATCGCCAACCCGGGGTTCTCCGGGTTTTCCTTTGGTTTTCATCGATGCATGCTCCGGAAGGTTTCCGGAAGGCGACCGTTCCTGCTTCTTCCTACATTGACTCCATCCCAGGGCCAGGTCTCTGGGCCCGTGCCGGAGCTCGCTGCTCCGCCATCCAGTGGAACAAGGGAGAAAGCCAGATGCAGGAACAAATCGAGAACCCAACGACGGGGCGTGTTTTCCTGGTCACCGAGATACTGAAAAACCTGCGCGGCGAGAAACTGCAGAGCCAAGAGGAAATGGCTTTCGCCTGCAGCGACATGAAAATCCGCGTTTCGATTGCGTCGATCAAGCGTGCCGAGACGGGGAAGCCTGTCATATACCGGGTCGCCCGCGAGTTGGCCCGCTATTTTGAAGTGCCGGTCCAGACTTTGATACGGCACGATGGAAGTTCGGTGAAGGCGGGGCGGGATCAGAGAATATGATCCCAATTTGATGCCATTCACCGCTTGATTTCGGTCTCACACTGCCGCTTACTCAGGGAGCTGCGGAAACTTGCGAAGAAGCGCGGATCAAAGGGGCTGGGCCGCAGCAGCTCCTCCGTTTGAAGGCCCGGCGCGCTCGCGCGCCGGGCCTTTCTTTATCATCGCGGCGATGAACCTGCCCGGCCCCTCCATCCTCCTGGTCTGCACGGCCAATATCTGCCGCTCGCCGATGGCCGAGGCGGTGCTGAAAGCCCAGGGCCTGTTTGGCCGGGTGCAGTCGGCGGGCGTGCGCGCCGGGCCGCGCGGCGAGCCGGTCGATGCCCGGGCCGCCCGCGCGCTGGCCAAGCGCGGCTACGAGCTGGGGCGGCGCTGGCGCTCGCGGCCCCTGCCGAAGGATGAGCTCGGACGTTTCGACCTGGTGTTGGCGATGGAGCAGGACCATCTGCTCGCCCTGCGCGAGCTCTGTCCGGTCGAGCGGCACCCGCGCCTGCGTCTGTTCCTCGATGGCGTCCCCGGGCATGCCGGCGAGGAGGTGCCCGACCCCTATTTCGGCAGCGAGCAGGGCTTTGAGCATGTGCTGGACCTGCTGGAACTGGGCGCCGCCGCGCTGCGTCGGGCCGGCGAGCGGGGACTGTTGCTGCCGGCTTGAATCCGGGGAGCCACCGGCTACGCAAGGGCGGTGCCAGGCGATAAGCTGCGCCGATGCAGATTCGCACCAAGCTGGCGCTCCATCTGGCGGTGCAGATCGCCCTGGTGGCGGCATTAGGGCTGGCGCTGCTGCATCTGGCCGTCACCTACCGCGCGCTGGAGAACGCCCAGGCGCGGCGCCTGCAGGCCCACCAATTGGTGGGCGAGCTCTACCAGAGCAGCGATGCGCTGGGCCTGATGGCGCGGCTCTACGTGGTGCGCCACGATATCCGCTTCGCGCGCTACTACGAGGAAATCGTGCGCATTCGCGAGGGCGAGACCGCGCGACCTGCCGGCTTCGGCGCCGGCTACTGGGATCTGCGCCTGGCCGATGTTCAGGGCATGCTGCCGGCATCGTCCGGCCAGTCCATGGCGCTGCTGCGGCGCCTGCACGACGCGGGTTTCGCGGCGCAGGAGTTGGCCCTGCTGGAGGAGGCGCGGCGCGAGTCGCTGACGCTGATGGACACCGAGCGGCGCGCGATGGTGCTGGCCGGCACGCGTGGCGGATCGGCCATGCAGGAGGCCCTGGAACTGGTGCACGGCGAGGCCTATCTGCGTGCCCGTGCCGCCGTCATCCTGCCGATGCGGCGCATGCTCCAGGCGCTGGATCAACGTCTGGAGACCGAGCGTGCCGAGACCCAGGCGGGCGTGCAGCGGGCGGCCTACCTGGCCGGCGGCGCCTTGCTGCTGCTGACCCTGCAGGCGCTGGCGGCGGCCTGGCGCCTGGACCGCTCGGTGCGCCAGCCGCTGGCGGCGCTGCGCGTCTGGGCCCAGTCGGTGCGCGCCGGCCGGCACGACAGCCGGACCCGGCTGAAGGGTGACAACGAATTCGGCGAACTCTCGGCCGTGATCGATGAGATGGCCGAGTCGGTGGAGCGCAGCCTGGCCGGCTTGCGCGAGGAGGTGCAGCGGCGTACCCGCGCGGAAGAGGCGGTGCAGCACCTGGCCAACCATGATGCGCTGACCGGTCTGCCTTCGCTGCGCCTGCTGCATGACCGGCTGGACCGCGCGCTGGCGCGCGCCGAGCGCGACAGCGAGGGCCTGGCTCTGCTGTTCATCGACCTGAACGGCTTCAAGCCGGTCAACGACCTCTACGGGCATGAATCCGGCGACATGGTGCTGAAGGTGGTGGGTCAGCGCCTGGCCGGGGCGCTGCGCGATGCCGATACGGTGGGCCGGGTCGGCGGCGACGAGTTCGTGATCATCCTCGTCGGCGTAGCGAGTCGCGCGGCGGCCGAGCAGGTGCGCACGAAGCTGGACGTGCTGTTGCGCCAGCCCATCTACCTGCCGGTGCCCAAGGTGGTGGTGCAGATCTCGGCGGCGATGGGCATCGCCCTGTTTCCCGAGACGGCCAAGGACGCTGCCAGCCTGCTGCGCCTGGCCGATCAGGACATGTATGCGCAGAAGGCCGCCAGCAAGGCGGCCATGCCGCCACCGGTGCAGCTCTGAGCAGCGCTCAGTCCGCCGCGGCGTGACCCGTCATGCGCGTTGGCGCCACCGGCCTGGTGTCCGGCCCCTGGCCGCTGAAGCGGTCCAGCGCCAGATAGATCACCGGCGTGATGTAGAGCGTCACGGCCTGCGACAGGATCAGCCCGCCCACCACCGCCAGGCCCAGCGGCTGGCGCAACTCGGCGCCGGCGCCCAGGCCCAGCGCGATCGGCAGCGCACCCATCAGTGCGGCCAGCGTGGTCATCATGATCGGACGGAAGCGCAGGATGCAGGCCTCGCGGATCGCGGCCTGCGGCGTCATGGCGCCATTGCGCTGCGCATCGAGGGCGAAGTCGATCATCATGATCGCGTTTTTCTTGACGATGCCGATCAGCATCAGGATGCCGATGGTGGCGATGATGGTCAGTTCCATGCCGGCCAGCTGCAAGGTGAGCAGTGCGCCCACCGCGGCCGAGGGCAGGCCGGCCAGGATGGTCAGCGGATGGATATAGCTCTCGTAGAGCACGCCCAGCAGCACATAGATCACCGCAACGGCCAGGCCGATCAGCAAGAGCTGGCCGCCCTGCGAGTCCTGGAACACCGCGGCGTCGCCGCCGTAGCTGGTGATGATGCTGGACGGCAGCTTGATCTCGCGCGCATAGGCTTCCAGCCTGGCGGTGGCGTCGCCCAGCGGCACATCGGGCGCCAGGTTGAAGGCGATCGTGATCGCCTGCAGCTGGCCCTGGTGGTTGACCGCCGTGGGCCCCAGGCCGCGCTGCACGGTGGCGAAGGCCGAGAGCGGCACCTGCGCCCCGTTCAGGCCGCGCAGGTAGATCTTGCCGAAGGCGTCCTCGCTGAGGCGGTCGGCCTCGCTGGCCTCCATGATCACCTGGTAGGTGTTGCTCTCGGCATAGATGCTGGAGACCTGGCGGTCGCCAAAGGCGTTGTAGAGCGCGCTGCGCAGGTCCTGCATCTGCACGCCCAGCAGGGTGGCGCGCTCGCGGTCGATCACCAGATTGGCCTGCAGACCGCGCAGCTGGCTGTCGCTGGTGACGTCGCGGAACAGCGGATCGCCCCGCAGCTTCTCCTGCAGCCGTACGGCCCAGGTGTTGAGCTCGCCGGTGCTGACCGACTGCAAGGTGTACTGGTAGCGGCTCTTGCTCTGGCGCCCGCCCAGCTGCAGGTTCTGCACCGGGCGCAGATAGACCGCGATGCCCGGCACCTGGCGCAGCTTTTTGCGCAGGTTTTCCAGCACGGTCTTCATCGGCGGGCGTTCGGCGCGCGGTTTCAGGTTGATGAACATGCGGCCGGTGTTGCTGCTGCCGCCGCTGTTGCCGCCACCGACCGCGGCCGAGACGCTGGCCACCGCCGGGTCGTTCTGCACGATCGCGGCGACGCGCTCCTGCAGCACCGTCATCGCGGCGAAGGAGATGTCCTCCGCGGCCTCGGTGCTGGCCGAGATCTGGCCGATGTCCTCCTCGGGGAAGAAGCCCTTGGGAATCGTGATGTAGAGCCAGGCCGAGGCGGCGAACGTCAGCAGCGCGATGCCCGTCACCAGCCAGCGGCGCGCCAGCGCCCAGTCCAGGCTGGCCGCGTAGGCGTCCAGCAGGGCCTTGAAGCCGCGCTCGAAGATCCGGCCCAGCGCGTTCTCCCGCACCGCGTGGTGGGGCTTCAGGAAGCGGCTGCATAGCATCGGCACCAGGGTCAGCGAGACGCCGGCCGACACCAGGATGGACAGCGACACCACCACCGCGAACTCGTGGAACAAGAGGCCGATCACGCCGGGCATGAAGAAGATCGGGATCAGCACCGCGACCAGCGAGATCGAGATCGACAGGATCGTGAACGCCATCTCGCGCGCGCCGCGGATCGCCGCCTCGAACGGCGCCATGCCGTCCTCCACATGGCGGTGGATGTTCTCCAGCATCACGATCGCGTCGTCCACCACCAGGCCCACGGCCAGGGTGATGCCCAAGAGCGAGATATTGTCCAGGCTGTAGCCCAAAGCGTAGAGCAGGGTCAGCGCGCCGATCAGCGAGATCGGCAGCGACAGCGTGGGGATCAGGGTCGCCACCAGGCGGCGCAGGAACAGGAAGATCACCAGCACCACCAGGGCCACGGTCAGCGCCAGCGTGAAATAGACGTCGTGCAGCGATTCGCGGATCGACACCGAGCGGTCGTTCAGGGTGCTCATCTGCACCGAGTCCGGCAGCTGGGCCTTGAAGCGCGGCAGCATCGCCTTGACCGCGTCGACCACCTGCACCGTGTTGGCGTCGGGCTGGCGCTGCACGGCCAGCACGATCGAGCGCTCGCCGTTGAAGTTGGAGAAGGACTTGGCGGTCTCGTAGCTGTCCTGCACATCGGCCAGGTCGCGCAGGAACACCGGCGCGCCGTTGCGCGTCGCCACCACCACGGCGCCGAACTCGGCGGCGTTGCGCAGCTGCTTGTTGGCCTGGATGGTGAGGGTCTGGCGCGTGCCGTCCAGCACGCCCACCGGCGTGTTGGCATTGGCGCCGCGGATCGCCGTCTGCAGTTCCTCCAGCGTGATGTTGCGCTGGTTCAGTAGCTCTGTGCGCACCTTGATGCGCACCGCATAGCGCTTCTGGCCGAAGATAGAGACCTGGGCCACGCCGGTGATGGTCGACAAGCTGGGCGTGATCAGGTTCTCGGCAAAGTCGTTCAGCTCGGAGAGATTGATCGAGGGCGAGGTCAGCGCCACCAGCAGCACCGGTGCATCGGCCGGGTTGACCTTGCGGTAGCTGGGCGGCGTGGTCATCTCGGTGGGCAGGGCGCGCAGCGAGCGGAACAGCGCGGCCTGCACATCGACCGCGGCGGCATCGATGTCGCGCGAGGGGTCGAACTCCAGGGTCAGCGAGCTGGAGCCCAGCGTGTTGGTCGACGAGATCGTCAGCAGGCCGGCGATCGTCGAGAACTGCTTTTCCAGCGGCAGCGCCACCGAGGAGGCCATGGTCTCGGGGCTGGCGCCGGGCAGGCTGGCCTGCACATTGATGATGGGCGTGTTGTACGAGGGCAGGGCGGCCACCGGGATCTTGCCCCAGGCCGCCAGGCCGGCGATCACCAGCGCGATGTTCAGCAGCACGGTCATCACCGGCCGCCGGATGAACAGTTCGGTGAGGTTCATGGCGCGGAAGCTCCCGAGGCGGCGCGGCGCGGCGCGGCAGCGGCCGCCGGATTGATGGCCGCCGGCTGCGCGCGCACCGCGTTGCCAGGACGCAGATTCTGCTTGCCGTCCAGCACCACGGTGGCGTCGGGGTCAATGCCTTCCACCACGGCCAGCTCGCCGAAGGGGTAGCGCAGCTGCACGGTCTTCAGCTGCGCCTTGCCCTCGGCGTCGACGATATAGACCGAGCGCTCGGTGCCGCGCAGGATGATCGCGGCCTGCGGCACGACCACCGCGCTCTTGATGTCGCGCAGGGTCATGCGCAGGCGCACATACTGGCCCGGCCACAGGGTCTGGCCCTTGTTGTCGAATTCGGCCTTCAGCTTGATGGTGCCGGTGCTGGCGTCGACGCTGTTGTCGATGAAGGTGACGCGGCCGCGCTGCGCCGCGGCGTTGCGCCGGCCGTCGGTCGCCAGCACCTCGGCGCTCAGGGCCTCGCCGGCGCGGCTGGCCGAGAGCAGGGCGTTCAGCTGGGTCTCGGGCACCGTGAAGCCGACGCCGATCGGGTCGATCTGGGCGATGCTGACCAGGGGCAGGGCCGTGGCATTGGCCTGCACCAGGCTGCCCGGGTAGACATTGACGGCACCGGCCCGGCCGGCGAAGGGCGCGCGGATCTCGTTGTAGCTCAGCGCCACCTGGGCCGCCTGCAGCGCGGCCTCGTCGGACTGGACCAGGGCGCGGGCGCTCTCGACATTGGCGAGCGCCGTGTCCACCGCGTTCTGCGCGATGAAGCTCTGCGCCAGCAACTCCTGGGCGCGGCGGTACTGGCGCTCCAGATCGGCCAGGGTGGCACGGTCGCGCGCGGCCTGGGCGCGCGCCTTCTCCAGATTGGCACGGTCGGCGCGGTCGTCGAAGCGGAACAGCGGCTGGCCCTTTCTGACCGTGTCGCCGTCCTTGATCAGCACCTCGCGCACCGTGCTGGTGGTCTGGGCGCGCAGGTCCACCAGATTCAACGCGGTCACGGTGCCGCTGGCCTCGACGATCACCGGCACATCGCGCTGCTGGGCCTTGATCACGCCGACCGCCTGGGTGCCGCCGCCGGGAGCGGCGGCCGCGGCCGGCCCTGTCGGGGCCTCGGCGCTCCTCGAGGCCCGACCCTTCCACCACCACCCGCCGGCTGCCAGCAGGGCGATCAGGATCAAGATCAGGACGAGGGGCTTGCGACGCATGCGGGGGCTTTCGGACGTACGGACGTGTTTGTGCCTCCGGGACCGGAGGCCGCTCAGCAGCTTAAGCCCGTGCGTGGAAGCTTTTGTTGCGCTTCGGTTAAGCGTTTTCCAGGGCGTGCGATCCGCCTCGCTTGGACTACAGCGCCCGTGCGAGCCGCGCCCCGGCGCGCGCGTTGTGCTTCACCAGCGCGATATTGGTGGCCAGGCTGCGCCCCCCGGTCAGCGCCTTGATGCGGGCCAGCAGATAGGGCGTGACCGCCTTGCCGGCGATGCCCTGCGCAGCCGCCTCCTGCAGCGCCTGTTCGGTGATCGCGTCGATCTCGGCGCGTGCCATGGCCTCCTGCACGGGCACCGGGTTCGAGATCACGACGCCGCCATCCAGACCCAGCGCCCATTTGGTGTTCAGGAAGCGGGCCTGCTCGGCGGGATCATCGATGCGGTAATCGGCCTTGAAGCCGGAGTCCGGCGTGTAGAAGGCGGCGAAGTTGTCCTGGCCGATCGAGAGGACCGGCACGCCATGGGTCTCCAGGTATTCCAGGGTCAGGCCGATGTCGAGGATGGACTTGGCACCGGCGCAGACCACGGCCACCGAGCTGCGGGCCAGCTCCTGCAGGTCGGCGGAGATGTCGAACGAGGTCGTGGCGCCGCGATGCACGCCGCCGATGCCGCCGGTCACGAAGACGCGGATGCCGGCCAGCGCCGCGCAGATCATCGTCGCGGCCACCGTGGTGGCGCCGATCCTGCCGGTCGCCAGCACATAGGGCAGGTCGCGCCGGCTGACCTTCAGGGCCTCGGGCGAGCGGCCCAGCTGTTCGAGCTCCTCGCCTGAGAGACCGATGCGGATCTTGCCGCCGAGGACGGCGATCGTCGCCGGCACTGCGCCGCCGTCGCGGATGATCTGCTCCACCTCGCGCGCCGTCTGCACGTTCTGCGGGTAGGGCATGCCGTGCGAGATGATGGTGGACTCCAGCGCGACCACGGGCAGGCCGGCCGCGCGGGCGGCGGCCACCTCGGCCGAATACTCGATGAAGGCTTGCATGCGGAGGGTCCTCAGCTGATTTGTGCGAGCAGCGCGGGGCCCAGGTCCGGATGGACCGTGGCCTCGGTCTGCAGGGTCAGGGCCGACAGGGCCAGGCCGCGGCGGCAGGCCAGGGCCAGGTCTTGCGGGGCCTGGTACAGGGAAGCGGCCACGCCGGCCGCGAAGGCATCGCCGGCGCCGGTGACGTCGCGCACCGCCACCGCGGGCGCGGGCTGCGCATGCAGGGCGGCATCGGCGCCGCTGTGCAGCAGTCCGGCGCTGCCGCGTGTCAGCACCAGCTGGCGCAGGCCGCGCGCGCGCAGCAGCCGCCAAGCGGCTTCGACATCGGCCGGCGTGGTCAGCGGCCGGCCCAGCACGGCGGCCAGTTCGCCCTCGTTCAGCAGCAGGCAGGCCACGCCGCGCAGGTCCTCGGGCAGGCGCGCCATCTTCGGGGCCGACACCGCGACCAGCAGCAGCGGGCGCGGCTGCGCCCGTGCCTCGGTGGCCAGTTGGGCCAGACTGTCGGCCGGCAGATTGAGGTCGGCCACCAGCAGGCCGGCGCCGGCGCGCAGCGGCGCGGTCTGGCGCAGGAATTCGGGCGTCAGCGCCTCGGTCACCGCCATCTCGGCCAAGGCCAGCACCATGGCGCCGGCCGGATCGAGCACCGCGGTGTAGCTGCCGGTGCTGTGCCCGGCCAGGCGCAGCGAGCCGCTGGTGTCGGCACCCAGCCCTTGCAGTTCGTCCAGCAGCGCATGCCCGGCCGCATCGTCGCCGACGGCGCTCAGCAGGCGCACCGGCAAGGCCAGGCGCGCCAGGTTCTCGGCCACATTGCGGGCCACGCCGCCGGGCGTCTCGCGCTGGCTGGCCGGGTTGGATTCGCCCATCTGCAGGGCTTTGAGGCTGCGCAGCTTGCGGTCCATATTGCTGCCGCCGATGCAGACGATCGGCGCGGCGGCCGGCGGCAGCACATAGGCGCGGCCCAGCAGCCGGCCCTCGCGCGTCAGGCCGGCCACATGGCCGGCCACCGCGGAGCGCGACAGCGCCAGACGCTCGGCCAGTTCCTGCTGGCCGACGAAGGGATTGGCGCGGATCAGGGCGAGCAGCTGCTCTTTCTTGCTGTCCAGCATGCCGCCATGGTAACAAACATTCGTTCGTTTTATAAACAAATGTCCTTATGATCGCCGGCGCTCAGTAGGCCGCCGGCAGCAGCGCGGTGGCCGCCGCGGGCCGGCGCTGCTCGCGCAGCAGGGCCTGCGGTGGCTTGCCCAGGCTGCGCAGGAAGGCGCGGCGCATGCGCTCCTCGTCGCCGAAGCCGCTGTCCCGGGCGATGCGTCCCAGCGAATCGTGGCCGGCCTCGATCATTTCGCGCGCCGCCTCCAGGCGCAGCTTTTCCACCGCCTTGGCCGGCGAGAGGCCGGTCTCCAGCCGGAAGGCGCGGCTGAAATGGCGCGGGCTCCAATGCACCCGCTCGGCCAGTTGCTCCACGGTCAGCGGCTCGCGCAAATGGGCGCGTGCATAAACCAGGGCGTCGCGCACCCGGTCGGAGGCCGGCTCCAGCTCGGACAGGGCCGAGAACTGCGACTGCCCGCCGGTGCGGCGGTGGTAGACCACCATCTTGCGCGCCACCGACTTGGCCAGCGCCGCGCCGAAATCGGCCTCCACCAGGGCCAGCGCCAGGTCGATGCAGGCCGACATGCCGGCCGAACTCCAGACCGGACCGTCGTGCACGAAGATGCGGTCGTCCTGCAGGCGGATGTCGGGGTGGCGGCGCTGCAACTCCTGCGCATGGGCCCAGTGGGTGGTCACGCGCCGGCCCGCCAGCAGGCCCGCGTCGGCGGCCAGGAAGGCGCCGGTGCAGATGCTGGCCACCCGGCGCGCACGCCGCGCCGCGCCGGCCAGCGCCGCGACGAGCTCCGGCGCGAACGGCGCATTCAGCAGGGTGGGGCCGGCGATCAGCAGGGTGTCGAAGTGGCTGCGGCCGAGCGCGCGGGTCTGCAGCGCCAGGCCGGCCGAGCTGAGCACCAGCCCGCCCTGCGCCGAGACCAGTTCCGCCTGGTAGCGCGCCGCCGGCTCCGACAGTGCGGCCAGTTCGAACACGGTCAGCGCGGCCAGGTCCAGCATCTGGAAGCCGGGGAACACCAGCAGGGCGATCTTGCGGGCGGCGGGGGTGGGGTCCTTGTCCATCTGGCGAGTATGTCTCTTTTTGCGGTAAACATGTCATTTCAGACTTCGATGGCCATCCCCAGAATCAGGACATCGGCTTGCTTCGAGCCGGATTCAACAAGGACCCCATCATGAGCACGCAGACCTCCACCCAGGGCACGGCCCTGATCACCGGCGCTTCCAGCGGCATCGGCGCCCTCTATGCGGACCGGCTGGCCCGGCGCGGCCACGACCTGGTGCTGGTGGCGCGCAACGAGGCGCGCCTGAACGAGGTGGCCGCGCGCATCCGCGCCGCCCACCCCGGCCGCCAGGTGCGCGTGCTGCGCGCCGATCTGGAGAACGGCAGCGAGCTGCGCCGGGTCGAGGCGCTGATCAAGGAGGATCAGGGCATCCGCCTGCTGGTGAACAATGCCGGCTTCGGCGCGGTGACGCCGCTGCTGGCCAGCGACGTCGACCGCATGGAGGCGATGATCGACCTGAACATCACCGCGTTGACGCGGCTCAGCTATGCGGCCGCACCGGCCTTCGTGGCGCGCGGCGGCGGCACCGTGATCAATATCGCGTCGATCGTCGCGATCGGCCCCGAGATCCTGAACGGCGTCTACGGCGCCAGCAAGGCCTATGTGCTGGCGCTGACCCAGTCGCTGCAGCACGAGCTGGCCGACAAGGGTCTGCGGGTGCAGGCGGTGCTGCCCGGGGCGACGGCCACCGAGTTCTGGGACGTGGCCGGCCATTCGCACGAGCAGCTGCCGGCCGGCTGGGTGATGCGCGCCGAGGACATGGTGGACGCGGCGCTGGCGGGCCTGGACCAGGGCGAGGCGGTCACGATCCCCTCGCTGCAGGACGGCGAGGACTGGTTGCGCTACGAGGCCGGCCGGCGCGAGCTGGCGCAGCGCTTCGCGCACGATCGGCCGGGCGCGCGCTACGGCGTCTGAGGAGGCCGAAGAAGCGCCGCGGCGAGAATGGGCGGCCTTCCATGTTCCCGGCCGCCCTCACGATGCCCCAAAGCCTTCCGCCGCCCCAAGCCTTCATCGTCGACCTCGACGGCACCCTGGTCGACACCCTCGGCGACTTTGTCGCGGTGCTCAACCTGGTGCTGGCCGAACTGGCCCTGCCCGCGGTGACGCGCGACTTCGTCGAGCTGACCGTGGGCCGGGGCAGCGAGTACCTGATCCGCTCGACCCTGGGCCAGGTCGGCGGCGCGGCGGCGCTGTACGAGCCGGCCTGGGCGCGCTACCAGCACCATTACGAGCGGCTCAACGGCCGGCATTCGGACCTGTTCCCGGGCACCGTCGCGGGCCTGGACAAGCTCAAGGCCCTGGGCCTGCCGATGGCCTGTCTGACCAACAAGCCGGCCGCGTTTGCGCGCGAACTGCTGGCGCGCAAGGGGCTGGCGGGCTATTTCGAGCGGGTGTTCGGTGGCGACGATTTCGCGCGCAAGAAGCCCGATCCCTTGCCGCTCCTGAAGACCTGCGAGGCGCTGGGCACAAGCCCGTCGGTCACCTGGATGATCGGCGACTCCAGCAACGATGCGCAGGCCGCGCATGCGGCCGGCTGCCCGGTGGTGCTGCTGCGCCATGGCTACAACCATGGCGAGCCGATCGATGCGGTGCCGGCGCTGCAGCACCTGGACCGGCTGGACCTGATTCAGCTGCCCGAGGGCTGACGGCCGCTGCTGCGCTGGATGCCCAGCAGCGCGTCCTTCAGCTGCGCATCGGCCGGCGCCTTGCCGAGCCAGATCTTCAAGAGCACGTTGTAGAACTCGGGCTCCTTGATCGGGTCGCCGGCCACCTTGGCGCCGTTGACATAGACCACGGTACCGGTGCCCGGCAGCCATTCGACGCTGAAGTTCTCGCCGGTCGCCAGCTTCTTCTTGGTGGCGAAGATGTCGGCGATGCGCAGCACGCCGTTGATCGCGCGGGCGAACTCCTCGCGCGAGGCGTTCTCCTCCATGCCCTTGGTGAACAGCTTGCCGAGCTCGTTGCCGTCGATGTCGCGCAGCATCTGGATATGCAGGCGCTTCGGGCCGGTGTTGCTCAGTACCGCGTCGGGCGTGCCGGCCTTGGCGTTCAGGTAGAGGCCTGCGGTGTAGACCTTGAAGATGGCCTTGTAGCGGATGCCGGCGCCGTTGAGCTGCAGCTTCTGGCCGCCGGCCTCGGCCGTGGGCTCGTACTTGACGCCGGCCACCTCCACCGGCTGCGCTGCGGCCTGGAAGGCCACCAGGGCCAGCAGCAGGGCTGTGATGAGTGATCGCATAAGTTCTGTCTCGCTCCGTCTTGCGTGCCCGGTGGGCCGGGCTGGGCGCGAGTATGGCGCGAACCGCGCACGCTTGTCCGTGGCCTGCGTCACGCCGGCATCGCGCACAAACCCTGAGCGGCGGAACCCGCGTCCGCGCTGCTACACTTGGTTCACCATGTTCATCACGCGCAAGCACATCAAGGGGTCGAACGACCGGGGAGCCTGGCCCTGGCGTCGCCCGCACGACTTCATCGCTGAAGCCGCTTGACCTGAGCTTGCCGGCCCCTTGTCACCGAAGGGCCCCACAATCCCAACCTGTTGATTGATCCCGCCCGGGATGGCCGCAGTCAAGCGACCTGACATCCGGCGTGCGCGCGTCCGTTTCTTGACCGCGCCGCCTTGCATCAAAGGTTTGACGACGTGATCACCGAACTGGAATTCCAAAGCCTGGCCGCCCAAGGCTACAACCGCATCCCGCTGATCAGCGAGGCCTTCGCGGATCTCGAGACGCCGCTCTCGCTCTACCTGAAGCTCTGCGCCGGCGCCGGCCAGGGGCGCCACAGCTTCCTGCTGGAGTCGGTGGTGGGCGGCGAGCGCTTCGGCCGCTACTCCTTCATCGGCCTGCCGGCCCGCACCGTGCTGAAGAGCGAAGGCTTCACGACCGAGGTCTTGCGCGACGGCGCGGTGGTCGAGACCCACGAAGGCAACCCGCTCGACTTCATCGAGGCCTACCAGCAGCGCTTCAAGGTCGCGCTGCGCCCCGGCATGCCGCGCTTCTGCGGTGGCCTGGCTGGCTACTTCGGCTATGACGCGGTGCGCTATATCGAGCCCAAGCTGGCCAAGACGAAGAAGGAAGGCGGCCTGGCCACGCCCGACCTGATGCTCTTGCAATGCGAGGAGCTGGCGGTGATCGACAACCTGTCGGGGCGCCTCTACCTGATCGTCTATGCCGATCCCACCCAGCCCGAGGCCTATTTCGGCGGCAAGAAGCGCCTGACCGAGCTGCGCGACAAGCTCGGCTACAGCGTCAGCGCCCCGCAGGTCAAGCGCGGCCAGTCGCACCCGGTGCAGCGCGACTTCAAGCGCGCGGACTTCGAGGCCGGCGTGCTGAGGGCCAAGGAATACATCGCCGCCGGCGACTGCATGCAGATCGTGTTCGGCCAGCGCCTGAGCAAACGCTACACCGAGTCGCCGCTGAGCCTGTACCGCGCGCTGCGCTCGCTGAACCCCAGCCCGTACATGTACTTCTACGACATGGGGGACTTCCAGATCGTCGGGGCCTCGCCGGAGATCCTGGTGCGCCACGAACGCATCGCCGACGAGGACCGCATCACGATCCGCCCGCTGGCCGGCACCAGGCCGCGCGGCGCGACGCCCGAGCTGGACCAGGCGCTGGAGGCCGAGCTGAGGGCCGACCCCAAGGAGCGCGCCGAGCACCTGATGCTGATCGACCTGGCGCGCAACGACATCGGCCGCATCGCCGAGACCGGCTCGGTCAAGGTGACCGATGCCTTCGCGGTGGAGCGCTATTCGCATGTGATGCACATCGTCTCGAATGTCGAGGGCACGCTCAAGAAGGGTCAGAGCAATATGGACCTGCTGCGTGCCACCTTCCCGGCCGGCACCCTGAGCGGCACGCCCAAGATCCGCGCGATGCAGATCATCGACGAGCTGGAGCCGGTCAAGCGCGGCATCTACGGCGGTGCCTGCGGCTATCTGAGCTTCGCCGGCGACATGGACCTGGCGATCGCGATCCGCACCGGCATCGTGCAGGATCAGACCCTCTATGTCTCGGCGGCGGCCGGCATCGTGGCGGACTCGGTGCCCGAGCTGGAATGGAAGGAAACCGAGGCCAAGGCACGTGCCTTGATCCGTGCGGCCGAACTGGTTGAGGAGGGTTTTTGATGAGCCCCCACGTTCACTTCGTTCACTGCCCCCCGAGGGGGCTGGCCTCCCTTGGGGCGGCCCTGCGGGAGTCCTGACATGCTGCTGATGATCGACAACTACGACAGCTTCACCTTCAACCTGGTGCAGTATTTCGGCGAACTCGGCGCCGAGGTCAAGGTCGTGCGCAACGACGAGATCACGGTCGAGGAGATCGGCGCGCTGAAGCCGGATCATCTGGTGTTCTCGCCGGGGCCCTGCACGCCGGCCGAGGCGGGCGTTTGCGTCGAGGCGATCCGCGCCTTCCAGGGGCGGCTGCCGATCCTGGGCGTCTGCCTGGGCCACCAGAGCATCGGCGCGGCGCTGGGCGGCAAGATCATCCGGGCCAAGACCCAGATGCATGGCAAGGCCAGCATGGTCACGACCGACCGCAAGGGCGTGTTCAAGGGCCTGCCCAAGGACTTCAGCGTGATCCGCTACCACTCGCTGGTGATCGAGGAGGCGACTTGCCCCGAGGTGCTGGAGATCAGCGCGCGCAGCGAGGACGGCGAGATCATGGGCGTGCGCCACCGCGAGCTGGCCGGCACGGCCGCGCCGCTGGAAGGGGTGCAGTTCCATCCCGAATCCATCCTGTCCGAGCATGGCCATGCGATGCTCAAGAATTTCCTGGAGCGTGTCCTATGAGCGGCCTTATCGACCTCAGAAGCGATACCGTCACCCGACCGACGGCCGCGATGCGCGCGGCCATGCTGGCCGCCGCGCTGGGCGACGATGTGTTCGGCGACGACCCCAGCGTCAATGCGCTACAGGCCGATCTGGCCGAACGCCTGGGCTTCGAGGCCGCGCTCTTCATGCCCACCGGCACGCAGAGCAATCTCTGCGCGCTGATGAGCCATTGCCAGCGCGGCGACGAATACATCGTCGGCCAGTTCGCCCATACCTACCGCTGGGAGGGCGGCGGCGCCGCGGTGCTGGGCTCGATCCAGCCGCAGCCGCTGCCGCATCAGGCGGACGGCTCGCTGGCGCTCTCCGACATCGAGGCCAATATCAAACCCGACGACGCGCATTTCGCGCGCACGAGACTGCTGGCGCTGGAGAACACGATCGGCGGCAAGGTGCTGCCGATGGACTATCTGGCCGCGGCGTCCGAACTGGCGCAGCGCAAGGGCCTGGCGCGCCATCTGGACGGCGCGCGGCTTTTCAATGCTGCGGTGGCGGTGGACGGCGCCGATCCCTATGCGGCGGCGCGCCGCATCTGCCATTACTTCGACAGCGTCTCGGTCTGCTTCTCCAAGGGCCTGGGCGCGCCGGTCGGTTCGGTGCTGTGCGGCAGCCGCGACTTCATCCAGCGCGCGCACCGCTGGCGCAAGATGGCCGGCGGCGGCATGCGCCAGGCCGGCCTGCTGGCCGCGGCCGCGCATCACGCGCTCGAGCACCATGTGCGCCGCCTGGCCGAGGACCATGCGCTGGCCCGGCGGCTGGCCGAAGGCCTGCAGGGGCTGCCGGATCTGACGGTCGAGGCGCCGCAGACCAACATCGTGTTCGCCGATGTGGCGCCGGCACGCGCGGCCGGCCTGATCGAGCACCTGAAGCAGCGCGGCGTGCTGGCCACCGGCCTCTATCGCCTGCGCTTCGTGACCCATCTGGATGTCGACGCCGCCGGCGTCGACCAGGCGATCGCCGCCGTCCGTTCGTATTTCGGAGACTGAGATGCCCATCACCGACAACGAAGCCCTGACCCGCGTCATCGAGCACCGCGAGATCTTCCACGACGAGATGCTGGCGCTGATGCGCCGCATCATGAGCGGCGAGATGTCGCCGGTGATCGCGTCGGCCCTGCTGATCGGCCTGAGGGTCAAGAAGGAAACCATCGGCGAGATCACGGCCGCCGCGCAGGTGATGCGCGAGCTGTCCAACAAGGTGCCGGTCGTCGCCGGCCCGCATCTGGTCGACGTGGTGGGCACCGGCGGCGACGGCGCGCATACCTTCAATATCAGCACCTGCTCGATGTTCGTGGCGGCCGCGGCCGGCGCGCAGATCGCCAAGCATGGCAACCGCAGCGTCTCCAGCAAGACCGGCAGCGCCGATGTGCTGGAGGCCCTGGGTGCCAACATCATGCTGACGCCGGCCCAGGTGGCCGAAAGCGTGCGTCAGACCGGCATCGGCTTCATGTTCGCGCCCAACCACCATCCGGCGATGAAGAACATCGCGCCGGTGCGCAAGGAACTGGGCGTGCGCACCATCTTCAACATCCTCGGGCCGCTGACCAACCCGGCCGACGCCAGGAACATCCTGATGGGCGTGTTCCATCCCGACCTGGTCGGCATCCAGGTGCGCGTGATGCAGCGCCTGGGCGCCGAGCATGCGGTGGTGGTCTACGGCAAGGACGGCATGGACGAGATCTCGCTGGGCGCGGCCACCCTGGTGGGCGAGCTGAAGAACGGCGAGGTGCGCGAGTGCGAGATCCATCCGGAGGACTTCGGCCTGGCGATGGTCAGCAACCGCAGCCTGAAGGTGGCCGGCCCCGAGGAGTCGCGCGTGATGCTGATGGGCGCGCTGAGCAACGAGGCCGGCGCGGCGCGCGACATCGTGCTGCTGAATGCCGGCGCCACGCTCTACGCGGCCAATGTGGTCGATTCGATCGCGGCCGGCATCGCCAAGGCCCGCGAGGCGATCGCCAGCGGCGCGGCCAAGGCCAAGCTGGAACAATTCGTCGCGGCGACCCGGGCGCTGGGCAAGAAGGAGTGAGGGCGGTGGACGACATCCTGAAGCGCATCGTTGCGGTCAAGCATGAGGAAATGAAGGCGGCACGCGCCAGGCGCTCGCTGGCCAGCCTCCGTGAAGAAGCCGAGGCCGACCGCGTCACGCGCGGTTTTGAAACGGCGCTGCGCGCCAAGATCGCCGCAGGCAGCCCCTTGAAGGGGAGCGGCGTGATCGCCGAGATCAAGAAGGCGAGCCCCAGCAAGGGCGTGATCCGCGCCGATTTCCGCCCGGCCGAGATCGCGCAGAGCTACGAGCGCCATGGCGCGGCCTGCCTGTCGGTGCTGACCGACGCGCAGTTCTTCCAGGGCTCGGCCGACTACCTGCGCCAGGCCCGCGCGGCCTGCACGCTGCCGGTGCTGCGCAAGGACTTCATGGTCGACGAGTACCAGGTGTTCGAGGCCCGCGCGATGGGCGCCGACTGCATCCTCTTGATTGCCGCCTGCCTGGGCGACGGCCAGATGGCCGAACTGGAGGCCTGCGCGGCTAGCCTGAACCTGGACGTGCTGGTCGAGGTGCATGACGGCCAAGAACTGGAGCGCGCGCTGCGCCTGAAGACGCCGCTGCTGGGCATCAACAACCGCAATCTGCGCAGCTTCGAGGTCACGCTGGACACGACGTTGGGCCTGTTGAAGCAGGTGCCGGATGACCGCCTGCTGATCACCGAGAGCGGCATCCTGGCCCCGGCCGATGTGCAGACGATGCGCGCCGCGAACGTGAACGCCTTCCTGGTCGGCGAGGCCTTCATGCGGGCTCCCGATCCCGGCGCGGCCCTGGCCGCCCTGTTCTCTTGAGCCCCGACTGGCAGGCTGTCGTCGAGGCCTGGCGCGAGAGCCCGGCCGGCCGGGCGCTGGAAGCGCATCTGGCCGCGCGGCGGGCGGCCGGTGCGCTGATCTATCCGCCCGAACCCTTGCGCGCGCTGGAGCTGACGCCGCTCGCCGAGGTGCGCGCCGTGATCCTGGGCCAGGACCCCTACCATGGCCCCGGCCAGGCCGAGGGCCTGGCCTTCTCGGTGCCGCCGGGCCTGAAGAAGCTGCCGCCCAGCCTGCGCAATATCTTCAAGGAGCTGCAACGTGACCTGGGCCAGGCACCGCCGGCCAGCGGTCATCTGGGCGAATGGGCGCGCCGCGGCGTGCTGCTGCTCAACACCAGCCTGACCGTGGAGGACGGCGCGCCGGCCAGCCATGCCAAATTCCAGAAGGGCGGTGGCTGGGAGGCGCTGACCGACGCGCTGATTGCGCGCGCCGCGGCCGATCCGGCATCCAAGGTCTTCATGCTGTGGGGTGCGCATGCCCAGGCCAAGGCGGCGCTGATCGAAGCGGCCGGGCCGGGGCATCTGGTGCTGCAGGCCAACCATCCCTCGCCGCTGTCGGCCAGCCGGCCGCCGGTGCCCTTCATCGGCTGCGGGCATTTCTCGCAGGCCGCCGCCTGGCTGGCCGCGCAGGGCCGGGCCATCGACTGGGGTCTCCCCGCCTGAGGCTGGTGCCTCATTGGTATTAACCCGGGAAACAGGCCGCTTTAAGCCGACTCATAGTAATTTCAGCCAATACCAATTGACGCTCAAGCGTTTTTGGTACTAGACTGGTATTAAATTATGAACACGGTTTTCACCCGCGCCTCCGGCGCGCCCTCGCATTCTGCCCGCAAGCCCATCCGCTACCTGATCGGTGTGGACGGCGGCGGCACGGGCACGCGCCTGCGCCTGGCGAACCGCCAGGGGGGCCTGCTGGGGCAGGGCGAGGCCGGTCCCTCGGCCCTGGGCCAGGGCCTGGAGCAGGCCTGGCGGCATATCCAGCAGGCCTGTGCGCTGGCCTGTGCCCAGGCCGAGCTGGCCGAGCTGGATTTGGCCGAATGCGCGATCGGCCTGGGCCTGTCGGGCGCCACCATCGCCGAGCAGGCCGAGGGCTTCCTGGCCCTGCAGCCCGGCTATGCCCGGGTGCTGCTGGACAACGACGGCTTCACGACGGTGCTGGGCGCCCATGGCGGCCGGCCCGGCGCCGTGGTGGCCTCGGGTACCGGCGCGGTGGGCGAGGCCCTGCGCGAGGACGGCACGCGCGTGCTGATCAGCGGCTGGGGCTGGGTCACCGGCGACGAGGGCAGCGGCGCCTGGCTGGGGCTGAAGGCCGTCCGCCATGCCCAGCAGGCCATGGACGGCCGCGTGCCGGCCGGCGCGCTGGCGCGCGCGGTCTGGGCCGCGGCCGGCGCGCAGCGCGACCAGCTGGCGGCCTTCTGCGCCGCGGCCGGCCAGCATGGCTTTGCCGGCCTGGCGCCGCTGGTGTTCGAGCAGGCCGCTGCCGATGCGGTGGCCCAGGGTTTCGTGGACGAGGCGGTGGCCGAACTGGAAAGGCTGGCCCAGGCCCTGGACCCGTCGGGGCGCCTGCCGCTGGCGCTGTGCGGCAGCATCGCGCGGCGGGTGGGCGATCAATTCTCAGGCACCATTCGAGCCCGTTGCGTCGAGCCGCAAGGCGACTCGGCGGACGGTGCGCTGCTGATGATCGGCCGCGCGCTCACCGAACAGGGACTGTGATGAGCTCCACCACGACAACAACCAAGCTGCCTTTCCAATTCAAGCCCGATGCCCAGGCGGCCTCGCCGCTGTATATGCAACTGGCCCACAAGCTGGCCCAGGCGATCCGCGACGGCCATTACCACGCCGACGAGGCCCTGCCCTCGGAGCGGGTGCTGTCCGAGGCGCTGGACCTGTCGCGCGTGACCGCGCGCAAGGCCATCGACCGGCTGGTCGAGCAGGGGCTGATCATCCGCAAGCGCGGCTCGGGCAACTACATCGCGCCCAAGCTGGAGCAGCCGCTGTCGCGCCTGACCAGCTTCTCGGAGGAACTGCACCAGCGCGGCTTCAAGCCCAGCTCGAAGTGGCTGACGCGCAGCTTCACCTTGGCCGCGCCGGACGAGCAGCTGAGCCTGGGCCTGGCCACCGGCGCGCGCGTCTCGCGCCTGGAGCGCCTGCGCCTGGCGGACGCGGTGGTGATGGCCTACGAGGTCAGCGTGCTGCCCGAGGCCGTGCTGCCGGATCCGCAGGCGGTGGAGTCCTCGCTCTACGCCCATCTGTCCAAGCATGGCGGCGCGCCGGTGCGCGCGCTGCAGCATATCCGCGCCATCAATGCCGAACCCAAGCTGGCGGCGCTGCTGGAGGTGCCGGTGGGCCAGGCGGTGCTGTTCATCACGCGCGTGGGTTTTCTGGAGTCGGGTCAGGCCGTCGAGCTGACCCATTCGTATTGCCGCAGCGACTACTACGACTTCGTCGCCGAGATGCGGCGCGAGGGCTAGCGGCCGAACTACAGGACAGGGATGAGGTTGGTAGAGCACATCGAGGGCTATGTCCTGACGCCGCAGGGTTTCGTGCGCGGCGCCATGGAGCAGAAGGACGGACGCATCGTCCGCATCCAGGGCGAACCGGTCCCCGAATCCGAGGTCCGTCGCGGGCGCGCGCCGCTGCCGCTGATCCTGCCCGGCTTCATCGACCTGCATGTGCATGGCGGCGCGGGCCGCGACACCATGGAGGGCGGCGACGCCGCCCGCGCGATCTCCCGCATGCATGCGCGCCACGGCACCACGGCCCTGCTGGCCACCACGATGACGGCGCCGATGGACGATATCCGCCAGGCCCTGGGCGCGCTGGGACCGCTGTGCCGCGAGCGCGCCGCCAATGGCGCACGCGTGCTGGGCGTGCATCTGGAAGGCCCCTACATCAACCCCGGCAAGCTGGGCGCCCAGCCCGATTTCGCCAAGCCCGCCAGCATCGAGGAGATCCAGGCCCTGCACGCGCTGGCGCCGATCCGCCTGATCACCTTGGCGCCCGAACTGCCCGGCAACCTGGAGCTGATCGGACGCCTGCGCGCCGCCGGCTTCCGGGTGCAGATCGGCCACACGCTGGGCACCTACGAGGACGGCGTGGCCGCGCTGGCGCAGGGCGCGGGTGGCTTCACGCATCTGTTCAACGCGATGACCGGCCTGCATCACCGCGAGCCCGGCATGGTGGGCGCGGCGCTGGCGCATGCGCGCTATGCCGAGATCATCCCGGACCTGCTGCATGTGCATCCGGGCGCGATCAAGGTGGCGCTGCGCTCGATTCCCTGCCTGTTCTGCGTCACCGATTCGACCGCGGCGGCCGGCATGCCCGACGGCGAATACCGCCTGGGCCGCCACAAGGTCATGAAGTGCATGGGCGGCGTGCGCCTGCCCGATGGGACGCTGGCCGGCAGCACGCTGACCCTGGACCAGGCGCTGCGCAACCTGGTGGGCCTGGGCCTGGAGATAGCGGAGGCCTCGCGCCGTGTCTCCACCCATGCGGCGGATTACATGGGCCTGGAGGACCGGGGGCGTCTGGCCATCGGCGCCTGGGCGGATTTCGTGGTGTTGGACCGGGACCTGCAGTTGCAGCGCGTGGTCGTCGAAGGAGAAGAGATTGACCTCGCGAATGCTTGAAGAGGCGCTGAGCGCGCCCGCCGCCGTGGCGCGCCAGCTGGCCGCCGATCAGGGCGCCTATGCGGCGCTGGGCGAGGCGCTGCGCGCCCAGCCGCCCGGCGGCCTGCTGACGATCGCCCGCGGCAGCTCGGACCATGCGGCGCATTACATGGCCTATCTGATGATGGCGCGCCTGGGCCGCCTGGTGACCTCGCTGCCGATGTCGCTGATCACGCTCTACCAGAGCAAGATCGAAAGCAAGGGCCTGGTGTCGCTGGCCTTCTCGCAGTCGGGCCAGAGCCCCGATCTGGTCGCGCCGACCCAGTACTTCAGCCAGCAGGGCGCGCGCACCGTCGCCTTCGTCAATGCCACCGGTTCGCCACTGGCCGCGGCCGCCCAGCATGTGTTCGCGCTGCATGCCGGCCCGGAGCAGAGCGTGGCCGCCACCAAGAGCTATATCGCCCAGCTGGTGGCCGGCGCCCGCCTCGTCGCGGCCTGGCAGGACGACGAAGACCTCGCCGCCGCGCTGCAGACCCTGCCGCAGGCGCTGGGGACCGCGTCCCAGCTGCGCTGGGATGCGGCGGTGGAGGCGCTGCAGGATGCCGACAAGCTGTTCGTGATCGGCCGCGGCACCGGCCTGGCGATCGCGATGGAAGCGGCGCTGAAGTTCAAGGAGACCTGCGGCATCCAGGCCGAGGCCTTCTCGGGCGCCGAGGTCAAGCATGGCCCGATGGCGCTGGTGGAGGAGGGCTATCCGCTCTTGGTGTTCGCGCCGCGCGGCCCGGCCCAGGCCGGCCTGATCGCGCTGGCCGAGGAGATGCGCGGCCGCGGTGCGCGCGTGCTGCTGGCCGCGCCGAAAGGTACGCCGGGCGCCGAGCTGGAGCTCGCCACCACCGGCAACGAGGACCTGGACCCGATCGCCGCGGTGCAGAGCTTCTACCCGATGGTGGAAGCGCTGGCCCGGGCCCGGGGCCTGAACCCCGACCAGCCGCGCCATCTGGCCAAGGTCACCAAGACACATTGAGCACCCCTACGCGCTGCGCGCGCCCCTCAAGGGGCGGCGCCGGCAGCCCGGCGAAGCCGGATCTGCGGCGCCCACCCGGGAATGCGAGCCGAGCCACAGAACGAGCGATATGAGCCCCACGCAATTCCGTCCCGGCCATCTGGTGATGGTCGACATTCCCGGCAAATCGCTGGATGCCGAGACCGCCGCCTTCCTGCGCGAGCATGGGATCCGCGCCGTCTGCCTGTTCCGCAAAAACCTGGGCACGCAGGCGGAGGTGCGCGCGCTGACTCGCGATCTGCGCGCGGTGCTGGGCCCGAACGCATTGATCGGCCTGGACCAGGAGGGCGGCTCGGTGGTGCGCGCCACCTTCCTGCCGCAGCCGCCCTCGGCGATGGCCCTGGGCGCCGCCGGCGACGCGGCGCTGGCCGAGCAGGTAGGCGGCGCGGTGGCGCGCGGCCTGCGCGGCATCGGCATCAACTGGAACTTCGCACCGGTCACCGACATCAACAACAACCCGGCCAACCCGGTGATCGCCGAGCGCAGCTTCGCCGAGAACGCCGACGCGGTGATCCGTCTGGCCGGGGCCTGGATGCGCGGCTCGCTGGCCGAGGGCGTGGCCTGCTGCATCAAGCATTTCCCCGGTCATGGCGACACTCATGTGGATTCGCACCTGGACCTGCCGACGGTGGACAAGAGCCGGGCCGAGCTCGACGCGCTGGAACTGCTCCCCTTCAAAGCCCTGCGCGACCAGGCGCCGTCGATGATGACGGCGCACATCGTCTACCCGCAGATCGACCCCGACCATCCGGCCACCCTGTCCAAGAAGGTGCTGGGCGGCATCCTGCGCGAGGAGCTGGGCTACCAGGGCGTGGTGATCACCGATGCGCTGATGATGAAGGCCATCGCCGAGCGCTATGGCTATGCGCGCGCCGCGGTGCTGGCCATCGATGCCGGTGCCGACATGATCCTGGCCCAGGGCTCGTTGGCCGAGCAGGGCCAGGCCATCGAGGCGCTGGCCACGGCCTTCGCGCGCGGCGAGCTGGGCGCCGCGCAGGGCCTGCGTGCCGCCGCGCGCCTGGATGCCCTGGCCGCGGCCTATCCCGTGCGGCACAGCGAATACCCGGACGCGCAGCGCAGCCCGGACGACGCGCTGATGCGCCGCGCCTGGGCCGCGGGGCTGACCGCGCTGCGCGGCGCCGCCGCCCCGCGCCTGGACCAGCCGCTGCGCATCTATGTGCAGGACAAGGTACCCACCGACGGCGTCTCCGAGGCCGGCCCCACCGGCGCCCAGGTGCGCGCGCTGTTTGCCGGCTTTGCCGACGCCGAGTTCGTGGCGCTGCCCGACATCGACGCGCTGGACTGGGCCGATGTGCCCCGGGACGGCCGCTTCAATGTGCTGGCCTCCACCCACCGGGCCCGCTACGGCGCGCAAGCGGCCGGCTGGCGGCCGGATCTGCACCTGGTGCTGTGGAATCCCTTCCAGTCGCTGGACGTGGCCGCGCCGACCGTGATCAGCTGGGGCTATGCCGAGGGCGCGCTGGCGGCCTTGCAGGCCTGGCTGGAAGGCCGCGCCGCCGCCACGGCGACGCCGCCCGTGACCCTGAACTGAAGCCGAGGCCTTCGCCATGACCCAGCCCCGCTCCCCCATCCGCTGGGTGCCCAGCCTCTACTTCGTGCAGGGCCTGCAGTTCTTCGTCGTGATGCTGATCGCCGGCCTGATGTTCAAGAACATGGGCGTGGCCAACGACCAGATCGCGCGCTGGACCGGCGCTTTGGGCCTGGCCTGGGCCTTCAAGCCGCTGTGGAGCCCCTTCCTGGAGCTGGCGCGCAGCAAGAAGCTGATCGTCGTGGCGATGCAGTTCACCGGGGCCGTCGGCCTCGGGCTGATGGCCGTGGCGCTGCAGCTGCCGATGTGGTTCGCCGCCAGTAT
Source organism: Roseateles sp. GW821-FHT09B06 (assembly GCF_059418245.1). Lineage (NCBI taxonomy): Bacteria > Pseudomonadati > Pseudomonadota > Betaproteobacteria > Burkholderiales > Sphaerotilaceae > Roseateles > Roseateles sp. GW821-FHT09B06. The sequence goes on along the minus strand of NZ_JBWKPM010000006.1, from coordinate 7,429 downwards.
CGCGGTGCTGTTCCTCTTGGCCTATGCCTCGGCCACCCACGACATCGCCTGCGACGGGCTCTACATGGCCAGTCTCGACGCCCGGCAGCAGGCCGCCTATGCCGGCTGGCAGGGCGCCTTCTTCAACGCCTCCAAGTTCCTGACCCTGGGCGGGCTGCTGGTGCTGGCCGGGCATCTGGAGAAGTCGCTGGGCGTGATGAATGCCTGGTCGGTGATCTTCGTACTGCTGGCCGTGCTGCTGGCGCTGCTGGCGGCCTACAACGCCTGGGCCCTGCCGGGCGTGCTGAACACCGAGCATGCCGACCTGACCGTCGCCAGCGTCTGGCACACCTTGCGGGAGGTGATCGCCGATTTCCTGGGCAAGCCCGGCATCTGGCTGGCCATCCTCTTCATCGTGCTGTTCCGCTTTGCCGAGGGGCAGGTGCAGACCATCGGTCCCTTGTTCCTGATCGAGGCGCGCGACAAGGGGGGGCTCGGCCTTTCCACCGAGCAGGTCGGCGGTATCTACGGCACCGTGGGCACCGCGGCCTTTCTGGTCGGCAGCATCCTGGGCGGCTACTTCACCTCCTGGTTGAGCCTGCGGCGCGCGATGCCCCTGCTGATCGTCGCGATGGCCGTGCCCAATGTGACCTTCTACTACCTGGCCAGCACCATGCCGGCCGACCTGTTCCACATCGGTTTCGCGGTCGGCGTCGAGATGTTCGGCTACGGCTTCGGCTTCGTCGGCATGATCCTCTACATCATGCAGGCGGTGGCGCCGGGCAAGTTCCAGACCGCGCATTACGCGCTGGGCTCGGGCGTGATGCAGCTGGGCTTCATCTTCTCCAAGACCATCAGCGGCGACATCCAGCTGGCCATGGGCTATCAGAGCTTCTTCCTCTGGACCATCGCCTGCGGCGTGCCGGCCTTCGTGCTGATGTTCTTCGTCAAGATCCCGGGCAAGGGCCTGCAGGCGGCGGACAAGCCCTCCGGCAAGCCGGCCGCGACGCCGGCCCATGGCAACTGAGGTGGTGACGGGTATGAGCTTGAGAGGCATGCTGACGGCGGCCGGTGTCACCCTGTTGTTGGGCCCACCGGCCCTGGCGCAAGCCGGACAGGTTTTCTTCGACGATTTCTCCTACCGCTCGGCGGCCGAGCTGGGGCAGGGCGGCTGGATGCCGCGCAGCAAGGCGGGTCATCCCGGCATCGAGGGCGCGCGCTGGGCCCCCGAGGGCCTGAGCCTGCTGGACGACCCCGACGCTAAGGGCAACCGCCTGCTGCGCCTGACGGCCCAGACCGACGGCACCGGCCCCGGCACCGCGCAGGCCCAGCTGTGCCATCAGCGCAAATACCTGGAAGGCACCTACGCGGCGCGCCTGCGCTTTCGCGATGTGCCCAGCAGCGGCGCCGATGGTGACCCGGTGATCCAGACCTTCTATGTGGTCAGCCCGCTGAGGCATGACTTCGATCCCGAGTTCAGCGAGCTGGACTGGGAATACCTGCCCAACGGCGGCTGGGGCAGCGAGAAGACGCGCCTCTATGGCATCACCTGGCAGACCGTGCAGCTCAATCCCTGGCAGGCCTACAACCAGTCGCACGAGGAGTTCGCCTCGCTGGACGGGTGGCATGTGCTGATGATGCAGATACTGGACGGGCAGACGCGCCTGTTCATCGACGGCCGCCAGGTCGCCCGGCATGGCGGGCGCAACTACCCGGTGGTGCCGATGTCGATCAACTTCAACCTCTGGTTCTCGCCGGGCGGGCCGCTGCCGCAAGGGGGCATGCCACGGGTCTGGGAGCAGGACGTCGACTGGGTCTTCCACGTGCGCAACATGCGGCTGAGCCCGGAACAGGTGCTGGACCAGGTCGGTGCGCTGCGCCGCGCCGGCACCGGGCGGCTCGATCAGGTTCCGGCCGCCCAGCCGCCGCTGGAAAGCCGCTGCGACTTCTGACGCGATGACTACATCGAGCAATCAGCGCCTGGCCTCGGTCGACGCGCTGCGCGGCCTGGCCGTGGCGGCCATGCTGCTGGTCAACAACCCCGGTGACTGGGGGCATGTCTATGCCCCGCTGCAGCATGCCGCCTGGCATGGCTGCACGCCCACCGACCTGATCTTTCCCTTCCTCCTGTTCATCGTCGGCGTCTCGATCGCGCTGAGCATGGGCGGCCGCATCGAGGCCGGCGCCGCGCCCGCGCCGATGGCGCGCGTGGTGCTGCAGCGCGCGTTGCGCATCCTGCTGCTGGGGCTGGCCCTGCATGCGCTGGCCTGGTGGCTGATGGACAAGCCGGAGTTCCGCCTGCTGGGTGTGCTGCAGCGCATCGGCCTGTGCTTCGCTCTCACCGGCCTGGCGGCGCTGTACCTGCGTGCCCGTTCGCAGTGGCTGCTGCTGGCTGGCCTGCTGCTGGGCTATGCGGCCCTGCTGCTGTGGGGCGGGCCGCTGGACAAGGCCGGCAATCTGGCCTCGCGCATCGATACGGCCGTGCTGGGGCGCCTGGCCTATGAATGGAATCCGGCCACCGGCCTGGCGCATGAGCCCGAGGGCCTGCTCAGCACCCTGGGCGCGCTGGCCACCTGCCTGCTGGGGCTGCGCGCCGGCGAGCTGCTGCGCAAGGGCCGGCTGGCGGCGCTGTGCGGGCTGGGCCTCGGTGTGATGGCGCTGGGCCATGCGCTGACGCCCTGGCTGCCGTTCAACAAGCAGCTGTGGACCGGCAGCTTCGTGCTCTGGACCGGCGGCTGGGCCTGCCTGGCGCTGCTGCTGGCGCATGCGCTGGTGGACCGGCGCGGCTGGCCGGCGCCGGGGCGCGGCTTCGGTGTCAATGCGATCGCCGCCTATGCCGGGGCCTGGATCTGCACGGTGCTGCTGGAAGGTGTCGGCGGGATGGGGCCGCTCTATGCACATGGTTTCGGCTGGCTGGAGCCGCTGGTGGGGCCGCAGGGGCGCTCGCTGGCCTTCGCGCTGGCCTTCGTCACGGTCTGGTGGGGGATCGTGCGGGTGCTGGATGCGCGGCGCATCTACATCAAGGTCTAGCCGGAGCTGCCGCCGCGGGCGCGCCGGGACGGAGAATCCGGGCATGAGTGATGATCCCTTCGCGATTCGCATGCCGCCGGACATCCGCTCCGTGCGGATCGGCGAACACCAGCTGGTGCTGATCGACAACTTCCTGGAAGATCCGCAGGCCCTGCTGGAGGCGGCCTGCGCGAGCCGCTACGAGCCCTATCCGCGCAAGGACGAGCGGAAGGGCTATCCGGGCCTGCGCGCCGAGGCGCCGGCCGGCTACTCGGCCAGGCTGGTCGAGTTGATCGACCCGCTGATCCGGATCAACTTCGGCGTGCCCGAGGCGCTGGAGCTGCGCAAGAGCCCCTGTGTCTTCTCGCTGACCACGCATGCGCCCGGCGAACTGGGCCCGCTGCAGCGCACGCCGCATTTCGACGCCAGCACGCCGCACCATATGGCGGTGCTGCTCTACCTCTGCGACGAGCACCATGGCGGCACCGGCTTCTATCGCCACAAGGCCACCGGCATCCAGCGTGTCACGGCCGGGAACCGCGAGCAGTACCTCGACGTCTACTACGAGGAGCTGAACCGCCGCCCGCCGCCGCTGCGCTACTTCGACCGGGGCGACGAGCGGTTCGAATTCCTGGGCATGATTCCGGCCCGCTTCAACCGCCTGGTGGTCTATCCGGGCAGCCTGCTGCACAGCGCCTGCATCAACCCGGCGCTCAGCATCGAGAGCGAGCCGCGGCGCGGGCGGCTGACGCTGAATTCCTTCTTCGACTTCTGATGCCCGCTGGGGCGGCGCTCGCTCGAGCGCCGCACGGATCCGCAATGAAAAAGAGCCCGGCGCGTGCCGGGCTCTCGCATGGGGGCAATTGCCCGATCAGAACTTGGCGCTCAGGCCCAGCTTGTAGGTCGTCTCGCCCTTGAAGCTCCAGGCCGGGAAGCCGGCGCGCAGCGGGTCCTTGATGCCGGTGTTGGAGGCCGCGGCGGCGCCGTACTGGACGTCGTCTTCCTTCGTCAGGTTGAGCGCCTCGAAGGACAGCTTCAGGTTCTTGGTGATGTTCCAGCCCAGGCTGGCATCCAGCGTGCCATAGGCATCGTGCATGCGGTTGCCATACCAGTAGGCGCCCTCGCGGATCATGTACTTGGAACGCCAGTTGTAGGCCAGGCGGCCGAAGTAGCTCTGGGTCTCGTAATAGCCGACCAGGTTCACGTTGTGTTTGGAGGCCTGGGTGAAGACGCCCAGCTGATCCAGGTAGCTGCTGGCGGGGGCGGTACCTTCGGTGAAGGTGTAGTTGCCGATGACGCCGAAGCCGTTGTTGAACGCGTGGTTGGCCTGCAGTTCCAGGCCGCGAATCTTGCCGCCACCCGCGTTGACGAAGCTCTGCACGGTCCAGTTGTCCACGCCGGTCACGGGGTCGACCAGCCCGACCTTCTGGTTGGTCTTCACCTCGGCGGTGATGAAGTTCGAGATGTCCTTGGTGAAGAAGGTGGCGGACAGCAGGTTGCCGCGGCCGTAGTAGTACTCCAGGCTGATGTCGGCCTGGTTGGACTTCTGCGGCTTCAGGTTGACATTGCCGACGGTCCAGGTCTCGTTGTTCGGCCGGTCATCGTTGTAGCCCGACACCGTCACGCCGAACATATTGGCAAAGTTCGGACGGGTGATGGCCTGGGAGGCCGTCATGCGCAGGACCAGATTGCTCTTCAGGTCGAAGGCGATGTTGGCGCTGGGCAGGATGTCGTTGTACTTGGACTTCGTCGTCGCGAAGCCGCGGCCCCAGTTCTCGTTGCCGGCATAGTCGCCGGCGGCCAGCGGCGTGCCGTCGAACTTGTAGCCGATGCTCTTGATGTCGGTCGAGATGTAGCGCAGGCCGAAGTTGCCGCGCATGTTCTGGGCGTCGAACTCGAACATGCCGTAGGCCGAGCGGTTCTTCTCGTTCAGCTCGCCGTAGCCGGAGCGGTCCTCGATCCAGCCGCCGATGTTCTTGCCGGTGTTGCTGATCATCGCGCCGATGTTCGGGCGCGGCACGGTCCAGCTGGCGACGCCCACCGAGCCGTCAAAGAGGCCGGAGGTGTTGACGGGGACGATGCTCGCGTTCCAGGTCGGGCGGTAGCTGCGCTTCTCGAAGGTGTGATCGGCAAAGCGCACGCCGGTCTTGAAGGCGCTGATCGCGCCCCAGTTCAGGTCGAAGCTGGCATCCAGCTGGGCGAACTGTTCCTTGTCCTTGTTCGGGCCGCGCGAGGTGGCCCAGGTCTGCGGGCTCATCTGCGCGGGCAGGTTGGCGACGGTGAAGGACTGGTTCGAGCTGGGGTGGATGCCGATCTGCTTGCCGGTGGCGTCGATCGTGCCCTGCCACTTGGGCAGGGTGGCGCCCGCGTCCCAGGAGCCGGCCTGATAGTTGGCCGTCAGCGAGGTGCCGCCCTTGGCCCGGGTGGAGCCGAGGACGAAGTCGAACTTGGCGTTGTCGAGCTTGTAGTGAGCGTCGACGACAGCGCTGTCCGAGGTCATCTCGGCGGCACGGGCCCAGACCTGGAAGAACTCGTTGGCCAGCGGGTTGGCGGCGGTGGTCGTGCTGTGCAGGCACATGCCGTCGGGGTTGAAGTCCGACTTGACGGCGGTATTGCGCTTGTCGCAGTTGGCGTCGTGGAAGATGTAGTGGCTGCTGTTGGAGCTGTTGGCGTCGAGCTTCAGGCTCAGCACATTCAGGCCCACTTCCAGCCCGTCGACCGGACGGGCCTGCAGCGCGACATTGAAGGCGGTGCGCTTGCGCTCTTGCACGAAGGCGGTGGGCGCGACGTCCGAGGACCAGCGGCTGTCGGCTTCGACGCCGCGGCGGATGTAGTCGCCCTTCTGTTGCCCGACGGCGACCAGCGCGCCCAGGCTGCGGCCGGCGTTGCGCCAGCTGTACAGGCCCGAGAATTCCTTCTCGGAGTCGCTGATGGTGCCGTCGCCGTACTTGACGCTGGCGAAGGCGGTATTGGCGGCCAGGTCCAGCGGCTTGCGGGTCTTGACGATCACCGTGCCGCCGATGCCGCCTTCGGTCAGGTTGGCCTGCGAAGACTTGTAGACCTCCATGCCGCCGATCATTTCAGCGGGCAGCAGGGAGTAGTTGAACGAGCGGTCGATGTCCATCTGGTCATACCAGCCGGTGGACGCGACGGTCTGGCCGTTCAGCGTGGTGTAGGTCATCTGCGGGTCCGAGCCGCGGATCGACACCGAAGAGCCCTGGCCGAAGGCGCGGCCCACCGAGATGCCGGGGATGCGGCCCAGGGACTGGCCGACGTCGGAGTCGGGCAGCTTGCCGATGTCCTCGGCGGACACGGCGTCCACCACGGCGCTGGCATTCTTCTTGATGTTCACGGCGGTTTCCAGCGAGGCGCGGATGCCGGTGACCACCACCTGGTCGAGCTGGGTGGCTTCGGGCTTCTTGGCTGCTTGCTCCGCCTGTTGGGCCTGGGCGGCGAGCGCTGCACCCAGCAATGTCAGCGACACGGCGGCCGCAATGGGGGTCTGTCTGACCTTCATAAAACTGCTCCTCGATATGGCCTGGATTCGTGAGTGGCCGGTTGCGACGCGGAACCTCAGCCCATACCGAACAGCAAACTGGCATGCGCCTGGCGCCTCTACTGGATCTGCAAATACAACCAATGCCATGCCACTATAAGTCTTGATAGTGCCACTTTGCTACCAATTTTGATCCGCGTTTTCCCTGCTAACTGGTGCCGAAACCACGGTTCCCTCCCCCTTGTCGCGAGGTCTTGGTAGTGAATTGGTATTGGCTGGCGGAGGCCGATTTTTGCTCGCGGACGCTCGAGATTTGCAGGGTGGGTAGGGGCTTGTGCGCGACTCCTTTCGCCAGCGTCTGGAAAAAAGCTTTGCGTTGAAAATTTGCTGTGCTATAGTCTATGGCTCGCCTCGGAGGGGTGCCCGAGTGGCTAAAGGGGGCAGACTGTAAATCTGTTGGCTTACGCCTACGCTGGTTCGAATCCAGCCTCCTCCACCAAGGCGAACGATTGAATGGGCCGGCAGATCGAGCGAGTCAGTGACTGGTTCGATCTGCCGAACTCAGGAGGTCAATGCTCCCGGGCGGGAGTAGTTCAATGGTAGAACCTTAGCCTTCCAAGCTAATGACACGGGTTCGATTCCCGTTTCCCGCTCCAGCGATGGGTGTCATGGATATTGGTTGTGCAGGTGTCGACACCGGTTTGCTGACTCGATGAGTCGCCAAACCCGTGCCGATGCCCATGTGGCTCAGTGGTAGAGCACTCCCTTGGTAAGGGAGAGGTCACGCGTTCGATCCGCGTCATGGGCACCACCAATTCTTTTCTTCTGATCTGTTCGCCTCCAGGAGCGCAAGATGGCAAAAGGCAAGTTCGAACGTACCAAGCCGCACGTGAACGTGGGCACGATTGGACACGTTGACCATGGCAAGACCACGCTGACGGCCGC